>NZ_CP029495.1:4470257-4789562 GCF_003325475.1 Chromobacterium phragmitis
TGCCGCTGGCCCACAGCGTGTCGCCGCCCAGCTCCGGCAGCAGCCGCGCCGCCAGCACCGCGCCCAGCGGCGGGGTCTCGATGAAGGTGACGTCGGTATGCCAGATCGCGTTGTCCTGCAAATCCGCCACATCGGTGTCCAGCACCACGATCTCCCGCGCGTCCGGGTGTTGCGGGTAAATCGGGTGGGTATGCAGGTCGCCGAAGCGCACCGCGAAATTGCGCTGCTGCAGCGGCGTGATGTCCTGGCCGCGGAAAAACAGCACCTGATGGCGCAGCAGCGCCTCGCTCAATGCCCGGCGCTGCTCGTCGTCCAACGGCCGCGCCAGGTCCATCCCCTCCACCTCCGCGCCCAGCGCCGGGCTCAGGCGGGTCAATTGCAAACTCATTCCAATCCCCTCTTGCTGGTATTTAGTCTTGTTGTCCATGCCAAGGCGCCAGCCGATCCTGCAACGCGCGCAGGCCCAGCTCCAGCGAAAAGGCCACCGCGGCGATCGCCAGAATGCCCAGCAGCACCACGTCGGTGACCAGGAACTGCGCCGCAGACTGCACCATGAAGCCCAACCCGCGCGTGGCCGCCACCAGCTCCGCCGCCACCAGCGTGGACCAGCCGGCGCCCAAACCGATGCGGATGCCGGTCAGTATCTGCGGCAGCGCCTCGGGCAACACCACCAGCCACAACAGCTGCGAGCGGCTGGCGCCCAGACTCTGCGCCGCGCGCAGCCGGTTGCGGCTGACCTGGGCCACGCCGTGGCGGGTGGCGATGGCCACCGGCGCCAGGATCGCCAGGAAAATCAGCAGCACCTTGGATAGCTCGCCTATGCCGAGCCAGATCACGATCAATGGCAGGTAAGCGAGCGGCGGCACCGGACGATATGCCTCCAACATAGGATCAAGCAAGCCCTGTGCCAGCGAGCTGCGCCCCATCAACGCGCCCAGCGGCACGCCCACCGCCACCGCGGCGGTCAAGGCCAGTGCGATGCGCTGCAGGCTGGCCTCAAGGTGCTGCCACAGCGTGGCGTCCATGAAGCCCTGGCCGGCGACGACAAACAGCTTGTTCAATACCGCCTCCGGCGCGGGCAGAAACAACGCCGGCACCCAGCCGCTATGCGCCAGCAGCCACCAGCCTCCCAGCAGCAGCGCCAGGCTGGCCGCGCCCAGCCACAGCCGGGACGGCTCGCGCCCCGGCCTCCGGCCGTCCTCAATGCGAGAGGAAACGGACAGCAACTCCTGTTCCGCAGTGGTTTCGACGCCGCTCATGCCCATGCCTCCTGTCGGCGCTGGGCGAATACGTCGGCCAGCAGTTGTTCTCTCAAGGCGATGAATTCCGGATCGGACTTGATCGCCCGCGCGCTGTCGCCGGCGCGCCAGCGGCGGCTGAAAGGCGGGCGCAGCGTCTTGACGATGCGGCCCGGCCCCGGCGACATCAACACCAGCTCGGTGGCGAGGAACAGCGCCTCCTCGATATCGTGGGTGATCAGGAACACGCTGCTGCCGGACTCCGCCCACACCTTGAGCAGCAGCTCCTGCATCTGCTCGCGGGTGAAGGCGTCCAAAGCGCCGAAGGGCTCGTCCATCAGCAGGGCTCCGGCGCGGCCGGCCAAGGCGCGGGCGATGCCGACCCTCTGCTTCTGCCCGCCGGACAGCTGCCAGGGATAGCGGGCGCCGGCATCGGCCAGATCCACCTGCTCCAGCGCTTTCTGGGCCAGTCCCCGGCGTTCGGCGCGCGGCACGCCGCGCAGGCGCAGGCCGAAGGCGACGTTGTCCAGCGCGCTCAGCCACGGCAGCAGCGCGTGCTGCTGGAACACCACCGCGCGGTCCGCGCCCGGCCCGGCCACCGGCGCGCCGCCGAAGCGCACGCTGCCGGAATCGGGACACTGGAAGCCGGCGAACAGATTGAGCAAGGTGGTCTTGCCGCAGCCTGACGGCCCCAGCGCCACCGCCAGCTCACCCGGGCCCACGCTCAGCGACACACCGTCCAGCGCCGGCTGCGCCTGGCCGGGATAGCGAACCGACACCCTGTCTGCGATCAGCGCCGCCATGCTCACCTCGCCGTCTTGACGAAACGGTTGGTCACATAGGGGCCGTAGTCCGGCTGCAGCGATTCCACCTTGCCCTGCGCCTTCAGGAAAACGGCGGTCTTGCCGACCGCGGCCACGAATGGCGACTGCAGCAGCGCGGCCTGGTCGTCGCGGCCGAGGAAGCGGTTGCCTTTCAGCCCCGCCACCACGTCCGGCGCGGCGGCGCCGGTCAGCCGGCTGATCTTGGCGATGTTGGACGCGTTGGCGATGAAGGCCTGCGGATTGGCCTGGTAGCCGGCGATGGCGTCCAGCGAGACCTGGGCGAAGCGGGAGACGAACTCGGGATGGGCGGCGGCGAAGTCCTTGCGCACCACCCAGATGTCGTAGGTGGGCGCGCCCCATTTGGCCACCTCCGCCGAGCTGGCCAGCACCGCGCCGCCGGGCTTGATCTTGCCCAGCGCCGGGTCCCAGACATAGGCGGCGTCAATGTCGCCGCGCTGCCAGGCGGCGGCGATCTCGCCGGGACGCAGGTTGAGAATCTTCACCTTGGCCGGGTCCACGCCCCAGTGGCGCAGCGCAGCCAGCAGGCTGTAATGGGTGGTGGAGACGAAAGGCACCGCCACCTTCTTGCCGATCAGGTCCTGCGGCTTGGCGATGCCGCTGCCCTTGCGCGCCACCAGCGCCTCGGCGGCGCCGATCTCGTCGGCCACCAGGAAGGCTTCGATCGGCAGGCCTCGGCTGGCGGCGGCCGCCAGCGGGCTGGAGCCGATATTGCCGATGGCCACGTCGCCGGAGGCCACCGCGGCGATCAGGTCGGCGCCGCTATCGAACTTGCGCCAGTTGATGCGGCTGCCGGTGGCCTTCTCGTACGCGCCGTCGGCCTGGGCCACCTTGGCGGGGTCGATGCCGGTCTGGTAACCGATGGTCACCCCATCCGCGGCTCCCGCCGCGGCGGAGAGCGCGGATAGGGAGAAAAGAATGGTTTGGAGGAATGTTCGGGGAATTGCCATGGCCTGCCTACTTGCTGCGAGTGGGAAGATCGCTCCAATCTAACAAGCGCGCCGCGCCCGGCTAAGCAATGAATCCTGGCTTGCTTATCATTTATTTCGCATTGCATGGCCTGAAGAAAATGAAAACAGGGCCTCGCGGCCCTGTCGGATCTTCCCCGATCCCTGTCGTTGTCTGCTTTACACCTGGTACTGCGCCACCGTGCGCTGAATATTGCTCGCTTGGCTGCGCAGCTCCTGAGCGGAGTCGGCCGAGTCGGCCGAAGCGCGCGAATTGGCCTCGGCCATCTGCGCGATCTGCTCCACCTTTTGCGCGATGGTGTTGCTGGCGCTGCCCTGCTCAATAATGCTGGAGGAGATTTCGCCTATCAGCAGCATGCTGTGCTCGGAATTGGTCTTGATCTGCTGGATGGCGTCGCTGGCGCCGCGCGCCTTCTCCGCCTCGTCGTTCACCCGCGTCACCACCTCCTGCATGCCTGCCACTGCCGCCTGCGTGCCTTGCTGCATTTTATCTATGACGCCGGAAATTTCGGTGGTGGAGCTGGCGGTACGCTCCGCCAGCTTGCGCACTTCGTCGGCCACCACCGCGAAGCCTCGGCCCATCTCGCCGGCGCGGGCGGCCTCGATCGCCGCGTTCAACGCCAGCAGATTGGTCTGATCGGCGATATCCTTGATCACGCCCAATACGGTGGCGATGGTGGCGCTGTCGTCGCGCAGCTTGCCGATGCGCTCGGATGCCTCTCCCACGGACTCCGCCACCGCGCTGATGCCGTCCACGGTGCCCAGCACCACCCGGCTGCCGCGATCGGCGATCTCGCCGGCCTCGCGCGCCTGCTGGTTGGCTTCGCGGGCGCGGTCCGCCACGTGGTTGATGCTGACGGTCACCTGTTCCACCGCCGCCGCCATCGCCGAGGCGGATTCGCTCTGCAGCACCGAACTGGAGGCGATGTTGCCGGAAGAGTCCGCCATATGAACGATGGAGCCCTCCATCTCCTCCACGCTATGCCGGATTTCGCGGAAGCTCTGCTGCAGTCTGGCCATCAGCTCATTGAACGCGGTGGCGGTCTTGCCTATTTCATCCATCCGCATCACCGGCGCGCGCAGGCGAAAATCCAGCGAAGCGCGCACCGACTGCATGGTGTCCAGCGTCGCCTCCAGGCTGCTGCGGATGTTGAGGAACAGGTGGCCGCTGAGCCAGCCGCATACCAACACGGCCAGCACCACCAGGATCATCGATTGCCACCACGCCGCCTTGTAGGCGGCGTCGTTGTCCTGGCTCAGCTTCTCCGCCAACCTGTAGTTGAATTCGATATGATCGATCAGCGCCTGGTTCAGCGCCTTGGCCTCGTTTGACATGTCGCCGGTCATCAGCTTGTCCGCTTCCGCCACGCTGTTGGCTTGCAACAACTGCAGGTATTTGTCGCGCTGCTGGCGATACAGCTTCATGTCGTCGCGGTCGGTCTGCAGCAGCTTGCGATCCTCGTCGTTGGAAAGCAGCTCCTTCTCGTACTTGTCCAGCGCGGCGTCGAAGCGCTTGTCCACATCGCCGAGGGACGCGAACTCGGCCTTCTTGGCGGCTGGATCAGACAAGGCCACGCTGCGCGCCAGCGTCAGCCTCAAATCCGCCAGCGCCTCCTTCGCATCATCCAAGGCATGAATGCTGGGAAAGGTATTGACCTTCATGTAATCGAAGCGCTCGTTCGCCTGCTGCTGCTTCCACAAACCCTGCACGCCCAAGGCGAACATGGCCAGCAAGGCTAACAATGTGGTCAACAGCAATCGTTTGGTGATGGTCATGTCCGGCTCCTTGCAAGCCCTGCGTTTCGCGCTCGTTTTACGAGAATTTACTTAGAATATTTATAGCTCGACCTGTCCAACAAACAACGACTCATTTCGCATGCATGCCTAGAATATAAGCTGAAAATCGCCTTGATTTTGCAAACAATATTTGCAGCGCCCCATAAAAGCGGTATCATTTCGCCCCGCTTGGGCCGGCGTCGTTTTCCGGCCGACGCTTACTGGGTTCCCTCACCCCACTCCGCAAAAAGGACGCATCATGTTCGCATTCTCCGACCGGCAGCGCCTGTCCGCGCTGGTTCGGCTGGCCTTGTTCCACATCGCCATCATCGCCTCCAGCAACTACCTGGTGCAGCTGCCTATCACCATATTCGGCTTTCACACCACCTGGGGCGCGTTCACATTTCCGTTCATCTTCCTGGCCACCGACCTGACCGTGCGCATTTTCGGCGCGCCGCTGGCCAGACGCATCATCCTGGCAGCGATGGTGCCGGCCCTATTGATCTCCTATCTGGTGTCCGTGCTGTTCTACCAGGGCGCCTGGCAGGGCATGGCTGCGCTGCAGCAGTTCAACCTGTTCGTCGCCCGCATCGCCGTGGCCAGCTTCGCCGCCTACGCGCTGGGCCAGATACTGGATGTGCAGGTGTTCAACCGTTTGCGCCGGCTCAAGGCGTGGTGGGCGGCGCCGGCCGCCGCGATGTTCTTCGGCAACATCAGCGACACGCTGGCCTTTTTCTTCATCGCTTTCTACAAGAGCAGCGACCCGTTCATGGCCGCCAACTGGGTGGAGATCGCGCTGGTGGACTACAGCTTCAAGGTGCTGATCTGCATGCTGTTCTTCCTGCCCATGTACGGCGTGGTGCTCAAGATGATCATCAAGCGCCTGCTGCGCGCCGGCATCGGCGAGCGGCTCCAGCCGGCATAAGCCCTCGGCGCAAAACAAAACGGCCAGCCCCCCGGGGCTGGCCGTTTTTCATCGCGCGAAGCGATCAGGGACGCATCGCCTCCCACACCTTGGCGCTGTCGACAATCTGCTCGAACCTGACGATCTTGCCGCCCTTCAGCGTGTAGACATGGGCGAAAGACGCGGTGAAGCTTTTACCGGTGGCGCGATACGTTCCGTGGTAGAAGCCCTGGGCGACCACGTTGTCTCCGTCCACGAAATAGCGGTCTACCGCCGCGCGGTAGCCATCCCACTCGCCGCCCAGCCGCTGGAACACGTTCTCCACGATGGCTTGCGGGCCGACATAGGTGCCGGCGTATGGGAAACCGGCCGCCTCGGTCCATTCGGCGTCCGGCGCCAGCGCCGCCAGCAGGTTGCGGCCATTGTCTTCGGACTTGCCTTCGTAAGTGGCGCGGACAATGTCCAGATTGCTGCGATTCGTCATGGTGCTTGCTCTTTCAAACAGGAATGATTCTCAAATATAGCCTTGCCAGGATAATTCAAGACAGCTCTTTCACTACCATACGCACCGAAAGGCAACTATCCCACCTGAAAATGCCAGCTTCTGACGAACGGCGCCGCTGCGTATACTGGCTCTCATCCCGCGCCGGCGCCGGCCGCGCGCGCCAACACAGGCTGAATTGAATGACATCCTCCGCATCCCCCCGCCTCTCCATGCTGGAACTGGCGCCCATCGTCGCCGGCGACGACGCCGCGCAGGCGCTGCGCAACAGCGCGGCCTTGGCCCGCCATGTCGAACAACTGGGCTACACCCGCTTCTGGGTGGCAGAGCATCACAATATGGCCGGCGTGGCCAGTTCCGCCACCGCGGTGCTGATCGGCCACATCGCCGCCCACACGCACAGCATCCGCGTCGGTTCCGGCGGCATCATGCTGCCCAACCACGCGCCGCTGGTGGTGGCCGAGCAGTTCGGCACCCTGGCCACGCTGTTCCCCGGCCGCATCGACCTGGGCCTGGGCCGCGCGCCCGGCACCGACCCGCTCACCGCCCGCGCGCTGCGCCGCGACCGTTTCGCCGGCGACGACTTCCCGCAGCAAGTGGCCGAATTGCGCGGCTACCTGGGACCGGAGCGGCCAGGCCAGCAAGTTCGCGCCATTCCGGGCACAGGCACCGATGTGCCGGTGTGGCTGCTGGGCTCCAGCCTGTACGGCGCGCAGCTTGCGGCGCAACTTGGCCTGCCTTTCGCCTTCGCCGCCCATTTCGCACCGGCGCAGCTCCATCAAGCGCTGAAGCAGTATCGTCAGCTGTTCCAGCCCTCCGCCTTTCTGAGCCAGCCGTACGCGATGGCCTGCATTCCGGCGCTTGCAGCGAACAGCGACGCCAAGGCCCAGCGGCTGGCCACCACGCCGTACCAGAAATTCCTCAATCTGATCCGCGGCGACCGCCGCCCGCTGCCGCCGCCGGTAGACAGCATGGATGGCTTATGGAGCCCGCGCGAAGCGTTTGCCGTGCGGGGCGAGTGGCTTGGCGCGGCGGTGTTCGGCGGACCGGAAACCGTGCGGACAGGGCTGCAGAAACTGCTGGACGAGACCGGCGTGGATGAAATCATGCTGTCGGTCGACTGTTACGACTTCGCGGACCGGCTGCGCTGCTGCGAGATCATCGCCGGCCTCCTGCCGCGGCTGCGCGCGGCGAAGACTGAGCCTGCCTGAGCATCCAGCCGAATCCCAGGAGCGGGCGGACATGCCGCCCGCGCTTCCTGATGCCGGGTCGAGCGTCTTAATGCAGAGTCTTGAGATAAGCCTGAATCGCGTCCACCTCTTCCTTCGTGGGCGGCTTGCCGTGATCCTCCTTCAGACTGCTCTTGCTCCAGTGAGGCATAGGCGCCTTCAGCGCCTTGCCCTCGTCATCCACCCCCTGCAGCACCGCCCTCTCGAACAACTGCTTGCGCCATTTGCTGGCATCCCCGGCCAGACGCGGACCGGTTTTGCCTTGAGCCCGATCGCCATGGCAAACAGCGCAGTTCTGCTGGTAAAGCTCCTTGCCGTCCGGCGCAGCCAACGCCAGGGAATAAAAACAGGAACACGCCACGATCATCGAAACGTGAAATCGCATCACACTCTCCGGAGTAAGGAAATGGCCGCCGCGCGGTCTGAGCTTTATTGATAGACCAACGCTCCAGGCGCCAGCGGGCTTCCGATGGAACCCCAGCCGTTTTCGAGGGTCGATACCCTCTTTGCCACATCGCGGAATGCCATGCGCCTGCCCTTGATCGCCGCCTGCCTCTGCGGCCCGCTCTCCCATCCCGCCCTGGCCGCTTACACCGTATCGCTGGAGGACTCTCCTCATCCCGCTCCGCGCTTCAGCCTGGACTTGCCGGACCGGCATGGCGAGTTTCTCGAAGCGCCTGCCGGCGCGCAAATCGCCAATGTCCGCTGCGGCCATTCGCTCCTGCCCAAACAATCTGATGGCCGCTGGCGGCTAAGCCAGGCATGCAGGCAAGTGCGATGGGAAGCCACGCTCAATACGCCGCCGCCAGAAGGGCCAGACGCCTCCGCTCAGCAGAGCCTGGCGCTGCCGGGTTGGGCAGTGCTGACTTCATCCACGGTCCTGCTGCGCGAATCAGGCAAGCCCGAAGGCTCGATCCTGGCCATCCGCGTGGCCGGCAAGCCGGATACCCAGGCTTATGTTCCCGCCACAGGCGAGGCGCCGGAGTTCTACGCTATCGGCAAGGGGCAGGAAACCATCCGCCAGGTAGCCGGCTGGCAAGTCCGCTATGTCGCTGACGATCTGACGCGGGTGGCGGCGCGCGGTCTTCTTGACCATCACGCCGAGGCGCTAACCGCGCTGCGCCGCGTCTTCCCCCCTCCTCGCCCCAACGCTCCCTTTTCCGGCCAGTTGCTGGTGACGCTATTGGGCAGAGACGGCGCCTCCAGCGCCAACGGAGCCGGCGGCATGCGCAGCTTGCTGGTCAACTATCCCCGCGACACCGCCGAGCGCGACACCTTCCTGCTCGCCATTCTCGCCCACGAACAGTCGCATCAACTGTTGGCTCTGGCGGGCGTCTCCATGGGAAGCGCCTGGATGTCCGAAGGGCTGGCCCATTATTACGGGCTGAAAACCATGCGGCAAAGCCGACAGCCGCAAGCGGAAAAAGACAAAGTGTGGCAGCTGTTCGTCAAACCCGAGCGCACTCCCGCCCAGGGGCTCGCTCGGCTGGAGCGCCGGCATCGGGAAGGGGACAAGTCGGCCTATCCGCTGTTCTACTCCTAGGGCGCGACATTCTTCGCCCTGCTGGATCAGGCGCTGCAGGACGCCAGCCAAGGCCGGCGTTCGCTGGATGACTTCATTGCCCAGCTGCGCGCCGAGCCAGATGGCAGCCTGCCCGATTCGCTGCGCGCCGAACTGCGCGCAGCAGGCGGCGCGCGCGTGGACGCGCTGCTGGCCCGCTACGTGGATGCCTGATCGCCCAAAGAAAAACCGCGGCCTGAGCCGCGGTTTTCTTCATGAGAACAAAGCGCGGTTCACTCGCTTTCGCCAGCGATCAGCCGATACACTCTCGCGCCCAGTATCCCGCCGACAATCGGCGCCAGCCAGAACAGCCATAGCTGCTGCACCGCCCAGCCGCCGACGAACAAGGCCACGCCCGTGCTGCGCGCCGGGTTGACCGAGGTATTGGTGACCGGGATGCTGATCAGGTGGATCAACGTCAGCGCCAGGCCGATCGCCAAAGGCGCGAAGCCGGCAGGCGCGCGTTTGTCCGTCGCTCCCATGACCACCAGCAGGAAGAACATGGTCATCACCACCTCGCAGACCAGCGCCGCCAGCAGCGAATAGCCGCCCGGGGAGTGCTCGCCATAGCCGTTGGAGGCGAATCCCTTGGCCACGTCGAAACCGGCCGCGCCGCTGGCGATCACGTACAGCACGGCCGCCGCCGCGATGCCGCCCAATACCTGCGCCGCGACATAAGGCGCCAATTGGCTGGCTGGGAAGCGGCCGCCGGCCCACAAGCCAATCGAGATGGCCGGATTCAAATGGCAGCCGGAGATATGGCCGATGGCGTAAGCCATCGTCACCACCGTCAAACCGAAGGCCAGCGCCACGCCGGCAAAACCGATGCCCAAATTGGGAAAGGCCGCCGCCAGCACCGCGCTGCCGCAACCGCCCAGCACCAGCCAGAAAGTGCCCAGAAACTCCGCGCCATAGGATTTCATCGCCGCTCCTCTTCACGTTTCGAAATGGCCCGCTCCCGCCGTCTCCCGCCGCGCGGCAGATGCGCATTGAATGACGAGCCGGCCGTCGTTTAACCATAGCAAATGCAAAAAGCCAGCATGCTCGCCTCTCGCGGCGGCGGCAAGCTGGCCGAAATCCTTGCCCGCGGATGGAAAGCGTCCCCGTGCGATCAGACTGCCGCATTCCTTGGACAAGAGCAGACATGGGCAAGCCGGGCGACGACTCGCCCCCCCATCGAGCCATCCCGCCCAACCAGGGCAGCCCAAACGTCCCCTCCAAGTCCAGAGCAGGATTCGAAAGGCGGCGATGCTATCATTGACGCCCATCGACACACTCCGCGCAAAATCATATGGAAGGACTGCTGGACTGGCTTCTTGGCGCGCTGGCGCTGCCGAAAGTGGGTTTATCCGCCATTTTCATGATCAGCCTGATATCCGCCACCCTGCTGCCGCTGGGATCGGAACCCGCCGTATTCGCCTACATCAAGCTCCAGCCTGACATGTTCTGGCAAGTGCTGGCGGTCGCCACGCTGGGCAATACCCTGGGCGGAGCGATCGACTGGTGGATGGGGTACGGCGCCAAAGTCGCGCTGCTGCGCTACCGCCGCCGGCGAACGCACGGCCACCCTCACGCCAAGCCCCCGAGCGCCGAAAAACCCGTGTTGAACACTCGTTATTTCCGTTGGATGCGTCGGCGCGGCGCGCCCATCCTGCTGCTGTCCTGGCTGCCCGGCATAGGCGATCCGCTGTGCACCCTGGCCGGCTGGCTGCGCATCCCGTTCTGGCCCAGCGTCTGCTACATGGCCATTGGAAAATTCCTGCGCTACCTGTTGACCACGTCAGCGCTGCTGTGGATTCCGGACAGCTTTTGGCGGAGCGTGATCCAGTGGTTCTGAAATGGCTTTCCGGCTATCGGAGCCTAGCAGCCGCGCAGCCCAGGCCCGGCATCGCGCCCCTTGCGCATGGCAGCCCTGGCGAGACGGCATCCCTTGGGAAACAACGACATATGCCAAATAAAACCATGCTGCAGACAGGGTGGCATGCGATGGCGCTCTGAGTTAACCTGCCGCCAGAATGTTCTGCCGCGCGATAGCCGGATTCGCGCAGGACATTCGCGCGCCTTCGCCCGGCAACCGTTACAATACAAACTAAGAGACGCCTCGCGGCGCCCGACAACAACTCGGCCCCGAGCCGGGAATTTCCCTTAGAGAAGCATTACCATGGCAATCAGTGTTTTCGACCTGTTCAAGATCGGCATCGGCCCCTCCAGTTCCCACACCGTGGGCCCGATGCGCGCCGCCCGCCAATTCATCAGCCGCCTGGAAAAGGACGGCCAGCTGGACGCCACCGTCCGCGTCAGTGCCGAGATGTTCGGCTCGCTTGGCGCCACCGGCAAGGGCCACGGCACCGACGTCGCGGTGCTGCTGGGCTTGCAGGGCGAACAGCCTGACCTGGTCGACACCGACGCCGTGGACGGCATGCTGGCGGCCATCCGCGAGCAGCGCAAACTGAAGCTGCTGGGCACGCATGAAATCGACTTCGTCGAAGGCGAGCACCTCGTCCTGCACAAGAAGAAGACCCTGCCCTACCACCCCAACGGCATGATCTTCGAGGCCTTCGACGCCGCCGGCAACAGCCTGTCCAAACGCGCCTATTACTCGGTAGGCGGCGGCTTCGTGGTGGACGAGGCGGCCGTCGACGCCGGTTTCGTCCCGCCGGGCGTCACCGAGCTGAAGCACCCGTTCAAGAGCGCGGCCGAGCTGCTGGCGCTGTGCCAGCGCCACGGCAAGAGCATCAGCCAGATCATGCTGGAAAACGAGCTGTCCTGGCGCAGCGAGGAAGAAGTGCGCGCCGGCCTGCTCAACATCTGGAGCGTGATGCAGGCTTGCGTCAAGCGCGGCTGCGAGCGCGAAGGTATCCTGCCGGGCGGCATGAAGGTGAAGCGCCGCGCCGCCGACATGCACCGCAAGCTGCTGGCCTCGCCGGAAGCCGCCATGCGCGATCCGCTGACGGTGATGGACTGGGTCAACCTGTACGCGCTGGCCGTCAATGAGGAAAACGCCGCCGGCGGCCGCGTGGTGACCGCGCCGACCAACGGCGCCGCCGGCATCATTCCGGCGGTGATGCACTACTACGACCGCTTCGTGCCGGGCGCCAACGACGACGGCATCGTCCGCTTCCTGCTGACCGCCGGCGCCATCGGCATCCTGTTCAAGCTCAACGCGTCCATCTCCGGCGCCGAGGTAGGCTGTCAGGGCGAGGTGGGTTCGGCCTGCTCGATGGCCGCCGGCGCGCTGTGCGAAGTGATGGGCGGCACCCCGGAACAGGTGGAGAACGCGGCCGAGATCGGCATGGAGCACAATCTGGGCCTGACCTGCGATCCGGTGGGCGGCCTGGTGCAGGTGCCCTGTATCGAACGCAACGCGATGGCCTCGGTCAAGGCCATCAACGCGGTGCGGATGGCGCTGCGCGGCGATGGCCAGCACTTCGTGTCGCTAGACCGCGTGATCAAGACCATGCGCGACACCGGCATGGACATGAGCACCAAGTACAAGGAAACCGCGCGCGGCGGCCTGGCCATCAACGTGATCGAAGTGCCGGTCAACATCGTCGAGTGCTGACGCCCTGCGCCCACCCGAAAAGCCGCGGCAAAAACCGCGGCTTTTTTATTGGCTAAGCCCCTGCCCGCTGGCACACTGTAGCCTGTCCCACCCACACCAGAGCTTCACTCCGTGCACTCCCTAGACATAGAAACGCCGCGCCTGATGCTGCGCCCGCTGCGGGAAGACGACGCCCCCTTCATTCTGGAGCTGGTCAACGAACCGGCCTTCCTCGCCAATATCGGCGACAAGGATGTGCATGATCTCGCTGGCGCGCGCAACTACATCGAAAAGGGCCCGCAAGCCAGCTACCGCCAACACGGCCACGGCCTGCTGATGGTGGCGCTGCGCGACGGCGGCGAACCGGTCGGGATCTGCGGCCTGGTCAAACGCGATAGCCTGCCCCACCCCGACATCGGTTATGCTTTTCTGGAGCGCCACTGGGGCCGCGGCTACGCCACCGAGGCCGGCGCGGCCTGCCTGGCGCACGGCCGGGATGCGCTGGCCATCGCCTGCGTGGTCGGCATCACCGCGCCGCACAACCACAATTCGATCCGGGTATTGGAAAAGCTGGGCCTGGTCTACGACCGCATGCTGGACTTGCCCGGCATCGACGGACCCAGCCTGTATTTCGTGCCGCCAGGCTCCGACCCCGGCTGATGGATGCGCCAGACGCGAAAAACCGGGCGCAAAGCCCGGTTTTCTCTGGCAAAAGCGAAAATCAGACCGCCAGATACGACGACTGCTTCAGGCCGCGGCAGAACTCGGCGAAGTACAGGCTGCGCTCTTCCGGGTTCAGGTCGCACTCGCGGGTCTTGGCCTCGTAGCGGTTGAGCAAATCCTCCGGCGACAGGTGCACGTAGCGCAGCATGTCCTCGATGGTGTCGTGCTCTTCCACGCCGGAAATCTCCAGCTCGCCGCCGTCGCGTACGTAGACGTTGACCGAGTCGGTGTCGCCGAACAGATTGTGCATGTCGCCCAGAATTTCCTGATAAGCGCCCACCAGAAACACCGCGATCAGATATTCGTCGCCCTGCTTCACCTCGTGCACCGACATGCTGGACTCGATGCTCTGCTGATCGACGTACTGCTTGAGCTTGCCGTCCGAATCGCAGGTCAAATCCTGCAGCACCGCGCGGCGGGTCGGCTTCTCGTTCAGGCGGTGCGCCGGCATGATGGGCAGCACTTGGTCGATGGCCCAGGTATCCGGCAGACTCTGGAACACCGAGAAGTTGCAGAAGTACTTGTCGGCCAGACGGTCGGTCAGCTCGTCGTACACCTGGCGCTGCGAACGCTGGCTGGCCTGCAGCTGGTTGTGCAGACGGCGGCACAGCGTGGCGTGCAGGTCTTCGGCCAGCGCCTTTTCCTTCAGCGACAAGCGGCCTTCGGCGTACATCTCGCTGACTTCAGTCACGCAGTGGCTGGCGCGGTAGTAAATCTCGGTGACCAGCTCCTCGTCGTTGAGGTTGGCCAGCTCCACCAGCTTGCGCAGCGGCAGCGACAGCTCTTCCGCGTTTTCGATCGGCGCCACCGTATCGGGCAGACGCTCGACGTCGGTCACGTTCATCAGCAGCACCGCGTGGTGCGCGGTCATCGCGCGGCCCGATTCCGACAGGATGCGCGGGTGCGGGATGCCGTTCTCGGCGCAGAACTCGGACAGCATGGACACGATCACATGGGCGTACTCGTCCATGTCGTAGTTGATCGAGCTGTCGTTGCGGGAGTGGGTGCCGTCGTAATCGACGCCCAGGCCGCCGCCCACGTCCACGTGGTCCACCGGCAGGCCGAGCGCTCTCAGTTCGGCGAAGTAGCGGATCGCCTCGCGGAAGCCCAGACGGTAGTCGGCGATGTTGGCGATCTGCGAACCCATGTGGAAGTGCATCAGGCGCACGCAATCGCCCAGGCCGGCCGCGATCAGCTTGTCGGTGGCCGAAATCAGCTGGCCGGCGGACAAGCCGAACTTGCCCTTCTCGCCGCCGGTGTCGGACCACTTGCTGGAGGCCAGCGACGACAAGCGCACGCGCAGGCCGATATTGGGGCGCACTTCCAGTTTGCGGGATTCTTCGATCACCAGATCGACTTCGGACTCCTTTTCGATCACGATGAACACTTGGTGGCCCAAGCGCTCGCCGATCAGCGCGAAGCGGATGAATTCTCGGTCCTTGTAGCCGTTGCAGACGATGGTGCAGCCCTTGGGCGCCAGCGCCAGCACCGCCATCAGTTCCGGCTTGGAGCCGGCTTCCAGACCGATGGACACGTCCTGAGTGGCGATGATGCTCTTGACCACCGCTTCCTGCTGGTTGACCTTGATCGGATAGATGGCGGTGTAGCGATTGTCGTACCCCTGCTCGGCGATAGCCTTGTCGAAGGCGCCGCACAGGCGGGTGACGCGATCCTGCAGAATGTCCGGAAAACGCACCAGCAGCGGCAGATCCAGGCCTTTGCCGCCCAGATCGCGCGCCAGGCGATACAGATCGATTTCCTTGCGCTGGCGCGCGTTGGGACGCACGACGACATTGCCGTTGTCACCGACATCGAAATAACCAGCCCCCCAATGCCGGATGCCGTACAGGCTCCGGCTATCAGCCACAGACCAAGCCATGAGTTTTCCTCTCAGAACTTATGATGGATAACCCCGCTCCTTAGTGCACGGCTTTCGGGCTCTACAGCTTTTATGTGGGCCTGGGATGTCGGAGCGAAACAGGATGAATTGTTAGTTGTTGCATAGCGCAAACGAGCGCGGATTGTAACAACATCTCGCTGATTGACAAGTAAAAAAATGCACCCGTGGCGCTGCCGCTGCCCTGCGTTCCGGGCCAGCCGTCCGCCCCTGCGCCGCCACTGAAAAAATCAAGGCTGACAAAACAAAGGATTGCGCGCCGCGCGCCGCGACAGCCATGACATGCGGCACCGAAAAAGCCGCCTGGCGAGGCCAGACATTTTTGGCAAACGACAAGCTTTTTAACCAGATTCGCAACACCCCGCCTGGCATCGCCGCGCGTCCCGACATGACCGCAGGATGGCGGGCGATTACAATCAGGCATCGCCTATCGAACGCACATCGCCATGACCCCATCCTTTCTGCAATACGCGCTCTCAGCCTCCGCCCCCCTCGCCGATTGGCCCCTGGCGAATGGACTCTTCGCCCGCTGGCTCGCGCCTGGCTGCGTGGAGTTGAACCGCGACGCGCTGGACGGCGACTCGATCCTGCTCTCCTGCGGCGTGCACGGCAACGAGACCGCGCCGATCGAGGTGGTGGACGAAATGCTGCGCGACATCGCCGAAAGCCGTCTGCCGCTGCGTTGCCGATTGCTGGTGATGTTCGCCAACCTGGACGCCATCCGGCAGGGCGTCCGCTACGGCAACTACGATATGAACCGCCTGTTCAACGGCGCCCACGCCAAACAGCCCGGCGCGCCGGAAGCCGCCCGCGCCGCCGAGCTGGAAAAACTTGCCGAATCATTCTTCGAGCCAGCGCGCGGCCGCCGCCTGCACTATGATCTCCACACGGCCATCCGCGGCTCGGCATTCGAGAAATTCGCGATCTCCCCCTTCCTCCACCAACGCCCGCCCAATCGCGAGCAACTGGCCTGGCTAAGCCGCTGCGGCATAGAAGCCGTGCTGCTGCACAGCGCGCCGGCCAACACCTTCAGTTACCACACCAGCCGCTGCTGCCGGGCTGACGCCTTCACTCTGGAGCTGGGCAAGGCGCGCCCCTTCGGCCAGAACGACCTATCCCGCTTCTCCGGCATAGACCAGGCCCTACGGCAACTGCTGTCCGGCGCCGACTCGCCTGCCGACGGCGAAGACCTGAGCGCGCTGCCGCTGTTCCGCGCCAAGTACGACCTGATCAAGCGCAGCGACGCCTTCCGCCTGCACCTGGCCGACGACGTAGAGAATTTCACCGTCCTGCCGGACGGCATGCTGATCGCCGAAGATGGCGACACCCGCTACATCGCCCGCGGCGGCGAGGAGCGCATTCTGTTCCCCAATCCCGGCGTCAAGCCGGGATTGCGCGCCGGCATCGTGGTGGAGCCTGCCGCTCTGGATTGACCACCCCTCAGCGCAAAAAAAAACGGGCCGCGACGCGGCCCGTTTTCCATCCACGCTCTTGTCAGCCGGAAATGTAATTGAACAGCGACAGCTGCGCCACTTGGGCGTAAGTCTTCTGCGTGTACTGCAACGAGGTCTGGGTCATGGTGAATTCGGATATCGCCTGCGCCATGTCCAGGTTCTGCAGGTCGCCGACACTGGTGTTGTACTGCAGGTTGAGATTATCGCTCATGCTCTGGAGATTGGCGTTTTCCTGCTCGCGCGCGCCTATCGAGGCCAAGCCAACGCCCATTTGCTGGGCAGCGTTGCCGATTTGATCGATGATGGGCCCCAGTTGCGCGGCAAAGTTGGCCGGCTTCGGCGTCGTGCCCAATAGATTGTTCAGATTGATCAAGGCATCGAAAGCGGCTGTCGGACTCCCCCCCGTCGCCAGCGAGCCGAAAACGGTATTGCCCGGATCGGAAATCGTCATGAGGCGGGATGAGCTGACCTGCACGCTGCGCTGGCCATTATCGCCGTTGTAGGTGATGGTCGGCGGGTTGCTCATGTTCAACGTGAAGGGCGGCGTGTTGATCTGGTTGCCGCCGAAAAGATAATTGCCGATGCCGTCGGTGGCGTTGGCGTAGCCGACCAATTCGGTCATGCCTTCCTGCACGGTCTTCTGGATCGCCTGCAATTGCGCGGTCGACAGGGCGCCGTCGCCGGCATAGATCGCCTGGCTTTTCATCGAATTCAGCAAATCGATGGCCCCCTTGAGCGCGGTGTCCGAGTACGTGAGCCAGCTGTCCACCGCCTGGGTGTTGGCCTTGTACTGCGTATTCTGCCCGCTGGAGGTGTTCAGCAACTCGATTCGCGCCGCAGCGACAGGATCGTCCGATGGCGTCACCACCCGCTTCTGGTAGTCGATCTGCGTATTCACCTGCACCAGATGGGCTTGCAGATTCGACATATTGTTCACGCCGGACGTGTACAGGGTTGACGAGCTGATGCGCATGGCCGGTCTCCTTACATGATGTTCAGGATGCTGGAGAAGGTGCTTTGCGCAATCTGTATCACCTTGCTGCAGGCCTGGTAGGACTGCTGGTACTTGATCAGATTGGCGGCTTCCTGGTCCAGGTTCACGCCTGAATAATTCGAATTGTTTCTGGTAGCCTGATCCAAAGTCGTCTGCGCCGACGAATTCATCTGCCCCACCGCATA
This sequence comes from Chromobacterium phragmitis, assembly GCF_003325475.1. Taxonomy (NCBI): domain Bacteria; kingdom Pseudomonadati; phylum Pseudomonadota; class Betaproteobacteria; order Neisseriales; family Chromobacteriaceae; genus Chromobacterium; species Chromobacterium phragmitis. The sequence goes on from NZ_CP029495.1 coordinate 4,488,072, forward strand.
GCCCTGGTTGCCCGCGGACGCCACCATCGAGCTGTAATACACCTGATACGATTGGTTATTCACCAAGCCGATATTCTGCTGCGCAGTCAGTTGCAGCAAATTGCTGTTGTCGCCCGAAGCCTTCAAGTTCGCCGAACCGGCGACAGCGGGACCGACAGTGAAGGTCTGATTCAAATCCGGGCTGCCGGACAGTTGAAAACCGATGCCTACGTCAACAGGCGGCACAGCCGTGGTCTGCAGTTTATAGCCATTGGGCTGCGCAGGGTTGGGCACCACATTGTATGGCCCCCCGCCATTGGTGCCGACAATGGTCGCCGTCATCGTCACCGGCGCGGTCGCGGATGCTGTGACCGTCATGCTGGTCAAGCCGCTGGATGGGTGGGCCGTCTTGGCGGGGAAAACAGGCGGGTTCGCATTGATGTTGCCCGCATAGGTGCCCGGCAAAGTCGACCACACTCCGGTCATCTTCACTCCGCTAGTACCCCCTGCGGTGCCGGTCGGCACCATGTTGGACGTGGTCGCCAACAGTTTGGGATCGCCCATCAACACCTGGAACTGCCCTGCCGCGTATTGCGGATTAGTCGCAAAAGACGACAAATCGTTGAAAATGGCGGTGCCCGGCTGTGCGTTATAGTCCAAGCCCAGCGAGTTCTGGTAATTCATCGCCGCGGAGAAATTGATGGCCAACGTGCCCAACTGATTTTGCGTCTGCAGCAAAGTGCCGTCCCGAAAATTGAGCAATCCCCCCAATTGACCGCTCCCCAGCACGTTATTGGGGAGGATGATCGGGGAACCGCCATTCGGATTCACGAACCCGACCTGGCGATTGCTGGGATTGTTGGGATCCGATTGCGTCGTCAATTGATTCACGAGATTGCCGGCGACGATGGTCTGGCCCGACCCGATGCTGACGATGTATGAGCCATCGGTAGCGGTGGCGACCGTGGCGCCGACCAGCTTGTTCAACTCCAGCACCGCCTGATCTCGCGCATCGAGCAGCGTATTGGGCTGCGCCTGCGGCGCATTGGGATTGCCCCCTGTTGCGGATCCAATTTTCTGATTCAGATCGGCGATCTGCTTGGCCAGCGTATTGATGCTCTGCACCGTGGTGTCGATCTGGCCGTTGACGCCTTGCTGCATCTGCACCAACTGGCTGTTCATCGAAGTCATCGAGGTCGCCAGCGCCTGCGCCATGCTGAGCACGTTCTGCCGGATAGGCAGCGAAGCCGGCTGCTGCGACAGCGTCTGCATCGCGCCGAAAAAGGACTGTATCGCCGGATTCGGGCTCTGGGTGGAGTTGGCGATGGCGTTGTTGATCTGATTCAGCTGCTGCAATTGGCTGGAGTAGTAGCTGCTGTTGGCTTGCGCGCCTTGCACCTGAGTGCTCAGATACTGGCTGTAAGTACGCAGCACATTGGTCGCGTCCACCCCCTGCCCCAGATAGCCGAACCCGGCGTTCTGCGGCGTTCTGCCCGCCTGGGTCAGATACTGGACGTTGTAGCCTGGCGTGGCCGAATTGGAGATGTTGTTGCTGGTCACCGACAACGCGTTCTGCGCGACGTTGAGGCCGCTCAGGCCAATGCTGAATATGTCCGCTCCGACGATTGCCATGATAATCCCCTATCCTGCGTTCCTTATCGGCCGTTTCCGCCCGAACTTGATCAAGTCTTGGCGACTTGTTGCGCCAGACTCGCCGCCACATCCACCAGCTTACGCGCGTAGCGCGGGTCGGTGGCATAACCGCCAGCCTGCAGTCCCTGGGCGAAACCGTACATGTTCTGCCCTTGGTTCAACACGTTCTTATAACGCGAGGAGCCCTTGAGCACCTTGGCGTAATCGGAGAACGCCTCCGCGTAAGAGCCGTAAGAGCGGAAAGTCTCCATCCTCTTCTGCGGCGCGCCGCCCACATACTCGGTGGTCATGATGGTGGTCGTCTTGCCCTGCCAATCGGAACCGGCCTTGATGCCGAACAGATTATGGCTGTCCGTGCCATCGGCGTTGCGTATCGCCCGCTTGCCCCACCCGCTCTCCAGCGCCGCGTGGGCCACCACGCATTCCGGCGCCACGCCCAGTTGCTCCGCCGCGCCACGCGCGTGCGGCAACAAGGACGATGCGAAGCCCTTTCCGGTTCCGGACGGCTGCGGCGCTTGCGCCAAGCTGGCCACCGCGCCGTCCGCTTCCGACTGGGCGCTGCGATAAGCCTGCAGCATGCGCTGCCCCGCCGGCTGCGCCATCAGCGGGGGGCCAGCCAACCGATGCACGGCCGCGGTCTTGTCCTCGTCGGGGCTGAAGCCGGACTGCTTGGCGATCTGACGGTAGATCATGTCGCCCAATCCCAGGCCGCCATTGGCGCTCATCGCCTGGATCATCTGCTGGTCCGCCATGCCGCGAAACGTATCCAAGCTGTTGGAGTCATCCGATTCGTCGAACTTGGTCGCGCGCATGGACTTCAGCATCGTGCTCATCAGCAGCGATTCGAACTGAGCGGCTGTTTCCCGCGCCGCGGCTTTCGGATCTGACGCGGCCTTCGCGCGCAAGCTGCGCAAGTGGCCGGGATCGATCGCCAGTTGATGGCTGAGCGCGTCCTGCGGCAAAACGGACTGGAATTTGGCGGTCATGAATCACTCCTCGCCGCGTATAAAGCAACAATCATGCCATGACCGTGCCCAACATTAGATGATCTGCAGATCGGCCTTCAGCGAGCCGGCGGACTTCATCGCCTGCAGAATGGAAATCAGATCTTGCGGCGTCGCGCCCAGCGCGTTCAGCGCGTTCACCACCTGGGACAAATTTGCCCCCCCCTTCAGCCCCACCACCTTGCCGCTGGTGCTGTTGATGGTGATGTCGGCCTGATTGGTGACCACCGTTTTGCCGCCTGACAGCGGGTTGGGTTGGCTCACCTGCGGCGTGTTGTTGATGGTCACAGATAGATTGCCGTGCGACACCGCGCAGGAACCCAGCGTCACCGACTGGTTCATCACGATGGAGCCGGTGCGGGCGTTGATGATGACCAGCGGGGAAAGATCTGCCGGATCGACGGCAATATTTTCCATCCGAGACAGAAACTGCACCCGTTGATTGCTATCGAACGGCGCCCTCACTTCGATCAACCGGCCATCCACCGCGCGGGCGGTATCGAGACCAAAGGCCTTGTTGATCGCCTGCACCGCGCGATTGGCAGTGGTGAAATCGGCCTCTTGCAGTTCCAGATGAATGAACTCTCCATCGCCCAGCGCGGTGGGGACTTCGCGCTCCACCGTAGCGCCGGAAGGTATGCGGCCCACGCTCAACTGGTTGATCTGGGTGGAGCTGCCGCCGGCAGACGCGCCGGCGCCTCCAACCACCACATTGCCCTGGGCCATCGCGTAGATCTGGCCATCGGCGCCTTTCAGCGGCGACAGCAGCAAGGTACCGCCGCGCAAGCTCTTGGCGTCGCCGATGGACGACGCCGTCACGTCGATAGCCTGCCCTCGCCTGGCGAATGGGGGAAGCGTCGCGGTCAACGTCACCGCCGCGACGTTCTTGGGATCAATCTTGGTGCCGGGCGGCACCTGCACGCCCAATTGGTTCAGCATATTGGTCATCGCCTGCCCGGTAAACGGCGACGACGTCACCTTGTCGCCGCTGCCGTCCAGACCCACCACCAAGCCGTAGCCTATCAGCTGGTTGGGGCGCACGCCGCCGATGTTGGCGATATCCTTCAAACGCTGGGCCGACCAAGCCGGCAGCGCGGCCAGCAGCAGGCTGGCCAGCACGATCCATTTTTTCATCCACGCCATCCTTCGCCGCGCTCAGATAGGCAGCAGCGACATGAAAATCTTGGACAGCCAGCCCGGCTCGTTGTAGAGACGGTTGTTGCCCTTGGTTTGCTGTTCTATGCGGGCGTCCGCGATCTTCAGCGAAGATACGCCGCGATCCGGCGACACATCGCGCGGATTCACCACGCCTGACAGGCGGATGGACTCGGTATCGCTGTTGATGCGCACCTGCTTCTCGCCGCTGATCACCAAGTTGCCGTTGGCCAGCACATCGATCACGGTCACGGTGATGGAGCTGATGAAACTGGTCGCCACCTGATTATTGCCCTTGCCGGTATTGTTCGCCGAGCCCGAGCTATTGAAACTGGTGCCGCCCAGGCTGCTGGCCAGCCCGCTGGGCAAGAAGGGAAGCTTCACGCCGGCGGTGATGCTGGAGTTCTGCGACGAGGTTCGGGTATCCGTGGTCTGCTCCGACGCGGAAGTCGACGAATTCTCCTGGATGTTGACCTGCAACGTGTCGCCCACTTGCACCGGCATCGCGTCCTGGAACATAGGCCGATAGCTGGCCGCCTGGAAGATGGCGCCATTGGCCGGCAAGCCCACCGGCCTCGGCTGCGGCCGAGCGGTGGTCGGCGACTGCACCAGCGGCGGCTCTTGCACCACGCATCCGCTCAGCCACGCCGCCGCGCACAGCAACATCGCAAGTTTGGCTCTCATCGCCTTACTCCCCAAAATCGATTACAGGTTGCTCAGCTTCTGCAGCATCTGGTCAGCCGTAGTCACCGCGCGCGAGTTCATTTCGAACGAACGCTGGGCGGTGATCATGTTGACCAGCTCCTCAGTCACGTTGACATTGGACAATTCGAGAAAGCCGGACTTGATCGCGCCTCGGCTATCGGTTTGCGGATCGCCATCCTGAGGATCGCCGGAGGCTGCCGTCTGCAGGTACAGGTTGCCGCCGGTGCTTTCCAGGCCTTGCGGGTTGATGAAAGTAGTCAGCTGCACCGTGCCGGCGGTCTGCGGCGCGGTAGCGCCCGGCAGCGTGTATTGCACCACGCCGGCGGTGGAGACGGTGATCTGCAGCGCGTTGTTCGGGATATTGATATTGGGATTCAGCGGATAACCCATCGCCGTCACCACGTCGCCGTTGGAGTTGCGCTGAAACTCGCCATCGCGGGTATACGCGGTGGTGCCATTGGGCAGCAGGACGCGGAAAAAGCCGTTGCCGTCTATCTGCATGTCCAGCGGCTGGCCGGTCTGGCTGGGAATGCCCTGGGCATGAATGCGGGTGGATGCCACCGCCGCCGCGCCGGTGCCGATCTGCAAACCCGACGGCAAAGTGCTGCCATTGGCCAACTGCCCGCCCGGCTGGCGCAGCGTTTGATAATACAACTCCTCGAACACGCCGCGGCTGCGCTTGAAGCCTATGGTGTTGACGTTGGCCAAGTTGTTGGAAACCACGTCCAGTTGAAACTGGCTGGCGTCCATGCCGGTCTTGGCGATATACAGTGCGCGCATCATGGCGGTTTACCTTGTTCTTTCTCGTCCAGGCCTCAGCCCATGGACAACAGCTGAGCAGCCTGCTGGTCGTTCTGCTGCGAGGTTTGCATCATCTTGATATTCAGTTCGTACTGGCGGCCATGAGAGATCATCTGCACCAGAGCCTCCACGGAGTTGACATTGGATGACTCCAAGGTCTCCGGCACCAGTTTGACGTCGGCGTTGGCGGGCAGCGTGCCGCCGCCGTTCACGTGGAACAACCCGTCCTCGCCCTTGTACAGGTCCTTGGGGCCGGGATTGACCATCTTGATCTGCCCCACCAGCTGCGGCGCGCGATTGGCCCCGATCAAGGGTATCGCCATCACCGAGCCATCTTGCCCCAACTGCACCTGCGTGCCGGTCGGCACCGTGATCGGCCCGCCGTCGCCCATGATGGTGAGACCGGTGCGCGTGCGCATCAGGCCGTTGGCGTCCAGCGTGTAGCCGCCGTCGCGAGTATACGCCTCCTGGCCATCCGCGCCCTGCACCGCGAAGTAACCCGGCGAACCCAACGCGAAATCAGACGGATTGCCGGTATGCTGCAGCGGCCCCTGGCTGGCGTCGAAGCCTATGGTGTTGTCCACCACGTAGGTGCGGGTCGGCGCGCCGTCGCCTATCACCGGCAAGGCGCGAAAGGCTGCCAGGTCGGCCTTGAAGGCGTTGGTGTTGACGTTGGCCAGATTGTTGGCGGTGGTGGCCTGCTGCCAAGCTTCATGCTTGGCGCCCGTCATCGCCAGGTACAACATTCTATCCATGCTTCAACTCGCCGCTTAGATGTTCAACAGCGTCTGGACCAAGGTGTCTTGCGTCTTGATCGTCTGGGCGTTGGCCTGATAGTAGCGCTGGGCCGTGATCATGCTCACCAATTCATTGGTCAGGTTGACGTTGGAATCCTCCACCTGGCCGGATGACAGCGTGCCGGTATTGCCCGCGCCTGGACGATTGATGGTGTATGCGCCGGAATTGCCTGTCTGCACCCACAGATTGCCGCCCACATCCTGCAAACCCTGCGGATTGACGAAATTAGCCAGCGCCACCCGCCCTATGCTTTTGGTTTGGCTATTGGAAAAGCTGGCCTGAATCAAGCCGTCCGCCGAGATATTGATGCCCTGCAGCGTGCCGGGCGCCGAGCCATCCTGTATCACGGGATTGAGCGCCGCCGAAGTCTGGGCGATCTGCGTGGAGTTGGTGTAGTCAAGCGTGACCGTCTGCGGTATCGCCGCGCCGTTCAGCGGCGCCGTGGTGAATGTGATGGGCACCGGCGTGAAGCCGGTCAAGTTGCCGCTGGTATCGAAATTCAATGTGAAGTTGGCGGGAGAGGTCGCCGCATTGCCGTCCACATAGGCGTTGACCGTCCAGGTATTGCCGGTTGCCGCGGAGTTGGTCAACGAATAGTAAAAAGTCATCTGGTGCGAATTGCCCAAGCTGTCATAGACAATTTGACTATTCGGCCAATTATAGGAATTAGGATTGGCGGGATTGTTGATGGGAGCCACCGTCGGCGTCTTGCTGCTCGAGTTCAACTGAACAGGCATGCTCAGCTTGGTAGTAGCCTTAGGCGAAATCGAAGTCGCAGCCAATTGCAGCTTGCCGACGGGCCCTTCCGCGATATTGCCGTTCGCATCGGCCGTCCAGCCTTGCAGATAATTCCCCGCGGAGCTGACCAGATAGCCGGAGCTATTGACCTGGAACTGGCCGTTGCGGGTATAGGCCTGAGTGCCGTTAGGCAAGCCCATGATGAAAAAGCCGGCATTGTTAATCGCCAAGTCCAGGCTGCGGCCGGTGGAGTCCAGGTTGCCGTTGCCCATGTTCTGCGTTACCGCCTGCACCTGCACGCCGATGCCCGGCGTGGTGGCGGTGATGCCGTACAGGCTGTTGCCGTACAAGTCGCCGAACTCGGTTCGCGAGCTCTTGAAGCCGACAGTATTGGCGTTGGCCACGTTGTTGCCTATGGTGTCCAGCTGCACGGATGCCGCGTTCAGACCGCTCAAACCTTGTTGAAAGCCCATCTTACTGCTCCTCGTTAAGCTCTAGATCTCGGCGCGCGGCGCTCAGGACATCTGCGCGACATTGGCCAGCGGCACCTGGGAATTATCCGCCAGCACCAACATCGGCGTGCCATTCGCCCAGGAAACCGCTTTCACCTGCTGGGTGGTATAAGCTGTCGCGGTGGTGGACCCGGACTTGTCGATCTGCGTCACCTGAACCTGGAAGGTATACGCGCCATCCGCCGGCAGCGGGTTGCCGCTTGCGTCCTTGCCATCCCAGGAAAAAGTATTCATCCCCTTGCCCGGATTCTTCAACGGCACGGAATCCACGACATTGCCATTTTTGTCCAAGACATTGACTTGCACCGAGGAGGCGGGGCCGTTCAACAGCACGCCGCCCTGAACCGTTTGTCCGGCCGCGGGCATCGGCAACGCATTGCCCGCTATCAACACGTTCTTGTTGATCATGCTGGAGGCCATCAGCGACTGGGTGGCGTTCTGCGCCGACACTAGTTGCTGCATGGTCTGGTTCAGCGTCTGCAAGCCGGCTACCTGGCTGATCTGCGCCATTTGGCTGGTGATCTGGCTGTTGTCCATCGGATTCAGCGGGTCCTGCGCGTTCAACTGCGCAGTCAGCAGCCTTAGGAAATTGTCCTGCATCGCCTGGGCGCTGGTCGCCGACGAATTGCTGGAATTCGTCCCGGACTTGTTGACCGACGGGAGGGAACCGGCCGGCACCTGCCCGTTGTTCACATTGGTGTAGTCGAATCCGTTTCCGATGCCGTTGGTCGCTGCGGTAGCCATGGCCGTCACCCTTTAGCTGGTTTACTGACCGAGCTGCAGTGTCTTCTGCAGCAGGGTCTTGGCGGTGTTCATCATTTCAACGTTGTTCTGGTAAGCCCGAGACGCTGCGATCATGTCGGCCATCTCTTCCACCACGTTGACATTGGGCATGGTCACGTAGCCGCGCTCGTCGGCCAGCGGATTGCCCGGTTCGTACTTCAAGCGCGGCGGAGACTGATCCTCCACCACGGAGGTCACGCGCACGCCGGCGACCTGCGGCTGGGCGGTGTCCACCGGAATCGCGGTGAACACCACGTGCCGCCCCTTGTAAGGCTGCCCGGTGGAGCTGGTGGCGCTTTCCGCGTTGGCCAGGTTGCTGGCCACCACATTGAGCCGCATCGACTGCGCCGACAGCGCCGATCCCGAGATATTGAACAGATTGGACAAAGACATTCATCAACCTCCGGAGCCGTTGCCCTGAATCGCCGAGCTCAGGCCGCTGATCTTCTTGTTGAGGAAGGTCAGCGTGGTCTGATACTGCAGCGCGTTGTCGGCGAAAGCCCCGCGCTCCACATCCATGTCCACCGTGTTGCCGTCCAGGCTGGGCTGCACCGCGCTGCGGTATTGCAGCGGCACGCCTGAGCCGCCCCCGACCTGATTCGCGATGTGCCGCGCATTCGTCGTCGCCAACGCCAATTGCCCCTGTCTGTCCACTTGCGCCTGAAGCGCCGACTTGAAATCGAAATCCACCGCCTTGTAATACGGCGTTTCGGCGTTCGCGATATTGCTGCCTATCACTTCTGCGCGATAGGCCTGCAGATTCAACGCGCGCTGCTGAAAATCGAAATAGTGGGCAATCTTGTCTAGCATTGGGCGATCTCCTTGCTGGCCACACACCAAAGCATGAAGTGTGCCAGCTGCCGAAAGCCCCGAAAACCCAAGTTTTCACGCCCTTGCCGGCCAAAGCGGCAAGTTCGCCGCCCTTGCCGCGCCCGAAGGCGGCAAAACTTGCCGCCCTCGCCGATCCATGGCGCGCATCAAGAGATTTGAGGATTTTGCTTGCCCCTCCGGCCAAACCGTGCCAAAACCGACAATAATGCAAGTAAGTGGAAAGTCGGAGCTCGCGATGCTGGCTTTGGAACAATTACTTATCTCTTTGGCCGAGCCCTCGCCGGTGCAGGCTCAAATCATCACCAACGCGCTGCAAGGCATGGGCGCCTCGCAGATCGAGACGCACGGATCCGGCAGAGAATTGATCGAACAAGCCAGGCTGCGGCGCCCCAGCCTGGTGATCAGCGCCTATCATCTGCCGGACATCACCGGCGCGGAGCTGGTTCAGGAGCTGCGCGACAGCGAGGATCTGTACGACATCCCCTTCATCCTGATCTCCAGCGAAACCAATCCGGAAAGGCTGGAAACGATACGCCAGGCCGGCAGCCTCGCCATCCTGCCCAAACCGTTCACCCACGAAGAGTTCGAACAGGCGATGCAGTCGGTGATGAGCTTCCTCAACTGCGACAGCCTCGGCGCGGAGGTGGACGCGGACATGGCGCTGATGAACGTGCTCATCGTCGACGACAGCAGCACGTCCCGCCACCACATCCGCCAGGTGCTGGAGAAACTGGGGTTCGAGCACTTCTGCGAAGCCGCCAGCAGCGAGGCCGCCATCCCCTACCTGGAACAGGAACCGTTCAAGCTGATCGTCACCGACTACCACATGCCCGGCATGGATGGACTGGACTTCGCCCGCCACGTCCGCAGCAGCGGATTGCAACCCGACACGCCGGTGCTGATGGTCACCAGCGACAGCGACAATCTGAGCAAAGACGAGCTGGAGGACGCAGGCATCGCCGCCTGCTGCCAAAAACCTTTCGACATGGACAAGATGCGGGAGCTGATTCGCACCCTGCTCAACGAATACTGAGCGCTTGCCGCCGCCAGAAAAAACTCTCGGGCGAGCCCGGGAGTTTGTCATTTGAGATATGGGCTTGCTGCCGGCCCCTAGCGCGGCGCCACCCACACCAGGCGGGAATTCGCCTTCTCTTCACCAAAGGCCTGCCGGCGCCAGTAGCCCTGGCTGGCGTATTCGCCGCCGGCCAAGTCCGCCACGCGGCAAAAGGTGACCTCTCCGAAACCGGACTTCAGCAATTGGCTGCGCGCCTTCTGCCGCGTCTTGGCGCAAGAGGGATGAGCGGCGTCCGCCACCCAGTCCGCCGGCGCGGCGGATTCCCAGGCCTTGGCCAGTTCCAGCCTGGGCTGGGTCATCATCGCCAACCCATTCAGAACCGACGACAACAGGCTCAACCACTCCTCCGCGACACCCCCCAGCTGCGCCGCCAACTCTCCCGGATACTCGACCCGCACCAGTTCCACCTGGTCGGCGGCCTGCAGCCAGTTGACGCCGTCCGGCGCGAATCCCATCCGCACCAGCGTCAGCAACAAAGCCTTGCGCTCCGGCTGGTGCGCGACGAAGGCGCCGCCTTCTCCCGGCACATGCAGAAAAAACGCCGCGGCAGGCAAATTCAAAGTATCCGGCAGGTTGGAAGGCTGGCGAGTATGAGCCAGCGCGGAGGCCAGCGCGGCTTCCAGATGGGAAATCACCCTGCCATGGCGGACGAAATGTCCCCACGCCTCGGCCAACGCCAATTCGCATACGATAGCGGCTTGCGGAATCTCGAACACTTGCGCGGCTCGCTCCAGCTCACGCTTGATCACATCCTTCATTTGCGCCCGAGCCTCCGCCGCCTGAACCGTCTGGACATACAGCTGCCCCACTCGCTTGGCCCAGGGCCGGGTGGCGGCGTAGCGTTGCACGGCGTATTCCATTGCTCAGCTTCCTTCAAAATGAAAAAAGGCGGCATTGTAACAAACGCCGCCCCTCGCCCCAACCCGCAGCTTGCTTAAGCGCCAGCCTTCCCCCTGCGCGATACGGCCTTGTCCTGCACGATGCCGGAATACAGCCACTGGCGAAAATGGTTCAGCGTCATCGGCTTGCCGAAATAAAAACCTTGCAACAACTCGAATCCGTTCACCTTCAGATAATTCTGCTGGCCGGATGTCTCTACGCCCTTGACGATGACCCTCACCCCCAGCTGGCGGGTGGAAAGCAACAAGCCGTCCAGCACATTGCCACGCATGGTGTCCTGCCCCAACGCCGTCACAAAGCCCTTCTCCACCTTCAGAAAGTCGAAACCCCAGCGCCGCAGATAAGCTTTGTCCGCATAGCCTGAGCCGAAATCATCCAGCGCCAGCTTCACCCCTTCCCGCTTCAAGCGGCGAATCACGCCTTCCGCTGCGGGCGACTCGCCCAGCGGCGTGCGCTCGGACACCTCCAGCACCAGCACGGCCTGTTTCTCGCGCAGCATCGCCAGCATTTCGCGGCAATCCTCGATCAACTCCGGCATCGCCAGATGCTCGCCAGCGATATTGACGCCCACCATGAAGCCTGGAGGCAAGGCGACTTGGCGCAACTCTCCGCATACCCGCCGAAACAGATAACGGGTCAGCGGCACGATCAGCCCCGTCGCCGTCGCCGCGTCTATGAACAGATCCGCCCGCACATTGCCCTGCACCGGGTGACGCCAGCGAGCCAGCACCTCGACGCCCACGCACTCTCCCCCCGCTGCCGCCACGACAGGTTGGTAATGCGCGAAGAACTCCTGATTGCGTATGCCTTCCAGTATTTCCCAATCCGCCGCGCTTCGCGCGCCGGCGCCTCTCCGCAACCAGGCGGCGAACAGCGCCGCCGCCAAGGCGGCCAGCAAAACGACTTCCAGCACCAGCGCCAGACCCCGCCCATGCAAGGCATCCGGTTGGATCGCGCCCAGCCGCCACGGCAAGATCAGAGACAGCGGCACAAACAGCAACAGCGCCAATCCATACACCACTCCGGCGCGGGCGCCCATCGCCCGCCTCGACAGCCACAAACCCAAGCCACCCCCGATTCGCATCCGCTCGCCCCCAGTCTGCGCCTATAGTGCAGTTTAGCGAGAGAGAAGCCCTTCGCCAGCGCAGGAAGCGCCGCCCAAAGGACGGGTAAAACTTAAATTTCCAAACACAGCCAATCAAGACGCAAACAATCAAATACTTACCCAGCCATTTTTCAGAAAACAGTTGCCCCAAGCCCACAATTAATGTACAGTCCTGCCTCTTGCAATTTCACCGGGCACATCCACCCCCTCGCCTCGCCCGAGTGTGTTCTTCATCGTCCCTGACCATTTTCAGGCTTCGTCCATGCTTGAGTCGTTTAGACTGGACTGCTGTTCGCCGCTTGCCAGGTTGGTGCCGATGAGTTGCGGCCTAGAAGGCGCCGCCTAACCGCCACGAAACCTGGCTTAAAGTGATGCCGGCACACAGCCGGCCTGAAAGGACATCATGACGTTCTCCGATCTGGGCATCGCCCCGACCATCCTGCGCGCGCTGGAAGCCGCCGGCTACCAAAACCCGACCGCCGTCCAGGCAGAAGCCGTTCCCGCCGCCATCGCCGGCCGCGACCTGCTGGTTTCCGCCCAGACCGGCAGCGGCAAGACCGCCGCCTTCCTGCTGCCCGCGCTGACCAAGCTGTCCGAGCGCTCCACCGCCAAGGGCCAAGGCCCGCGCGTGCTGGTGCTGACCCCGACCCGCGAGCTGGCGCAGCAGGTTGAGAAGAATGCGCTGGAATACGGCAAGGACCTGCGCTGGATGAAGACGGCCTGCCTGGTGGGCGGCTCCTCCTTCGGCTACCAGATCCGCGCGCTGAGCCGCCCGATCGATCTGATCGTGGCCACTCCGGGCCGCCTGATGGACCACATGCGCTCCGGCCGCATCGACTTCTCGCGCTTGGAAATGCTGGTGCTGGACGAAGCCGACCGCATGCTGGACATGGGCTTCATCGAAGATATCGAAGCCATCGTGAAGGCCACCCCGGAATCGCGCCAGACCGTGCTGTTCTCCGCCACGCTGGACGGCATCGTCGGCCGCATGGCTGAAAAGATGACCCGCGATCCGCAGCGTATCGAGATCGCCCGCACCGAAACCTCCGGCGGCACCATCGAAGAACACCTGCTGTACGCGGACGACCTGAACCACAAGCACCGCCTGCTGGACTACATTCTGAAAGAATCCGGCTTCGACCAGTGCGTGATCTTCTCCGCCACCAAGGCTTACTCGGAAGAGCTCGCCGACAAGCTGTCCGACCAGGGCTATTCCGCCGCCTGCCTGCACGGCGACATGCCGCAAAGCTGGCGCAACCGCACCCTGAACGACCTGCGCCGCGGCCGCATCAAGGTGCTGGTGGCTACCGACGTGGCCGCCCGCGGCATCGACGTGCCGACCATCACCCACGTGGTGAACTTCGACCTGCCGAAACAGGCTGAGGACTACGTGCACCGCATCGGCCGCACCGGCCGCGCCGGCCGAGACGGCACCGCCATCACCCTGGCGGAATCCAAAGAATTCCACAAGGTGCGCCGTATCGAGCAGTACCTGAAGCGCCAGATCACCGAAGGCGTGATCGACGGTCTGGAACCGACCCGTCGCCCGCCCAAGGGCCCGCGCCGCAACGGCAAGCCGGGCGGCTACGGCGATCGTCGCGGCAGCGGCGGCAACCGCGGCGGCTACCAAGGCAACCGTCGCGAAGGCGGCTACCAAGGCCAGCGCCGCGAGGGCGGCTACCAGGGCAACCGCGGTCCGCGCAGCAACGCGCAGTAAGGTTGGCCTTCAAATGAAAAACGGCGGGAGCTTCCCGCCGTTTTTTGCATCTTCCCCCTTCTATTTCGCGCTTGCTGCCGGCTTGCACAGCATCGAAGTCGGAGAATAGAAACTGCCGTTCGGCAGTTTGCGGCTGTCAAAGGTGGTGCCGCCAAGAAATAGCCCCTTCCCCGGATTCACAACATTGGATGGCCAGGGAATGATGTAATTGATCTTGGAGTTCGCGGAATCGCCTACGCTAGTGTAAGAAAACGACACATCGCCGGCGAACTGAATCTGCCCAGTCTTATAAACCACCCCCCCGAATGGCCCTCCCTGCCTGACCCAACCAGATATCGTCATTGTCTTGTCCCGGATCTCGATTGACGATATCGAGCCGCCGCTCCCCGCGGCGCCAGCCTCATCGCCCCAGGAGCCGCTGGCGGTAAAGCCGACCAGGTCCATATAGCCCGTTACCTTGTAACCATTGACATTGCCCGCAAGCAACAAGCGACTGGGTGATACCGCTCCGATATAGTTGATGGCGGCATTGGTGTTTTGCTGGCTGAAACCACTGCCGGTGATAGCGAAACGCGCATCGCAGTCCTTGTTGGAGTCGGCGCGGGCAACCGCGCTGCCGATCGCCAGGATGGCGCCCGCAGTCACAGCGAGCAGAAATGGAAACTTCATCACGGATCCTTTCTCGTAGTTATCGGGCACGCCTTCCAATCGAGGGCTGCGCCGGGTTGGCTTTGACCGGCTAGGCCAATGAAATTCCATTGGAATATAAATAACCATCAGCGTATTTGATTTTCATCAAAAATGAATGAACTCGCACTACGCCAGGCCAAAGCCAACATCAACCACGTCCCATGGGGCAGCCACTGCTCGCTCCAGCGCCAGGATTGACTGATGTCCGTCTCCTCTGGCGACAAGAAAGCGATGCCGTCATCGCGCCCCGGTTCAGCGGTCACGCCGTTGCAAACGCCGCCCGGCGCATTGAAATAGCCCGTCTCGTAATGCGGATTGTTGCGGCCATGGCCCTGCCACATGCTGATATCGAAGGGATTGCGGCCCAGTATCCAGTCCACCGCCCCCTGCGCGTAGGCATGCAGGCTGCCGGACTGCTCCGGCCAACGCGCCGCGCCCTGCCAGGCTGCGGCGGCCAGCGAGGCCACGCGGGCGTTCTCCCCCTGCCACCAATAACCGCTGGCGTTGCGCTGCGGCATGAAGAAACGGGCGCCCTCGATTTCTCCCGGGGCCACCACCCACTGTCTTGGGTAACAGAAGGGATTGCCCGCCTCGCTGCGGGCCATCTCGCCCTCCAAACCCAAGCGCCAGCCCCGCTCCGCCTCCCGCACATAGAGGCCATCCGGCAACGCCTCCAGATAGCGGGCCAGCGCCAGATAAGGCAGGCCGGCATCCGATGCGTGGCAAAAGCTGCGGCTGCGCGCGTTGTCCAGCCAAAACCATCCATCCTCGTGCTGCCGCTCCAGCAGGCAAGCCGCCCGCTCCGCCGCCGCATCGGCGTAAGCGCCATCGCCGCTGGCGGCGTAAAGCTCGCATGCCGCCAGCAAGGCGCAGTAATCGTCAATCAGGTTTTCCTCGCCATCCGGCAGATAGTCCCTCCCGCGCTCCTGCAAGTGCGCAAAGCCGCGCCGCGCCGCCGCAAGATAGGCGGCGCGCGCTCGCTCGCCGTCGCGCGGCAACCGGGACGCCGCAGCCAGCGCCGCCACCGCCATGCCGCCGCCCTGGCGCCAGCCGGCCTGAAAGGCGTCTGAACGCAAGCCTTGCTGAGTGGAATAGGCGCACAAGCTGCGCCGCGCCTCGTCCTTGCTCCAGCCGTCGAACAAGGTCTGGTAGAAAAAACCCGACTCATGCTGCATGCGCAGCAAGAAATCCGCGCCATGCGAGGCTTCGTCCACCATGCGTTCGTCGAACCACTTTCCCTGCGGCGGCAACGCCTGCCTCGCCCGGATCAGGCTCCAGACCAGCAATGGCGTCTGCTGCGGGTTCAGATGATTGGCATAGGACAGGTGGCTCAGGTATTTGGAGCAGTCGCCGGAGGCGTCGAACCAGCCCCCGCGCGCGTCGCGCCGGACCGCGCCGCCTTCCTCAGGCGCCGCGCGGTCAGCCATGTCATATAAGCCGCTGCAGCGTTGGGACTTGAAATAGAACAGCAGATCGGACAGCTTCGCCGGACCATACAGTGAATCGGCGACTTCGAACGGCGCCGACACAATCGGCGGCCCCTCGCCTTCCAGCCACAACTGATACCCACCCGGCTCACGCAGCGCGTCGAGATCCGCCCGCCAGTAATGCCCGTCGCCCCAGCCATCCACAGCGCCCAGCGCGCGCAACGGCGCGCGCAACACCACCCTTCCGGCAGAATCCAGCACTGCCGCGCAATCGACGACCGCATCGGCGGGCCCCTGCAGCAACGCCGGCTTGGCTGCCGCGCTCTCGAACCCCAGATGATTGAACAGGAACCGCATCGTCATCGCCCCCTCCAGCCTGCCGGCCGCCTGCGGCTCAGCGCCGCCCGGTCTTCAGCAAAGCCTCGTACTGCGGATTGAACTCGTCGAACACCAGAAGCGCCGCGGCGCCCAGCGCCACCACATCGCGGCCGGCGCTGCCCAGCCGCAGCCGCTCGCCGCTGCAATTGCGCACCGACAGCGGCAACGGATGCAACCTCGCCACCAACGCCTCTTGCCAGTGAGCCGGCAATAAGCCGCCGATCACCACCGCATCCACGTCCAGCAGCGACTCCAGAATATTGATCGCCTGCCGCAAGGGGCCGACGGCCGCGTCCAGCCAGCGCTCCCCGGCCGCGTCCACGCAACGTTCGGCCAAATGCTCCGGCGTCGCCTGCGGTCCGCCCGCCACGCCCAGCGCCTCGTACAGCGCCTGCAGCGACACGTAGCGCTCCAGGCAGCCATGGTTGCCGCACTCGCAGGGACGTCCATCGGGCACCACCATCATGTGCCCCACCTCCCCGGCGTTGCGACGGCCGCCGGTATACAACCTGCCATCCAGGAATAGCCCCGCCCCCAGGCCGCCGCCGACGAAGAGGTAAACGAAATTGCGCAGCTGGCTCGCCATGCCGTACAGGCGCTCGCCGATGGCCGCCGCGGTGGCGTCCTTCTCCAACAGTACCGGCAAGCCCAGTTTGCTAGACAGCGCGGCGGCATCCACCCCTTCCCAGCCCGGCAAGGTCGTCGGACCGACCGAGGTCATGCCCTCCACGCCGAACGGCCCCGGCATCACCAGTCCCAGGCCCAGCATCCGCGACCAGTCCAGACCCGACTCCTGCTTCAGCCGCTCCAGCAGGCTGGCGATCAACGGCATGGCGTCGACAGGCGCGGGCCGATCCACCGGCGTCTCCAGGCGCGCCCTCGTCTTGCCCGACAAATCCAGCACCAGCGCCACCAGCATCTGATGATCCAGCTGCATCCCAACCGCGTAGGCGCCGTCCGGATTGAGGCGGAGCGGGACCGCCGGCTGCCCGCGCGCGCCATCGCGCATGGGCTCGCCGGCCAGCAGCATGCCGCCATCCATCAACTCGGCGACGATATTGGACACCGTCTGCGGCGTCAGCGCGGTCAACCGCGCCAGATCGGCCCGCGTCAGTTGGCCATTGAGGCGTATGGTTTCCAGAATCGCGCGGCGATTGTGCGAGCGGGCGTATTCCAGATTGGTGCCTGACACCGTATGCGGCGCGGAGGGGGCGAGAGGGATTTTCATGAACGGGGAGTATGACGAGGCCGCCCGCTCCGCACAAGCCGTTGTCATTTTTCAACACTTAATTAAATCAACTTGACGAAATAATATTCCGCTGATTTACTTCAAACAATACAAATGTCATAAACAAAGGCGGGCGAGCCCCGACGCAGGATGGACCCAGATATTCGCTATCAGATAGGCGTGGACGGCGGCGGCACCGGCACACGCGTCCGCCTGCTCGCCGCCGACGGCTCCTCCCTTGCCCTGGCGGAGGGTCCCGCCTCTGCGCTGTCGCAAGGCGCCGCCAAAGCTTGGCAAGCCGTCAGCGCGGCGATAGAAGCCGCGTTCCTCCAGGCTGGCTTGCCCTCCCCTCCCACGGCCGAATGCGCGCTTGGACTGGGCCTGTCCGGCGTGCACAACCGCCAATGGGCAAGCGAATTCGAACGCTTGGCTCCGCCCTACTCGCGTCTCCTGCTCGCCACTGATGGCTATACCACGCTGCTGGGCGCCCATGGCGGCCAGCCCGGCATCATCGTCGCCCTGGGCACCGGCAGCATAGGCGAGGCGCTGTATCCGGACGGCAGCCACCGCGAAGTGGGCGGCTGGGGCTACCCCAGCGGCGACGAGGCCAGCGGCGCCTGGCTGGGCCAGCGCGCCGCCCAACTCACCCAAATGGCCTTGGACGGCCGCCGCAGCCACAGTCCGCTGACGCGCGCGGTGCTGGAATTCGTCGGCGGCGACTGGCAAGCGATGATGCATTGGAACGGCCGCGCCACGCCGGCCCAGTTCGCCCGGCTGGCGCCGCTGGCGCTGAGCGCCGCCCGCGTCGATCCCGAAGCAGACGCGCTGCTGCGCCAGGCCGGCGAGGACGCCTGGAGCATCGCGCGCGCGCTTGACCCCTCCGGCGAGCTGCCGGTGGCGCTGTGCGGCGGTCTGGGACGGGCGCTGCGCGACTGGCTGCCGCCCGGCTTCCGCCAGCGGCTGGTTTCCCCTCGCGGCGATTCCGCCATGGGCGCCTTGCAATTGCTCAGGCGCCCGGTCCGACAATAAAGGAGAAGACAATGCAACCATTCCGCCCCGCGCTGGCTGCGTTCGCGCTGCTGGCATGCAGCCTGTCCGCCCATGCCGACAAAGTCCGGCTGGAATTCTGGACCGACTCGCTGAAACCGACCTTCGACGGCTATTTCGCCAGCGCGAAAAAAACCTACGAAGCCCAGCATCCTGACGTGGAAGTGCAATGGGTGGACGTGTTCAACGACACCTTCGAAACCAAGCTCAACGCCGCCATCGCCGCCGGCAAACCGCCCGCCCTCGTCAACCACGACGTGCCGCGCCTGTTCAAATACGCGCAAAAAGGCACGCTGATCCCGCTCGATGCCGCGCTCGGCGCGGACAAGGCCGCCTATCTGCCCAACGCGCTGGCCGATCTCAGCTTCGGCGGCAAGCTGTATGGCCTGCCGTGGTACAACAACATCAATGTGCTGGTGATCAACGGCGAGCTGTTCAAGAAAGCCGGCCTGGACCCGAAACGGCCGATCGCCAGCCTGGACGACGAACTGCGCCTGGCCAAGGTCATCAAGGCCAAGACCGGCGTGCCCGGCCTGCTGCCCCAGTTGGGCCAGATAGACGGCATCCTGCTGGGCCAGGGCCTGCCGCTGATCCAGAACGGCAAGGCCGTGTTCAACAGCCCCAGGCATGTCGCGCTGATTCGCCAGTTCGCCGACGCCTATAAAGCCGGCGCGCTGGCCAAAGACAACCTGTTCGCCGACGACAACTACCAAGCCAGCATCAAGCTGTACAACAGCGGCCGGCTGGCGATGATGGAAACCGCGCCGACCTCCGCCCAGCGCACCCAGAGCGACGCGCGCAACATCTACGCCGCCACCGTGGTGCAGCCGGCGCCGCTGGGGCCGACCAAGATCGCCCAGGGCGGTTATCTGTTCAGTTGGGCGGTATCCAAAGGACTGCCGGCGCGCACGCAGCAGGAGGCAGTCAAATTCGCCAAATTCCTGACCAGCGACGCCCAGCAGCTGACCTTCGCCAAGGTGACCGGCGCGACATTTCCATCCACCCGGCAGGCGTTGGCGGACAGCTATTTCGTCAAGACTTCGGCCGGCGGCGGCGCGATAGAAAGCTCTCGCGTCGAAGGTGCCAAGGTGGCGCTCAATATCCGCACCCTGGTGCTGACCGGCGTGCCCAATGTCGCCGACCTGAAAAAGAACCTGGTCGACAACGTGGAGGCCGCCGTCACCGGCAAGAAAGACGCGCAGAAAGCGCTGGACGACGCCGCCGCCTTCTGGAACAGCCGGCTCAAATAGACCGTCCGCGCATGACTTTCCCTCTCGCCCCCTCTCCGAGTCTCCCGGGAGGGGCGCTTTTTTTCCGCTAGCCGAGCCAAACCGAGAGCATGACGTCGACCTCCACCCGCAATGCCTGGCTGTTCCTGTCGCCCGCCCTGCTGCTGATGGGCGCGTTCACCTTCTGGCCGCTGCTGTTCGGCAGCTACGTCGCCTTCACCCGCTACGATCTGGTCTCGCCGCCGCAATGGGCCGGCCTGGACAACTTCCGCTACCTGCTGGACGATCCGGTGTTCATCCAGGCGCTGGGCAATTCGCTGCGCTACCTGCTGGTGGTGCCGGCCATCCAGCTGGCCGGCATCGCGCTGGCGGTGCTGGTCAACCGCGCGCTGCCCGGCATCAAGTGGTTCCGCGCCGCCTTCTACCTGCCGGTGATCACCACGGTGTCGGTGGTGGGCATCATGTGGAACTGGATGTACGCCGATTACGGCGTGCTCAACGGCGCGATGCACTGGCTGGGCGCGCTGGCTCCGGAACGGGAAATCGGCTTCCTCAGCGATGAGGACTGGGCATTGTACTCGGTGATGTTCGTCACCTTCTGGCGCGGCATCGGCTATTACATGGTGCTGTATCTCGCCGGCCTGCAGGCGATTCCAGCCGAGATGCAGGAGGCCGCGCGGCTGGACGGCGCCGATGCCTGGCAGCGCTTCTGGCGCATCACCTTGCCCATGCTCAAGCCCACCATCCTGTTTTGCAGCCTGATCTCCACGCTGGACGCGATCAAGGCTTTCGAGGAGGTGCTGGTGATGACGCGCGGCGCGCCGATGAATTCCACCTACACCGCGCTCTACTACGCCTTCCATCAAGGCTTCAACCAGCTGGATTTCGGCCGCGGCAGCGCCGCCGGCCTGGTGTTGACCCTGGTCTGCCTGCTGCTGGCCTGGCTGAATTTCAAGCTGATCCGCGCCGATCACCGCTGAGGACGACATGACCGCCATCGCCCTGAACCGCGCCGCGCCGCGCACGCTGCTGCGCCGGCTGCCCGACTACCTGCTGCTGCTCGCGCTGTCCTTCGCCTGCGTTTATCCCTTTCTGTGGACGCTGGGCATCGCCGTCGGCAATGGCGAGCAGGTATTCGACTTCCCGCCGCCGTTGTGGCCGAAGGACGCCGGCTGGCGACACTTCGCCGCGGTGTGGGACGCCATCCCGCTGGGACGCTTTTTCTGGAATTCGCTGTGGATTTCCGGCCTGACCACGCTGGGCACGCTGGCCGTGTCGGCGCTGGCGGCGTTTCCGCTGGCCAAGCTGCGCTTCCGCGGCCGCCAACTGGTTTTCTACGCCATCATCGCCACCCTGCTCCTGCCCAGCGAGATCAATTTCATCAGCAACTACGTCACCATCAGCCGGCTGGGCCTGGACGACAGCAGGCTGGGGGTGGTGCTGCCGTCCATCGCCGGCGCTTTCGGCATCTACCTGATGAAGCACGCGTTCGAGGAGATTCCGGACGAGATCGTCGATGCCGCGCGGATGGACGGCGCCAGCGACTGGCAGGTGTTCTGGCGCATCTGCCTGCCGCTGTCGCGGCCCTACCTCGCCACGCTGGGCATCTTCACGCTGGTGTGGTCGTGGAACGTCTACGTCTGGCCCAGCGTGGTGCTGAAAACGCCGGATCTGTATCCGCTGTCGGTCGGCGTGCTCTACCTGAAGGGCGCGTTCGCCACCTCCACCCGCATGGTCGCCGCCGGCGCGGTGCTGACCATCCTGCCCGTGCTGACGGTGTTCGCGCTGTGCCAGCGCTATTTCATGCGCGGGATGGACGGGGCGGTGAAATAAGAGGCGCCGCGCGGAACGGCGTCTCGCATGCCCAGGCTCCGCCGTTGGCGCGGGCGGCCGAAGCCGCCCCAGTCCTCGCCCAATCCGCCCCCGGCTCGATAGCCTGAGGCTCGATAACGAGACCTGCGGGGCTAGAGGTCCATGCGTTTGCGGAACTGCCTCAGCGCGCCGATCAGAACCGCGACGCCGGGTATCGCCACGCAGAAAAACAGAGGGATGCCCGCGGCGCGCATCAAGAACCCGGCCAACACCGCCGCCGCGGCATAGATGGGAAGAATCAGCCACTCCCACAACGCCAGATTGGCCGCGTCTTCCGCCACATGCCGCGACGGACGGCCCCGCCCCCGCCGAACCGTTCGGATCAGCCAGAGATCGAGAATGAACTCCAGCGCGCCCAGCAGCGCTCTGCCGATGAATTCCAACATGCAGGACCTCATTGCGCTAGGCAAGATAATCCTAGTCTAACACTTCCGTTTCCGCCATGACCGCCGCGGCGCAAACGAGTCTTATTGTCAGACGCGGGCGGCGTCATTTAATCTGCTCGGCACGACCTGACATTCCGCAACCATACGGTCGATACATAACGAGCAAAGACAAAGGAAATCGCCGCATGGACACCCATTCCCCGGAGCAGCACCGGCCACTGAACCGCCAGGACTGCAAGACGTTGTTCCTCGCCGCGCTGGGAGGCGCGCTGGAGTTCTACGACTTCATCATCTTCGTGTTTTTCGCCGTGGTGCTGGGCAAGCTGTTCTTCCCGCCATCCATGCCGGACTGGCTGAGCCAGCTGCAAACCTTCGGCATCTTCGCCGCCGGCTACCTGGCGCGGCCGCTGGGCGGCATCGTGATGGCCCATTTCGGCGACCTGATGGGCCGCAAGCGGATGTTCACGCTGAGCATCGTGCTGATGGCGCTTCCCACGCTGGCGATGGGGATGCTGCCCACCTACCACGATATCGGCATGGCCGCGCCGCTGCTGCTGTTGGCGATGCGCATCCTGCAGGGTGCGGCGATAGGCGGCGAAGTGCCGGGCGCCTGGGTGTTCGTCGCCGAGCACGCGCCGGCGCGCCACACCGGCTTCGCCTGCAGCGTGATCACCGCCGGCCTGACCATAGGCATCCTCCTGGGCTCGCTGATCGCCACCGCGATCAACCTGGCCTTCAGTCCGCAGCAGATCGCGGACTGGGCGTGGCGCGTGCCTTTCCTGGTGGGCGGCGTGTTCGGCCTGGTGGCGATGCAGCTGCGCCAGTGGCTGCACGAGACGCCGGTGTTCGCCGAGATGCAGGCGCGCAAGGCGCTGTCCGAGGAGCTGCCGCTGAAAACGGTGCTCAAGAAACACAAGGCCGCCGTCGCGCTGTCGATGTTCGTCACCTGGTTCCTGGCCATTTCCATCGTCGTCGCCATCCTGATGGCGCCGGCCTATCTGCAAAAGCAGTTCGGCCTGCCGGCGGTGGACACCTTGCGCGCCAACAGCCTGGCCATCGTCGCGCTGACGCTGGGCTGCCTGGTGGCCGGCGTGTCCAGCGACCGCCTGGGCAGCGGCCCCACCTTCATCGGCGGCAGCCTGCTGCTGGGCGCCAGCAGCTACGCCTTTTATTCGTCGATGGCGGCGCACGCCGGCCAGCTGTACACGCTCTACCCGCTGCTGGGCTTCAGCGTGGGCATCGTCGGCGCGGTGCCGCTGGTGATGGTGCGCGCCTTCCCCGCGCAGGTGCGCTTCTCCGGCCTGTCCTTCTCGTATAACGTGGCTTACGCCTTCGCCGGCGGCCTGACGCCCATCTTGCTGTCCATCTGGCTGAAGTACGACGCGCTGGCGCCGGCCTACTACCTGATGCTGCAATGCCTGATCGGCCTGCTGGTCGGCTGCTACCTGCTGTTCGCCGGCAAGCGGGCCGGCTCGTCTGCGCTGGCTCAGGAGGGCTGAGCCGGCGTCACGCTCTCTTCGTCCACCGGCGGCAGCCTCGCCGCCGGGTCCTGGCGATAAAACAGGCTGAGCAAGCGATACAGCTCGGCATAATCGCGCTTTACCAAGTGCGGAATCTCGAAGAATGCTTCGCTGAGCACGGCGAAGAATTCGGCTGGGTTTTCGCTGGCGTACGGGTCCAGCCAGCCCTCCACGCCGCGATCCACCTCTCGGCAGAATTGACGGTAGGCCTGATTCCAGGCTCGGCTCCACTCCGCGCGGTTCATCCCCTTGTGCAAGGGCGGCGCGCCGTTGGCCGGGCCGTCCAACATGTCGAACTGGTGGGCCGCCTCGTGGATCACCACATTCCAGCCGTCCAGCAGCGGCGATTCGTTCACATCCGGCCAGGAAAACACCAGCGGTCCCTGATAATGCGCCTGGCCGATCAGCACCTGCTCGCCCTCGTGAGTCAGGCCGATTCCATCCTGCCAACGGTTGCGCACCACGAAGGGAGCCGGGTAAAGTACGGCCTCGCGCCAGTTCGCATAGGCGCGCATGCCCAGGTTCATCCCCGGCAGCGCAAGCTGCAGGGCCAGCCGGCAGCGCATGGCGTCGTCCACTTCCATATCTTCCAGGCCGGTAACGGCCTTGGCCTGCAGCAGTTCGCCGGCCAGCTTGATCAACCGGTCAGTTTCTTCGGCCGACAAACCGTCCAGCAGCGGCATGCCGCTCGCCTCTTCGCGCAAGCGCGACAGCAAGGCGGCCGGCGGTCGTTTGCCGCCCAGGCGGCGCATCCAGTCTAATAGCATGAACTCTTGGCTCGGAATCGCGTCAGTCATTGAACCTTAGGGCGGGCCCTCGGCAATTCAATGCCTTGGCCCGCGATAGAGGAGAACCATAATGACCATCCCCCTCTGGCACAACCTGATGCTGAACCCGCTGGCCGCGTTCGGCATCCTGCTGGCGCTGGGCGTGATAGGCGGCCAGATCGCGGTGCGCGTGGCGCGCCTGCCCGCCATCACCGGCTACATCGCCACCGGCCTGATCATCGGCCCCTACAGCCTCAACCTGCTCAACCAGCAATTGTTGAACGAAGCCTCGCTGTTCGTGCAGCTGGCGCTGGGCATCGCGCTGTTCGAAGCCGGCCGCCGCGTGGACCTGCGCTGGCTGCGGGTGGAGAAAACCCTGCTCGCCACCACGCTGCTCTATTGCCTGCTGGTGTTCGCGTCTCTGTTCGCGCTGTTGAACGCCAGCGGCTTCGGCGCGCCGGCCAGCCTGATGCTGGCGGCGCTGGGCATGGCCACCTCGCCCATCGTGGTGCTGGAAATCGTGCGCGAGTCGCGCGCCGACGGCCAGGTGAGCGAAAGGCTGCTGACCGCCACCGCGCTGTCCAGCTTGCTGGCGATGGCTGGGTTCGCCCTGGCGCTGTCCTACACCCACCTTTCCGCCGACCACAGCGTGGAGGACGGCATCCTGATGCCGGGCTGGCTGATCCTGGGCTCGGTGGCGCTGGGCCTGGTCGCCGGCCTGGTCACCACCCAGCTCAACCGCTGGCTGGGCGGCCACCAGCGCGAGGCGCAGCGCGTGCTGCTGTTCGGCCTGATCGCGCTCTTGGTCGGCGCCGCCGACATGCTGCAGCTGCTGGCCTTGCTGGCGCTGCTGGTGGCCGGCATGAGCACCCGCACGCTGCGCCACGGCTACACCGTCAGCGAGCCCGGCATCCTGTCGCTGAGCCATGTATTCACCGTCGCCTTCTTCGTTTCCGCCGGCGCCCACCTGTCGCCGCAGGCGCTGGCCTCGCACTGGCAGCTGGCGCTGCTGTGCCTGATCCTGCGCAGCGGCATCGGCATGCTGGTGTGGTGGCTGGCCGCGCGCGGCAACGGCCTGTCCCGCAAGCAGGGCGCCTGGCTGGGGCTGGCGCTGAGCCCGATGAACAGCGGCTCCGCGCTGCTGCTGGGCCTGGGCATGGTGTCGCTGGGCGAAGCGGCGCAAAGCTTCAGCGCCGCGCTGATGGCCGCCTTGCTGATCAACGAGATCGCCGCCCCCATCCTCACCCGGCTGGCGCTGCGCCTGGCCGGCGAAACCGCAGGAGCCAGCCATGCTTGAATTCACCCAAAGCCAGCCGCTCACCCTGGGCGTGGAGCTGGAGCTGATGATTCTGAACCGCCGCGACTATAACCTGACCCGCGGTTCCGACGACCTGTTGCTGCAAGTCGACCGCAAGCCGCACGGCTTCGACATCAAGCCCGAAATCACCCAGGGCATGATAGAGATCGGCACCGCCGTCCACAGCGACGTCAACGCGATGCTGGAAGAGCTGCTCGCCATCCGCAAACTGCTGGTGGACAGCGCCCACAAGCTGAACCTGGGACTGGCCGGCGGCGGCGCCCACCCGTTCCAACACTGGGACGACCAGCGCATCTACCCCAAAGAGCGCTACCAGCTGGTGTCCGAGCTCTACGGCTACCTGGCCAAGCAGTTCACCGTTTACGGCCAGCACATCCACATCGGTTGCCCCGATGGCGACGCCGCGGTGCGGCTCACCCACTACCTGGCCCGCTACATCCCGCACTTCATCGCGCTGTCGGCATCCTCCCCGTTCTATCAGGGCGTGGACACTTCGTTCCAAACCTCGCGCCTGACCAGCGTCAACGCCTTCCCGCTGTCCGGCTGCATGCCGGTGGTGGATAGCTGGAGCGCGTTCAACGACTACTTCGAGCGGATGGAGGCGCTGGGCATCGTCGCCAGCATGAAGGACTTTTACTGGGACATCCGCCCCAAACCGGAGTACGGCACCGTGGAGATCCGCATCTGCGACACGCCGCTGTCCATCGAAACCCCGGTGCTGCTGGCCGCCTACGCCCAGATGCTGGCGCGGCGCTGCTTCGAGGAAGAGTGGAACGACATCTGCTCCGAACCCTACCTCACCTACAGCTACAACCGCTTCCAAGCCTGCCGCTTCGGCTTCGACGGCGTGATGGTGGACGCCCGCACCAAACAACAGCAAGGCCTGCAGGAAGACCTGCTGGACACGCTGCGCGCGCTGGAGCCGCATGCCGAGGCCCTGGGCAGCCAACGCCAACTGGCCGCGCTGAGGCAGCGGGCGCTGAAATGCCACAGCGACAGCCGCTGGCTGCGGCAGATCTTCGAGCAAAGCGGCTCGCTGAGCGAGGTGGTGCGCCGCCAGAGCGAGCACTGGATGTACGCCGAACCGGGAGTGGGCGTAAACTGAACGATTCCAAACGAATCGCTCCGCCATGCCCTTCGAACTTCCGCAACAACCGGCGCCGGAACTGCCTGCGCGCTGGTGCGTATTCAACGGCAGCCTGCTGTGGCTGCTCGACCAGCAACTGCCTGCCCGCCCGCCTGTCGACAGCCCGCTGACCGGCCAACGCTTCCTCGGCGTTCACGAGGGCTGCAATCTGTTCATGGCGGAGCTGGTCGGACCGCCTCCTGCGGAAGGCGAATGGCTGCCGCTGCGGCCGGCCTTGCTGGCCATGCCGTTGCCCCAGGTGCAGGCGGCGGCCCGCGCCGCCCAACTGCGCCAATTCTTCCGCAGCCATCGCTTCTGCGGCCACTGCGCCACGCCGCTGGCCATCAGCAGCGACCAGTTGGGCCGGCTTTGCCCCAGCTGCGGCCAGGTCTACTACCCGCGCATCTCTCCGGCGATGATGGTGCTGGTCCACCGCGGCCGGGAACTGCTGCTGGCCCGCAGCCCCCACTTCGCGCCCGGCGTCTACAGCGCGTTGGCTGGCTTTGTCGAACCCGGCGAAACGCTGGAAGAATGCGTGCATCGCGAAACCCTGGAGGAAGTCGGCGTCCGAGTGAAAAATCTGAAATACGCCTTCTCCCAATCCTGGCCCTTCCCCCACTCGCTGATGCTGGCCTTCACCGCAGAATACGAAAGCGGCGACATCCTTCCCCAGGAAGGCGAAATCGAGGACGCGAGCTGGTTCGACATCGACGCGCTGCCCTCGCTTCCCACGCCGATCTCCATCGCTCGCCGGCTGGTTGATCACACCTGCGGCTGGCTGAGAAGCCAAAATGCGTGACGAACGCCAAAGCCTTCAACACTGGCCGTCTAGCGCTCGCATGCTAAACTTGGCAGATATCGCCTAGATTCAGGCGCCGGGGAATCCGTGCGCCACGCAGAGCTTTCTCGGCCTCGCTTACATCCTCAACAAGAATCAAAACACATGAACCTGATCAAACTCATCAGCCCGCTCGTCGCCATCGGCCTGGCCTTCGCCAGCCCGCTTGGCCACGCAGAAACCGAAGATCAGCCCTTGCCAGGCGACTTTCAAGCCGCGCCGGCGCCGAAACCGATCAAATCGCATGCCAAGGCCGCGCCCTCCCGCGCGGCCAAGCCTGCGCCTTCTGCCAAGCATCAACATGCGAAGCCTGCCAAGTCCCACGCCAAGAAACATGCAGCCAGACCGCATCATGCCAAGTCCAAGCATGCGGCCAAAAACAAGCGCGCGCATGCTGCCGGCAAACATGCGAAGAAAGTTCAACCCAAACATCACGCCAAGAAAAAGGCGCATAAACCAGCCAAGGCCCAAAAACACAACGCCCATAAAAACAATGCGGTAGCGGCCAAACCCCATCGGAAGAACAAGAAAAAGCATTAGCGGCTCTTGCCAAGCCATGATCGGCCGGGCATAATGCCCCTCTCTTCGCCGGTGTAGCTCAGTTGGTAGAGCACCTGACTTGTAATCAGGGGGTCGCGAGTTCGATTCCTGCCGCCGGCACCAAATTCCGATCAGGGGTTTGCAAATGCAAACCCCTGATTTCATTTAAGAAACCATCAGTTTCAGCCTCGTTGTTCTGCGTATCAAATTCCACCCCACGGCTTCTACAAAAATCGGCAACCTTCTACAAAAATCATTCCCACCCTAACAGGCTAGCCAAGTAAACGTTTTTTCCCTGAGGGCTCCAAGTACACGCACACACATACATGTACGTGTGCGGGGGCGTTATGCGCGTGAGTGGGTTTTTCCAAAGTGATGGGGGGGGCTAGAAAAATAGTAACATCGGTAACCTGTCACGCAGGAAGGTCATTTCTCCCAGTAAATTCAAGGCATTGCAAGGTATGGGGAAAAGTAACAAATCAATAATCTATAAGTAATCAGATTACCTCTATGCTTTGTAACCTCTAAATTTTTTAATCTCAATAAAATCAGTCACTTAGGATTTGGTTACTGCATCAGTTACCGCTGGTGACCTCGAAAAATAACCCTGGAAATCATTGTGATTCAATGGTTTAGATCGATTCGACGCCGTCACCTATCACTGGTTACCATTTTGGTGCCCCCCTCCCCAGCATTTTTTGACGCCCCCCAGTTCTGCTAGACCACGCTCGTTCCTTTGCATGGGCTTAGGCGCATGAATCCGCAAGTTTTCCAGCGGGTTCCTACCTGCCATGAGGCCCGGTACTGGCGGGCTTTCCTGCCGGTTCATGCGGTTGCACGTTTTCCCACACATGAAGCGGGCGGGCGGGGCGGGGTCTCGACCGCGCGCACTCGGCAGTGGGCAATATAAGAAAAGTCATCCATCTAGACTGATTTACCTATCCTCGCCCCGATCAGATAGCCGATACCACCAACTATTTTGTTCAGACGCTGCTCTCTATACCGACCATCTTGTTCATTTCTTTCAACATTCTTCACAACGGCACGCCTACACCCTCGCATTACTACCACCAAGCCATTTCCGCGCAGTCACCACCACCAATCAAGCTCGAGACCATGCCAAGGAGATTGCCTTGGACTGTATTGATATCCTCCCACTCGTACCTTAATTTGAATTAGTACAAAATCAAAAATGGGTGAGATCATGAAAAGGCATTACCTCCTCGAAGATCTTGCAGATGAGCTCGATTTGGTCTTCCGGGCGATCAAAAGCGGGCAACCCACGCTCTGGGAAGCCAAGCAGCTTGCCGCGCACTTTCGTGAAGCGTTCATCACGCCGGACCTATTCCCTAACGAAACCGAGCATGCAAAGCATGTAGCGGCACAGCTCTCCGTCATCCAGGAGCTAGAGCTTGCGTTGGATCGCATGCACGGCTTAGGCATCTCGGCAAAAACTAGGCTTCGAGACATCCCATGCGTCGATACCGCGCTGCGACACTCGCTGGACGAAGCCGCCGCGAATAGACCTGGAGGAATATCCTTCCGATAAAACCAAACACCAACGTAAAAGCCCCGCAACCGCGGGGCTTTGCCAAAGAGAAAACAGAATCAGGAAGCCTCCACCGCCAACGCATACTCCCCAAACCCCACCACCCTCTCCCCCACCCACTCATTCAGCTCCTCGAATCGCGCCTGCAGCGGCACGATCTCGTTCTCATAGAACACCCGCGCGGCCTTGCCCGCGTCGCCGAAGCCGCCGGTATTGTTCGGGATGATCCCCATCAGCTGCGGCGGCACGCGGTGGGCGGCCAGGACATCGTCCCGGGTGGTGTTCTTGATGTTGAAGAACTCATCCTTCGCGGCCACCTCGCTGATCGGGATCACCTGCACGCCGTCCTTCTTGCCGTTGGGCGCGTAGAGGAACACGTTCCGAAAATTCCCCGGCCCCTTCGACTCCTTCAGCGCCTTGCGCATCGCGTCGATGTCCGCCGGATTCTGCGCCGCGTCGGTCATGTACAGGATGAAGCCCGCGTGCGAGCCGTTGAGGTAATAGCGGCGGCGGAACAGCGTCGCCGACTCATTCAGCCAGGCGCTGTTCAGCGCGGCCAGATACTCCGGCAGCCCGTACACCTCCTGGTTGATGTCGTGCTCCAGCAGATGGAACACCTCGCCCAGCTCGTGCTCCTGGTTCCAGCCCGGCACCCACCAGTAGGAAGAGAGATCCACCCCGCGGCGCGTGAACTTGGCCGGCGACGGATCCAGCGCCAGCACGCCGCCCAGCCGGTTCTTCACCTTCTCGCAGTACAGGTTGCCGAACACCAGATAGTCCTGCACCAGCTGCTGGAACGCCGAGCGCGACAGCAGCGGATGCGGCCGGAACGTGCTGGTCAACACGTTGCGTTTCACCGCGATCGCGCTGTTGTGGTGCACCGACGCCCGCCAACTGCGCGCCAAGCCCTCCCAACTGATCGGCGGCTCGTACCACCGGCCCGCGTTCAGGCACTCGGCGTAGTCCAAGATCTCGCGCCGGTCGAGCACCGGCGTCGGGTCGCCAAAGGTGAAGGACTCGACGCCGCCAATGGGGCCCGATGTCGCCACTGGACTCGCCTCGGGCGTGGATGGTTTGAACCTGCGACGCTTGATCATCAGCAAAACTCCATGAAGCCGGAGTTGGCCGCGGTCGCCCCCTCCAGCGGTTCGTTGAAAAGGGCGTGCATGGTCGCCCATGCGATGTCGGAATGGCTGGTCTCCTCGGACCGGCCCGCTTGATAGGTGACCTGGCGGCCGGACGCCGTCATGGTCTTCTTGATCGCCATGAAGCTGGCCGCGATGTCCGTGCTGCCGGCGTCGAACTCCAGCCGGCCGCTGCTGATCACGTCCAGCGCCTTCAGCACCATCCGCGTTTTCAGCTCCACGTTGTAGGTGAAGGCCTGCGCATCCGGGCGGAACTGCTTCACCAGCTGGTGCACGCCCACGCCCAAGCCCGACGTGTCGATGCCGATGTAGGCCACCTCATAGCGGGAGCAGGTCTGGCGGATGAACTCCGCCTGGCCGGCAAAGTCCGCGCCCTTGAACAGATGGCGCTCCAGGATGCGGAACTTGCCGCCCGGCGCAGCCGGCGGCGCCAGCACCACCAGCGCCGCGCTGTCGCCGGTGCTGCTCGGGTCATAGCCCACCCACACCGGCTTGTTGCCGAACGGACGCGGCGAGAACGGCTTCCAGTCTTCCCACACCTCCCAGCTGTCCACCATGCAGCGCTGCATCAAGCTGAACGAGAACACGCTCGCGCCATCGTCGATGAACTGGCACAAGAACAGCTGGGCAAACTCCTCCGGGCTGTACTCCAGCCGCAGTTGGTCCAGATCGAACAGATCGCAGCCGCTGGCCAGCGCATCCTCGATCGTCACGATCTGCCGCCACTGGCCATCCTCGCAATGCCGGCCCGCCGCCAGCGCCGCATGGCTGATGTCCAGCCGGATCTGCTCCGCCTTCGGCCGCCCGCGGTTGTACTGCTCGCCGGTCCAGAACGGATAGGCCTCATGCGACATCGCCGACGGCGTCGAAAAGTAGGTCTGGCGCCAGCGCTTCTGCGACGCCATGCCCGACGCCACCTTGCGCAGCTCCTTGTAGCGGGGAATCCAGAAGTATTCGTCCAGATACAAATTGCCGTGGTAAGACTGCGCGGTGCGGCCGTTGGTCCCCAAGAACATCAACTCCGCCGCGTTCGGCAGCTTGATCACGTCGCCCTTGAGCTCGACATCCGCCTCCTTGGCGAAGTCCACGATATATGACCGGAACTGGAAAGCCTGCGCCTTCGAGGCGGAGAGGAAAATCTGGTTTCGCCCAGTGTCCAGCGCATCCATCAGCGCCTCTCGTGCGAAGTAGAACGTCGCGCCGATTTGGCGCGACTTGAGCAGGTTGCGGATCCGCTCGACAAAGCCGGCGCGATGCCAGTGCCGCTGGTAGCCGAACATGCTGTCCATGAACGCCTGGCGCAGCCGCTCAATCTGCTCCTCGCCGATCGCGTTCTTGGCCGGCGGCCGCTTCGGCGCCGCATTGCGGCTGGCGATGTTCGGGTTGAGATCCGCCTCGCGCCCGGTCTGCTGGTACTTGCCCACCCGCGCCAGGCGCTCCACCTGCCGCCCCAGCAGGTCAATCTCCTTGTAATCGCATCCCTCCTTGCGCTCCTTCAGGATCAACTGCTGCAGCCGCGCCTCGATGGTCGACGCGATGCGCTCGGTCGGGTCTGACTCATCCCACGCGTCGCGCCGCTTCCAGCTGTGCAGCGTGGACGCCTTCTCGCCCAGATGCTCGGCAATGCGCGCGATGCGCCAGCCCTGCCAATACAAAGCCCGGGCCACGCGGCGCGGGTCCAATTCGGGAACATGCGGAAAGGAAATTTCACTCATGACCGCCAGTCTGCCTCGCGCGCAGAACCGCGCCCTCAAGCCATGGTTGTAAGCGCAAACGGCACAACCGCCCCTTGTTGAGCCGTAGCCCTCCAAGTTTCAGCATGGGCGCATCTCACCCGAACAGCCCACGGCAACTCCAAAGGAACCGCACATGGCAGGCAAGTCCAAAAAGTTCTGCATCGCCACCGAAGGCGCTACCACCGATGGCCGCGTCATCGAGCGCGCCTGGCTGGAGCAGATGGCCAAAAACTACGACCCCAAGCTCTACGGCGCGCGCATCAACATGGAGCACATAAAAGGCTTCACCTCCGACAGCCCGTTCCGCCGCTACGGCGACGTGTTGGCGCTCAACGTCGACGAAGGCGCCGACGGCAAGTTGCGGTTGTACGCCGTCATCGATCCCACCGACGACCTGGTCGCCATGACCCAGGCCCGCCAGAAGGTTTACTCCTCCATGGAGGTCAACCCCAAGTTCGCCGACACCGGCGAGGCCTATCTGGTCGGCCTGGCCGTCACCGACGACCCAGCCAGCCTCGGCACCGAGATGCTGCAGTTCAGCGCCAGCGCCAAAAACAACCCGCTGGCCAAGCGCAAGGCAGATCCCGACAACCTGTTCACCGAAGCGGTCGAGTTCAGTCTGGAGATGGAAGACGAGCATCCCGGCAAGGCCCTGCTGGAGGGCTTCAGCGCCAAGATCAAGACCCTGCTCGGCGGCGCCAGGAAAACCGCCGACGCCAACTTCAGCGAAATCCAGCAAGCGGTGGAGCTGATCGCCGACAGCCAGAAGCAAGTGCTGGAGCAGTTCGCGGCGCTGTCCTCCAACCAGACCGAACATCAGGCGCAAAAGGAACAGCTGCAGAAACTCTCCGCCGACCACGCCAAGCTGGTGCAAACCCTCAGCCAACAACCGTCCGCCAAACCGCGCGACCGCACCCCAGGCGGAGACACTAGTGCCGCAGTAACCGACTGCTGATCTGCCACCCACCAGAAAGCCAACGACGCCATGCGAAACGAAACCCGCCCGCTATACGAAGCCTTTGCCGCCCAGGTCGCCAAACTGAACGGCGTGGCCACCGCCGAGAAGTCCTTCTCGGTCACCCCCGCCATCCAGCAAAAACTGGAAAGCCGGATCCAGCTCTCCAGCGCCTTCCTCGGCATGATTAACATTTTCCCCGTGACGGATCTGGAGGCCGAAAAGCTCGGCCTCGGCGTGCTCGGCCCCATCGCCGGGCGCACCAAAACCAGCGCCAGCAAGAAACGCCAGCCTCGTTCCATGGCCGACTTCGTATCCGGCAAATACCGCTGCGAAAAAACCGACTTCGATACGGCCATTCCCTACGCGCAAATCGACATGTGGGCCAAGTTCGCGGACTTCCAAACCCGGCTGCGCGATGCCATCGTCAAACAACAAGCGCTGGACCGCATCATGATTGGTTTCAATGGCATCTCCGTCGAAGAAGACACCGACCGCGTGGCCAACCCGCTACTGCAAGACGTCAACAAGGGCTGGCTGCAGCAATACCGCGAAAATGCCGCGGCGCGCGTGATGAAGGAAGTGAAGAAAGACTCTGGCAAAGTGCTGATCGGCCCCGGCGTCGCGACTGAGGATGGCTACAAAAACCTCGACGCTCTGGTCTTCGACGCCACCAACAACCTGATTCATGAAGTGTTCGCCGAACACCCGGATCTGGTCGTAGTGGTCGGCCGCGATCTGCTGGCCGACAAGTACTTCCCCATCCTCAATAAGGACAATGCGCCCACCGAGCAACTAGCCGCCGACGTAGTCATCAGCCAAAAGCGCATCGGCAATCTGCCCGCCGTGCGCGTGCCGTTCTTCCCGGCAGGAAAAATGCTGATCACCCCTCTGTCCAACCTCTCCATCTACTACCAGGAAGGGGGGCGCCGCCGCCACCTCCGCGAAGAGCCGGACTACAACCAAGTGGCCAACTACGAATCGAGCAACGACGCATACGTCGTCGAGTGCTACGAAGCAGGTTGCCTGATCGAAAACATTGAGCTGGTGGCCTGATGACCAGCCCTGCCCGCGCCCACTTCCTGCGTGCCTGCGCCGCCGAGGCATCCGTCTCGGCGGCTGCCGGCCAGCCACTCCAAGCCACGCAATACGAGCTGATGCTGCTCAAGCTCGCCGAAGACCGCCGCCGGCTGAAAGACATCCAGTCCATGGAAGCCAAGGCCGAGCTCAAGCGCCAGTTGTTGCCGGAATACGCGCCATGGATCGACGGCGCGCTGTCCGCAGGAGGCGGCGCCCAGGACGCCGTGCTGATGGCCGTCATGGTCTGGCGGATCGACGCCGGCGACTACGGCGGCGCGATGGACATCGCCGCCTACGCCATCCAGCACAAGCTGGCCATGCCCGACAACTACCAGCGGACAACCGGCGCGGTCATCGCCGAAGAAGTGGCTGATGCCGCCAAACGCGCCCGCGACGGCAAACAGCCCTTCGACCTCGCCATTCTGCAGCGGGCGATGGCCCTCACCGAGGCCACCGACATGCACGACCAGATCCGCGCCAAATTGCACAAGGAACTGGGCCTACTGCTGGCGGAGACAGACAAGTCCGACGCCTTGCGGCAGCTGCAGCGCGCCACCCAGCTGTTCGACAAGGTGGGCGTCAGGAAGGAAATCGAAAAGCTCGAACGCGAGCTGAAGAACGCGGACGCCGCCCGGCAGGGCGGCGGCTGACACCGGGCGAACCCCGCGACCAGGCGGCAGGGGGCGGCGATGGCAGCGTCTGATCAAAACCCCCTCCACCGCCTCCAACAGGAGCCGACATGCTGATCCAACCCGCAAAACCATCCGGCGGCGCCAACGAAAGCGCGTCGATCCGTTCCGGCAGCTTCTGGCCCGAGGTCGATCCCATCGCCGCCCGCGCCGCGATGAGGCTGGACGGCACGGTCACCGCGGAGCGGCTGCGCAGCGCGCTGATCGAGGCGATCGCCAGTGTCAACAGTCAGTTGGCCGACTGGCGCCGCCTTGCGCAAGATGCCGGAAACGCCAGCTTGCACGCGGTGCCGGCTGACGAGATCGACGGCCAGTCCATCCAGGTACAGCGCTGGCAGCGCGCGGTGCAGTGCCTGGCCGCGGCCAACCTGACCGAACGCTATCGCAGCTTCGACAGCACCGCCGCCGGGCACAAGCAGGCCGACGAACTCGGCACCGCCATCGACGATCTGCGCCGCGACGGACGCTGGGCCATCAGCGACATCCTCGGCCTCGGTCGCAGCACCGTGGAGTTGATCTGATGCGCGTCGCCGCGCGACAAGGCGACACCGTCGACTTGATCTGCCACCGCCACTATGGCCGCACAGCCGGCGTCACCGAGGCGGTCTACGCCGCCAACCCCAGCCTGGCCGACATCGGCCCGACGCTGCCGATCGGCACCCCGGTCAACCTGCCCGACCTCACCACCCAACCAGCTGAAGCCATCCGGCAACTGGTCAATCTTTGGGACTGAAAATGGCTGAACCCGCCTCCACTTCCGCCACCTATGCCGCCGTCGCCGGCGCCAGCCTGCTCGCCATGTTCCCCGGCCTGGATGCCGGAGCCGTGCTCGGCGCGTTCGCTGGCGCGGCGGTGTTCGTCATGTCCAGCAACGAGCTCGGTGTAGGCAAAAAGCTGGTCTTCCTTGCCCTCGCCTTCGTCGCCGGCCTCATCGCCGCGCCCATGGCCACCACCTTGTTGGCCACGATGCTGCCTGCGCGCGTCCAAGTCTCCGCCGGCGTCGGCGCGCTGCTGGCCAGCGCGCTGGTGATCAAGGTGCTGATCCGCCTGATCAACAAAGCGGATTCGATGGACTTGCTGACTGGAATGAAAGGAGGCGGCAAATGACCGCCCTCACTGCCGCGCTCAGCATCGCCTGCTGCCTGCGGCTCATCCTGTTCTCCCGCCGCGGCGCCGCGCACAGGCCATGGGCCAGCGCGCTGGCCTACTTGCTGATCGTCGCCTTCGGCGCGCTGGCCATCGCCCCCCTGCTCGGCCAGCCGGCCGCCGCCGGCTGGGCGCAGCTGCTGATCAATATCGTGTTCGCCGCGGCGCTGTTTTCGGTCGGCGGCAATGTCGTCGAGCTGTTCCGGCCGGCCAGCGACAGCCGGCCGTCCCTCATCCTGCGCATTCTCCGGAGAGAAACATGGATCTGATCCTCAAGAAAGGCGATCACGGCATTGCCGTCCAGGAGCTGCAGCACAAGCTCAACACCCAGGGCGCCGCGCTGTCGGTGGACGGCTGGTTTGGCGACGCCACCGAGGCGGCCATCGCCATCGTGCAACGCCGGGCGGGACTGGTGGTGGATGGCGTGGCCGGGCCGAAGACGATGGAAGCGCTGCGCGGCGAGGACAAGATCGCCCGGCTGCGGGAAAGCGACCTGCAGGCCGCGGCCGACCGTCTCGGCGTGCCGATCTTCTGCATCAAGGCCGTCAACGATGTCGAATCCCGCGGCAGTGGTTTCCTGGCGGATGGCCGCCCGGCCATTCTGCTCGAGCGTCACATCGCCTACCGGCAAGCCACGGCGGCGGGCATGGACGCCGAAGGCCTCGCCATCCGGTTCCCCAAGCTGCTCAGCCGCGCCCGCGGCGGCTATGTCGGCGGCGCCGCGGAATGGGTCCGCTTCGACAGCCTGCGCAGCGTTACCAGCCAGGCCATCGCCGTGGAGGCCTGCAGCTGGGGCCTGTTCCAGATCATGGGCTTCCACTGGCGGGCGCTGGGCTATGCCGGTGCGCTGGATTTCCAGCAAGCCATGACGGCGGGGGAGGACAAACAGCTGGACGCCTTCACCCGCTTCATCGCCGCGGATCCGGCGCTGCTCAAGGCGCTGAAGGCCAAGAAGTGGACCGACTTCGCGCGGCTGTACAACGGCCCGGCGTTTGCCGAGAACCTGTACGACGCCAAGCTGGCCGCCGCTTACCTCAAGGCGGAAAGGCTGGCAGCATGAGCTGGCTCCGCGACAACCTGCGCTGGCTGGCGCTGCTGGCCCTCGCCCTGTGCGCCATCGCCGCCGGCGCCGCCATATGGCTGCAGCGCCTCGACAACGCCCGGCTGCGCGAGCGGCTCGACGCCGGCAACGCCCAGCGCGACGCCCTTCACGGCCAGCTGCAAACCGCGCAACAGACCATCGCCGGCCAAGACGCGCAGATCGGCGAGCTCGCCGCCCTCAACCGCCAGCAAGCCGCAGACGCCAAGCGGCAACTGCAGCTTATCGACGCCATCACCCGCCGCGCGGCCACCCGCGCCGCAGAACTGGAAGCCACGCTCAATGAAGACCAAGACGCCAAACGCTGGGGCGATACTCGTCTGCCTGACGCTGTTGCCCGCCTGCTCGACGCCGCCCGCGCCGCAGGCGATCCCGCCGGCGCGCCCGATCCTGCTGCAAGCCTGCGCGCCGGTGACGGCATGCCAGCCGCCGGCCGGCAGCCCGAGAACCAACCGCCAGCTAGCGCAAACGCTGCAGGCGGCCCGAGCCGCCCTTGAGATCTGCGCCGCCCAGGTGGAAGCCATCGCCGCCTGCCAGCAACGCGCCGCGAGCCAACGCCCATGACCGACATCTTTGACCAAGCCCAGGCGTTGGAGCTGCGCCAGCGCGAGGAAGCGCTCGCCCGGCAGGCCGCCAAGCAGCGCGGCGGCGCCAGCTTCAGCCACTGCGAGGATTGCGGCGACGAGATCCCGCCGCTGCGCCGCGAGAAAGCGGCCGGCTGCACCCGCTGCGCGCCATGCCAATCCGACCACGAGAAAGCCAGCCGCCGATGAACAAAGCCGCCAGCCTGCGCGCCGCCCTGGAGGCGGCTTTGCCTTATCTGCTGGACGATCCCGATCGCCTGGTCATGTTCATCGACGCCGGCCAGGTCGCCGCCGGCATGGGCGGCCCCAGTTTCGAGTACCGCTACACGCTGACCATCGGCCTGCTGGACTTCAACCTGCATCCAGACGAGGTGATGATCCCGCTGCTGCGATGGCTGCGCGCCAACGAGCCGGCGCTGCTGCAAAATCCGGACAAGGCCCGCGAGGCGATCGCCTTCGAGGCCGAGATCCTCAACCACGCCGCCTACGACCTGCGCCTGCAGGTGAAGCTGACCGAGCGCGTCAAAGTCACCATCTCCGGCGACGAGTGCGTCGCCGAACACCTGCCCGAGCCGAAGCCATGAGCGCGCAGCGCTACGAGGACGCGCTGGCCGGCCTGCTCGCCAATCTGGACGGCAAGGCCCGGCGGCAGCTCGCTCGCGAGATCGCCAGGCAGCTGCGCCAGAGCCAGCAAAAGCGCATCGCCGCCCAGCTCAATCCGGACGGCAGCGCCTTCGCGCCGCGCAAGCCGCAGATCCAGGACAAGAAAGGGGCCATCCGGCGCGCGATGTTCAGCAAGCTGCGCACGGCCCAATGGCTGAAGACAGAAGCCAGCGCCGGCGGCGCGGCGGTCGGTTTCATCGGCGAGGTCGAGCGCATCGCGCGGGTCCACCAACTCGGACTACGTGATCGTGTCTGTCAGCACGTGTCTCGCGAGGTGCAATACCCAGCGCGTGAATTGCTGGGCTTAAGTCCACAAGATTACGAAATGATAAGGGATAAGGTTGTAGATTTCTTGTCTTAAACTAATTCTTGGGCATTGCAAGCTGAAAAAAGCTAGCCAATATTGTCAGCACCAAGAGACCTAGCATGCAATTAAGCATAAACTGATCATGTTGTTTTAGCGTCATCGCGACTGAAAAAACACCAAACATTTGAAAAAAATACTGAAAATTAGAAAAGAATTTCTTCATTAAATCCTACCTATTTCCCTTGCTAATAACAATCATCAGCAAGAGGTGTTAAACATAAAGTCAATCAGATTAATTTAAAATTAATCCCCGCCATCGCCTTCGCCTCCGTCACCCCCGCACGGCCCCATGCCTCCAGATGGTTCATTGGGATCATGTGGCGCACTGCATGATACCGATCCGTGGCTTTCTGTGTGGCTGACGCCATGGCCCTCGCCCCCGTGTCCAGCGTCAGGAACCACCATAATGCAGGCCCCAGTTATGCCTGTCGCGGCTCCGGTTGTCCAAGACAGCATGCCTGGCAAGGATGGATTCTGCACGACTGCAGGAATGTTCCCGAGGGCCGCAACTATCGCACCAATACAGGCGCCATTTGCGCCAGTATATTCAAGATGTGGAGCGCCAGGAACGTGGCCATTAACTCCAGGGTAGCCACTCAAGCCCGGTGTATTTGCCATACCGGGCTGATTAATTTGCGTGGCAGGATATCCGCTAAGGACAGCCAATGCAGCGGGGGACAAATTGACTGAAACGGAAGGTGTCGGCTGTGGAGCTGGTTTCGGCGAATTTGATTGTTTTTGAGCAGCCGCTGCCAGCATGTTGCGCAGCATATTTGTACTGATTTCCATCATATATTCTCGATATGAAAACGCAGTGCGAATATATCAAAGACAAGGCATTTGACGCACAAAACATTCAGCATGTCATGTGCATATATTGTTTCTGAATTATGACAAATCATGACACTTAATATGGCTTCTATGCATATTATTTTGAATTGTTAATTTTTGTTAACATCTTAAACGTAAGCACCCTGACAAAGATGCAATGAGTTGTAGAAGGCCACTACACAACACGCTTGCCACGACACTCCCCGCCGGCCTGTGCAAACTGGCCTATATGGACGATTTCGCCGACCTTTCCCGCCGCATCGAGAGCATGATCCGCTTCGGCTCCATCGCCGCCGTGCAGATGGCGCCGCCGCGCGTGCGCGTGCAATCCGGCGGCCTGACCAGCGCCTGGCGGCCCTGGTTCGCGCTGCGAGCCGGCGACACCCGCGACTGGGATCCGCCGACGCCAGGCGAGCAGTGCGTGCTGTTCAGCCCCAGCGGCGACCCAGCCACCGGCGTCGCGCTGGTCGGCCTGTACTCCGACAGCCGCCCCGCGCCATCCAGCAACCCCGATGAACATGTCCGAGCCTACCCGGACGGCGCGCGGATAGCCTACAACCACGTCACCGGCGCGCTGTCGGTCGCCGGCGTCAAGACTGCGCGGATCCAGGCATCGGGTCTATGCACGGTGGACTGCCCTCATGCCGAGTTCACCGGCGACGTCCACATCCAGGGCAAGCTCACCGTCGATGGCGAAACCCTGCTCAAGGCCTTGCTCACCTATATGAACGGGCTTGCAGGCCAGGGCGGCGGCGCGGGCACCCGCATCAGCGGCGCGATCGAGCACAACGGGGGCGGCCTCAGCAGCAACGGCGTCACGCTGCATGCCCACGTCCATCCGGACTCGCATGGCGGCGACACCGGGGGGCCGAAATGAGCGCGCGCTACATCGGCCTCAACGCTGCCACCGGGCAACAGCTCTCCGATCTGGACCACATCCGGCAAAGCATCCGCAAGATCCTGACCACCTCGCTGCGCAGCCGCGTGATGCGCCGCGACTTCGGCAGCCTGGTGCCGGATCTGATCGACAAGCCGCTCAACAGCAAAACCCATATGCAGCTGCTGGCCGCCACCGTGATGGCAATCAGCGCCTGGGAACCGCGGGTCGAGCTGGCGCGCGTGCGGCTGCAGGCCGGCCAGAACGCCTCCGACCTGTTCGTCGATCTTGAGCTCACCCGCCGCGATGACCGCGGCGCAGGCCAATCCGCCAACCTTCGCGTGCCGCTGAGAGGCTGACGCCATGACCATCGACATCACCCAGCTTCCCGCGCCGCAGGTCGTCGAGGAGATCGACTACGAGGCGCTGCTGCTGCGGCGCAAGCAGCGGCTGGCCGCCGCGGTGCCGGCCGACATCCGGCAAGCCGTCGCCGCCGCGCTGGAGTTGGAAACCGAGCCGCTGACCATCCTGCTGCAGGAAAGCGCCTACACCGAGCTGATCCTGCGCCAGCGCGTCAACGAGGCGGCCAAGGCCACCATGCTCGCCTACGCCGGCGGAACCGACCTCGACAACAAGGCGGCCGATTACAACGTCAGCCGCCTGCTGGTCGCGCCGGCGAATCCGGATGCCAATCCGCCGACCGAGGCCGTTTGGGAGAGCGACGACCGCCTGCGGCTGCGCGCCCAGATGGCGATGGAGGGAACCACCGTCGCCGGCAGCCGCGGCGCTTACCTGTTTCACACGTTGTCCGCCTCCGCCAATGTCGCCGCCGCCCACGTCGAATCGCGTGCAGATGGCCCGCTGCGAGGCGACTCGCCGGCTCCGGGCGAGGTGCGCGTCTGGCTGCTGGACGCGCGCGGCGACGGCGTGCCCGGCCGGGAACTGCTCGATGCCGTCACCGCGGCGCTATCGGCCGAGACCGTGCGTCCGCTCAACGACACCGTCACCGCGGCCGCCGCCAAGCCCGTGTCTTTTGCCGTGTCGGCCGTGCTGACGTTCGAGACCGGGGGAGAGGCCCTGTCCGGCGGGCTCGACGCCGCCCGGCAGCGGGTGGAGGCCCTGCTGGCGAGATCCAAGAGGCTGGGCACCGGCAAGCAGCCGTCCGGCCTTCCGCCTGCTGCGCTGATCGCCGCATTAAAGGTGGCCGGCGTGCACGACGTCAAGCTGCTTTCCCCGATGGCGACGGTCGCGCAGGGCGTCGGCGAGTTCCCGCTTTGCGCCGCCATCACCCTGGATAAAGCATGAGCCGCGACCTGCTGCCGCCCAACCGCACCCCGCTCGAGGCCGCGCTGGCGGATGCCACGGCGCTGGCGATCAACCCTGCGCCGCTGCGCGGGACGTCCGATTCCGCCCGCTGTCCCTCGGCGCTGTTGCCCTGGTTGGCATGGGAACGCTCGGTCGAGGGATTCGACGCCGCCATCAACGAGGAGCAGCAGCGAGAGTTGATCCGGCAGTCCATCAGCCTGCATCGCCGCAAGGGCACGGTCTCGGCCGTGCGCGACGTGTTCCGCGCGCTGGGGCTGGGCGAGGTCCAGATCCTTGAAGGGAACCACCACTACATCGCTGACGGCACGCTGGCTGCCGACGGCTTCGGCACTGCCGGCGCCCCGGACGGCTGGGTCGAGTACCGCGTGCAGATCGACAAGCTGTTGTCGATCAACCAGGCCAACACCGCGCGCGATGTGTTGGCCGATGTCGCGCCGGCGCGCAGCATCCTGTGGGGGATCGACTTTACCGGCGCCTCCCTGATCGCAAACGGCTTTGCCATCGCCGATGGCGCCTATACCGCTGGAGTTGTGAACACATGACCAAGCTGATCTCGCCGACCAATCCTGGCTGGCCCGACGTGACCCGCTTCGAAGTCGTCGAGCGCCTGCTCGGCGGCGATGGCGGCCCGCTGAACCGGGCGCCGCTCGAACTTCTCGAGCGCACTGAGTTTCTCAAGAAACAAATCGACGATCTGGTATCCGGCGCGCTGATCGCCGAGTACGCCGATCGCCTGAAGACACCACGCAACATCGCCATGACGGGCGATGGTTCGTGGAGCGTGGCGTTTGACGGCAGTGGCAACGCCAGCGCGGCGCTGACACTCGCCAATAGCGGCGTCGTCGCCGGAACGTATGGCATGTTGACAGTGGACATCAAGGGGCGTGTGACCGCGGCGCGAGCATTGGCCGCTGCAGACATTCCTGCGCTGGGCTGGTCCAAGATCGCCAGCGGCAAACCAACCACGCTCTCTGGCTATGGCATAACCGATGCGGCCTCCATCCGCGCTCCGGTATTTGAGGATCGGATAACGGTTCCGGAGGGGACGCAGACAGCGCCAAGCATCTCATTTCTGATGGACGGCAACGGCGATACCGGATTCTGGCATATAGCGGATGGCATGATTGGCGTGACGTGCAACGGCGTGGAGTCCGTGCGTTTCGGCCCCGCTGGCATCCAGTTTCCTGGCGTGGCGGCAGCCCTCAGCACACCGCAGGCCCTCGCGTCGGCACTGGGGAATGATCCCAACTTTTTCACGACAATCACGACGCTGGCGCGGGCTGCCGCGCCTTCTGGCTTGATCGGCTATTTCGCAGGTTCCGCGGCCCCTGCTGGCTGGTTGCGAGCGAATGGCGCGGCGGTATCTCGCGCAACATATGCCGCGCTCTATGCCGCAATCGGCACCACCTACGGCGCGGGCGACGGGGCCGCCACCTTCAATCTGCCTGACCTGCGCGGCGAGTTCGTGCGCGGCTGGGACGATGGGCGCGGCGCGGATGCCGGCCGGGCGCTGGGCAGCTGGCAGTCGGATCTTGTCGGCCCTCACGATCACAATATCCGGAGGATGCCCGATGGAGCATCGCTCGGTCTCCCGTCACCGGCGGCAGGCGGCGCCTGGGCATATGGCAGTGGCGTCACCTCCGCCGACTTGGCGAATGTCTATACGACAGCGAAGAGCGGCATGGGCAATGAGAGCCGCCCCCGCAATATCGCGCTGCTCGCGTGCATCAAGATTTGATTGGAAATCTCCATGGATACCAAGATCGTCTATTCATACCATCCGCACACTGGTGAATATCTCGGCGCAACACTCGCCGATCGCTCGCCGCTGGACATCGACGAGATTTGGCTGTTGCCGGCGCACAGCACCGAACTGCACCCCCCGCTCGCGGGAGAGCGCCAGGCAGCAGTCTTTCTGGATGGCGCATGGAGCCTGTTACAGGACTGGCGTGGGATCCCGTTGTGGTGCCAATCCACAGCGCGACCCATAGCTGCGCAGTTGGGAGAGACCCCTGACGACGTGGGCGCCACCGAACTGCAGCCGCCGGCATATGGGGTGTGGACTGGCAAAAGCTGGGACGTCGATCAAGCTGCGCAGCGCGCCGGATTGATGCGCGTGGTTGACGATGAAATGACCATGAGGCGCATGCAGGCAGATGCGGCGATCACTCCCTTGCAAGACGCTGCCGATCTGAAGATCGCGACTCCAACCGAACTGGCCTCTCTCACCGCATGGCGACGCTACAGGGTAGAACTCTCACGCATACCAGAACAGCAGGGATATCCATTGAATATCAATTGGCCGCTGAGACCTCAATAAAGTGCCACGGGCAGGTGAAATGCCTGCCCAGACGTTGACTCGATCAGTAGGCGACGGCTTATCCGGAACTTGACGTCATCGACACGGAAACAGATTTTCCAACCGTCGCCGGCGGCCCCTGGTCTTTGAGGTTGTCCGCCTCGAACTTCAGGGCCGCCGCCACGCTGCGGCAGAAGAAAGAGATGGAATTGTCGTCGTGCTGGCTGGCCATGGAGATGCCCACTTTATCCAGGCAGAGACAGAGATTTTCGAT
Organism: Chromobacterium phragmitis; assembly: GCF_003325475.1. Classification (NCBI taxonomy): domain Bacteria; kingdom Pseudomonadati; phylum Pseudomonadota; class Betaproteobacteria; order Neisseriales; family Chromobacteriaceae; genus Chromobacterium; species Chromobacterium phragmitis. The sequence goes on from NZ_CP029495.1 coordinate 4,532,814, forward strand.
GGTGTCGGCGGTAGACCTTCCGACCAGAGGATTCAAAACCCGAGCGGCTTGGCGGCTATTCATTTTTTCCATTTATCGTTACCAACATATAAAAACCCGGAACGCATATTGTTGGCGATGGAATTAAATGCCGGTATTGGCGGATCCGCCAATATTGAGGCCATGGACACTGGCTAATAGTGCAGTTCGATTGGAAACCTGCAGCTTGCGCTGCATGTTTTCAAGGTGCGCGCGAATTGTACGCTCAGTGCATCCCAATACAGAAGCCATATCTGTATTGTTCATGCCGGAACGCAATAGTTCGGCAACCTGCCTCTCCCGCCGCGTCAGCTTATTCAACGCGAGTTCAGCTTTCAACTTTACCGCCGCCGCATCGCGCAAGATAAAAATCAGAGCATCGGCCGCCGCGCCCAAATCCATCCCGTCCAGCACATTCGATTTGTCCGCCACGCGCCTCAAAACCGAAAGCATATCGCCCTCGTCTACCGCGCCCACGATAGTGTGGATGGCGGCGGCAGACGGGTATTGCATTTAAAAATCCTGGGTTTTTTATAAAACTAGCCGGATAACGCTGTGCCCGCCAGCGGCACAACCAGCCTTCGCTGCCACCGGCGCGCGCGTGCGGCAGACTCGGCATGCAACCTCACTCCGGAGAACAGCATGCCTGCCGATTATCACCACGGAGTCCGTGTCTTTGAAGTCAATGAAGGCACGCGCACCATTCGCACCGTTTCCACCGCCGTCGTCGGCCTGGTGGGCGTCGCCGACGACGCCGACGCCGCCTTCTTCCCCGAAGACACGCCGGTTTTGATCACCGACATCCAGGCCGCCATCGGTCGGGCCGGCGTCAAGGGCACGCTCGCCGCATCGCTGGACGCCATCGCCGACCAGGCCAAGCCGCTGGTCATCGCCGTGCGCGCCAAGCAAGGCAAGGACGAAGCCGTCACCACCAGCAACCTGATAGGAACCACTACCGCCGAAGGCAAGCTCACCGGCATGAAAGCGTTGATGTCGGCACAGACCCGCTTCGGCATCAAGCCGCGCATCCTGGGCGTGCCTGGGCTGGACAATCTGCCGGTGGCCACCGAGCTCGCCGGCATCGCCAAGAAACTGCGCGGCTTCGCCTACCTGTCCGCCTGGAACTGCATGACCAAGGAAGACGCGGCGGCGTATCGGCAAAACTTCGGCCAGCGCGAAGCCATGGTGATCTGGCCGGACTTCGTCAACTGGGATACCGCCGCCAACAAGGAAACCATCGCCTTCGCCACCGCTCGCGCGCTGGGCCTGCGCGCCTATCTGGATCAAACCGTCGGCTGGCACAAGACGCTGTCCAACGAGCCGGTGGAAGGCGTACAGGGCATCAACCGCGACGTGTACTGGGATCTGCAAGAACCAGACACCGATGCCGGCTTCCTCAACGCGGCCGGCGTCACCACCTTGATCCGGCGCGATGGGTTCCGATTTTGGGGCAGCCATACCTGCAGCGCTGATCCACTGTTTCAGTTCGAAAGCGCAACCCGCACCGCCCAGGTGCTGGCCGACACCATGGCGGACGCGCACTTCTGGGCAGTCGACAAGCCCATGCACCCGACTCTGGTGCGCGACATCCTGGAAGGCCTGAACGCCAAGGGCCGCGAGATGGTCAGCAACGGCTACCTGCTCGGCTACCGCGCCTGGTACGACGAATCCATCAACACGCCCGACGTCCTGAAAGCCGGCAAGCTGTACATCGACTACGAATACACCCCGGTGCCCCCGCTCGAAAACCTCATGCTGCGCCAGCGCATCACCGACCGTTTCCTGCTCGACTTCGCCGCCAAGATCCAGGCCTAACCCGAAAGGAAAACCATGGCACTCCCCCGCACCCTCCGGCTCTTCAACGTCTTCGTCGACGGCGTCAGCTATATCGACCAGGCGCTGGAGATCAAGCTGCCCACCATCGCGATGAAGACCGAGTCCTTCAGCGGCGGCGGCATGATCGGCTCGGTCAAGCTGCTGAAGATGCTGGAAGACATCCAGATCGAACACTCCTACAACGGCCCTCGCCAGGAAATCGTCGCCACCTTCGGCGCGGAAAAACACGACGCCGCCATGCTGCGCTTCGCCGGCTCCTACAGCGAAGAAGGCTCAGGTACCGACCAGGCGGTCGAGATCGTCGTCCGCGGCCGGCATAACGAGTTCGACCAGGGCAGCGCCAAAACTGGCGAGAACGGCGACTGGAAGGTGAAGACCGACTGCACCTACTACAAGCAGACCATCGACGGCCAGGTCTGGCTGGAGCTGGACGTCGTCAACAAGATCTTCGTTGTCATGGGCGTGGACCGCCTCGCCGCCCACCGCCGCAACATCGGCCTGTAATCCGGCGCCGGCCTGGCCGGCGGCCGCAACCACCAAGGACACCTTATGACCACCATCCAGCTCGACACCCCCTTCAAGCGCGGCGACGCCGACATCGCCGAGATCACCCTGCGCAAGCCCGCCGCTGGCGAACTGCGCGGCTGCAATCTGACCGACCTGCTGCAAATGGACGTCATCGCCCTGCAGCGCGTGCTGCCGCGCATCTCCACCCCCACGCTGACCGAGCAGGACGTCAGCCGCCTGGACCCGGCGGACTTGCTGCAGCTCGGCACCGCGGTGGCCGGTTTTTTGCTGCCGAAGGACAAGCAGCTGGCCGCCTCCCAGTCCGTGTAGAAGAGCCGATGGCAGACATCGCGGCAGTGTTCCACTGGCCGCCGCCGGCGATGGACGCCTTCACCCTGGCTGAACTGATGGAATGGCGCGAGCGCGCCCGGCAACGCAGCGGAGCAAACGACGAATGAGCGGCATACGCAACCTGAAGCTGGAAGTGATCCTGTCGGCGATCGACAAGGCCACGCGGCCGATCAAGACCGTGATGGGCAGCTCGCAGGGGCTGTCCAGGCAGCTGAAGGAAACCAAAGACCGTCTCAAAGAGCTCAACCAGGCGCAAGCCGGCGTGGCCGCCTTCCGCCAGTTAACCAAGGACGCCAAGGAAACCGGCGACAAGCTGGCCGGCGCGCGCCAGAAGCTCAAGCAGATGCAGGAGCAGATGGCCGCGCTCGGCCCGCCCACCGAGGCGATGACGCGCAAGCTCAAGAGCGCCGAGATCGCCGTCGAAAAGCTCACCCTGGCCAATCGCAAGAAGATCGACGCCGCCAAGCAGGCCAAGGCCGCGCTCGAGACCAACGGCGTCAGCGTGGCCCGGCTGGGCCAGCATGAGCGGGAGCTCGCCGGCCGGATCGGCGACGCCACCGCGGCGATGCGCCGGCAGGAGGACGCGCTCAAGAAGCTCAGCGACCGGCAAAACCGCCGACGCGCCGCGCGCAGCGGCTACGAACAGTCACTGGAAAACCGCGATCGCGTCGCAGGTGCCGGCGCGGCCGCCACCGCGGCCGGCACCGCCGTCGGGCTGCCCGTGGTCAAAATGGTCCGTGACTACAGCAGCTTCGAAGACGCCATGCTCGGCGTCGCCCGCCAGGTAGACGGCGCGCGCGACGCCAACGGCAAGCTCACCCGCACCTACTTTGAGATGGGTGATGCCATCAAGGCCATGTCCACCCAGATCCCAATGGCCACCACCGAGCTGGCGGCGCTGGTGGAAGGCGGCGCGCGCATGGGCGTGCAAGGCAAAGACAATCTGTTGGCTTTCGCCAAAACGGCCGCCACCGCCGCCATCGCGTTCGACCTGCCGGCCGACCAAATCGGCGAGAGCATGGGCAAGATCGCCAACCTCTACAAAGTGCCGATCAAAAACATCAGCCAGCTCGGCGACGTCATCAATTACCTGGACGACAACGCGCAGTCCAAGGGCGCCGACATCATCAACGTAATGCAGCGCATCGCCGGCATCACCACTCAAGTGGGCATGAGCTACCAGGAAGCGGCGGCGCTAGGCTCCACCTTCCTGTCGCTCGGCGCGTCGGCGGAGGTCGCCGCTACCGCAACCAACGCGATGATCCGAGAATTGGCCAATGCCGCCCAGCAGCCCGCGCGCTTCCAAAAAGGACTCAAAGCGATCGGGCTGGACGCCAAGTCCGTGCAGAAGGGCATGGCCACCGATGCCACTGCCACCATCCAGCAGGTTCTCGCGGCGGTCAACAAGCTGCCAAAGGACAAACAGATCGGCGTGACCACCGAGCTGTTCGGCAAGGAGTATGGCGACGACGCCGCCAAACTGGCCGGCAACCTGCAGGAATACCGCCGTCAACTGCAGCTGACCAAAGACACGAAAGCGACGGGGTCAATGGACCGCGAAGGCGCGGCCCGCAAGGATACGCTGTCCGCGCAATGGCAGATAAGCCAGAACAAGCTGTTCAATCAATCCGCCGCGCTGGGTGAAACCCTGCGGCCTGCGCTGATGGAGGCCATGCAGCTGTTCGGCCAGGTGGTCGACAAAGTCGCGGCCTGGACCAAGGCCAACCCGGAGTTGACGGCCACCCTGGTCAAGATCGCCGCCACGGTTGGCTTGGCGCTGGCGGCGGCCGGCAGCCTGCTGTTGCTGCTCGCAGGCTTTCTCGGCCCGCTCGCCGCCATCCAGTTCGGGCTGGCCACGCTCGGCATCAACCTGACCAGCGGCATCGGCATCCTCGGCCGCCTGGGCGGTGCGCTGAGCATGATAGGCAAGGTGATGATGTGGCTGGGGCGCGTGTTTCTGATGAATCCAATCGGCCTGGTCGTGGCCGCCATCGCCGCGGCGGCCTACCTGATCTGGCGCAACTGGGACTGGATAGGCCCCAAGATGGCCGCGCTCTGGGAAGGCATCAAGCGCGTCATCGGCGCCGTCTGCGGCTGGATCATGGACTACCTGATGAACTGGACCATCGTCGGCTTCGTCGTTGAGCACTGGGAAGATATCAAGGCCATCACCCTGGCGGTCTGGACGCGGATCAAGGACAGCGTCGCCGCCGTCGCCCAGGGCATTGTCGATTTCTTCATGAACTGGACTATCGTCGGCATCATCGTCAGCCACTGGGACGCCATCAGCGCCGGGGCCAGCGCGGCGTGGGAGTGGATCAAGAACATCGCCGTTAGCGCCGGCGCGGGCATCGCCGACTTCTTCATGAACTGGACGCTGCTCGGCCTGGTGGTCAAGCATTGGGACAGCATCACCGGCTTCCTCGGCGGCCTGGCCGCCAAGTTCATGACCATTGGCTCACAGATCATGCAGGGGCTGATCAACGGCTTTCTGGGCGGGCTCGCCACGCTCAAGAATGCCGTCAACGGCGTTGGGGAAAGCGCCATCGGCTGGTTCAAGGAAAAACTGGGCATCCACAGCCCAAGCCGCGTGTTCGCCGAACTGGGCGGCTACACCATGGCCGGCCTGCAGCAAGGCATCGCTAATAACCAGGTTGGGCCGCTGGACGCAGTCGCCGGCATGAGCAAACGGCTGGCAGCCGCCGGCGCGGGCCTGGCCTTGTCGGCTGGCGGGGGTATCGCCGGCGCGGTGGCGATAGACCGGCGCGCTCCCATCACTGCCCTGCCCTCAACCCCCGCGGCCAGCCCGGCGCCGCAATACCACATTGCCATCTACGCCGCCCCAGGCATGAATGAACAACAGCTGGCGCAGATGGTGGCGCGCGAGCTGGACCGCAGAGAACGGCAACAAGCCGCCCGCGGCCGCAGCCGCCTCATCGATAAGGACTGAGCCATGCTCGGATTGCCCATGATGGCCCTTGGCCTATTCGTGTTCATGCTTGACACCGTGCCCTACCAGCAGCTGCAGCAGCAACTGAAGTGGCGGCTGCCAAGCAACAGCCGCGTCGGCCAACGCCCCGCTTATCAATTTGCCGGTCCGGACGAGGAAACCATCACGCTGACCGGCGTGCTGATGCCGGAGATCACCGGCGGAGACACCACGCTAGCCTTGCTGCGGCTGATGGCGGATCAAGGCAAATCCTGGCCACTGATCGAAGGAACCGGCAACATCTACGGTTTCTATGCCGTGGAAAGCATAGACACCACCCGCGGCGACTTCTTCAGCGACGGCAAGGCGCGGCGCATCGAATTCACCATCGCGCTCAAGCGAACCGACAGCAGCCTGATCGACACCCTCGGCGCCATCACCCACGGCGTGTTGGAACTCATCCAATGAGCGCGCTGGAGAGTTTTGAGAACGCCTCGACGGCGGCGTACCGCACCGCGGCCGGCGGCGTGAGCCAGCTGGCTGATAGCCTGACAGACGCGGCCGGACTGCCGGCATTGCAGACGCCGGCCTTCCTGCTTAGCGTGGATGGCAAAAACATCACCGGCCAGTTGCAGAACCGCCTGATCTGCCTGACCCTCACCGACAACAAAGGCTTCGAAGCCGATCAGCTGGAGTTGGAGCTGGACGACGCCGACGGCAAGCTCGAGATCCCGCCGCGCGGCGCCAAGCTGCGACTCGCCATCGGTTGGAAAGGCTCGCCGCTGATCGACAAAGGCAGCTACACCGTAGACGAAGTGCGTCACGTCGGCGCGCCGGACCGGCTGACGCTGCGCGCCCGCGCCATGGACCTGCGCGCCGGGCTTACCACCAAGAAGGAACGCAGCTGGCACAAAACCACCCTCGGCCAGCTGGTGGAGGCCATCGCCAAGGCCAACGGACTCAAGCCGGCCGTGCCGGCCTGGCTGGCCCGGCAACCGGTAGAACACATCGACCAGACCAACGAAAGCGACGCCAACCTGCTGACGCGGCTGGCGCGCCAGCACGACGCGGTGGCCACGGTGAAGAACGGGAGATTGATTTTCTGCAAGGCCGGGGAAGCCGAGTCAGTGACCGGCAAGCCCTTTCCCACCGCGCGGATCCAGCGCGCCAGCGGCGACAGCCACGACTTCGGCGCAGCGGACCGGGACGCCTACACCGCCGTCAAAGCCTGCTGGCACAATCTGGACCGCGGCATGCAGGGCGAAGTGATCGTCAACGCCGACACCAAGTTCGAACGCCGCGCCGGCGTCACCAAGCGCGGCCGCAAGACCAAGCGCAAACACCTCACCGCCACGCAGCAAAAGGCGATCGAGCCCAGCGCCGCCAACATCAAGACGCTGCGCCACATCTACGCCACCGAGGCCAGCGCGCTGCAGGGCGCCAAGGCTGCATGGGAAAAGATCCAGCGCGGCGTGGCGGAATTCAGCATCCAGCTGGCCACCGGCCGGCCCGAGCTGTTCCCGGAGCTGCCGGCCAAGGTGTCCGGCTTCAAGCCCATCATCGACGCCTGTGACTGGATCATCAGCAAGGTGACTCATCGGATCAGCGACGGCGGCTATACCTCCGCGCTGGAAATGGAGGTGCGGCTGGAGGATGTGGAGTAGTTATTATAAAAAGCAAGGAAACATATAATCTGTGCTTAGAGATTAGATCATCTTGCAATGTTAATTTAAATTGCTGTTATGAGAATTTTGAGTAAAGCCACTCACGAACTATTTCAGACCCAAACTTCTCCCGGAGCGCTTCTCTAGCGAGACCCGCATGCGAAAAAAACACCCCGCGATTAATACGATCTTGCGTGCTCTCTCCCTCTCGATCTATATAATGAAAATGTGGGGAGGACTGCCTTTTTGTCACTTCCTCTCTTTCATGCTGCATTATATTCATGCATGCTTTCTTGAAGAAGGTTGATTAAATTTTTTCTGGATTTTATTTCAAATTGTTGAAGGTCAACGAGCAGGCTAAAGTAATCCTCTGCTCCAGTATCTTTATTCCCTGGGGGCAGCAACTCATCTAAAATCATCTCGACAAGGGTCACGTTCAATTCATCATCATCCGCTGCTTGAGTATCTTGAGCCTCACGGTATTCTTTCAGATTATCTAATACACGAATGAATTCCAGGTCAACTGTCTCAAGCAGCGCAGATACTCGATAGATCGAGCGACGTAGTGGTGCTGGGACACTTTGTTCATGTTTGTACTGCAGCTTGTGTGAAGCCGCTGCCCAAATATGTTGTGCCAATGTACGTACTTGAAGCTCGATTTTTTGCCCAGTAAGCCCATTTAGGCTGGGGACGCCATTCCATCCTTCAGGCATGGTAAGTATGTAGTGGCGAGAATGGTATCCAAATTGTGCGTCATCCAGCCGGTCTGAAGTATTTTCCTCTGACATTACATTGAATATCTCCTTGATTTTTCCGTGAAATGGATCAAGGTCTCGCTGAAAGAGAAAGATCACGCGAAGCCCAAGCAAATCTTCAACTTCTTCGAGCTCCTTTGGCGTCATTCCTTTTCTCTCAAGCTTCTCTTCGATGGATTCCCAGGTTTTTACCCGGCTCTCAATGGGAACGCCAAGAGTAAGGTCGCAGTCCCTAACAAGCGCATCCAGTTGCTGGATCATTGCTTCTTTCAAGCGATTGAGCTTAGGGACTAAGTCCTGATGATCCAACTTAAGCGAACTTTCACGCGTCATTTAGTATATCCAACATGAAATATGCCTCGAATCTGAGGCGTAAGTTAATTTATTCCCTTGAAAGAACATGAGCATATCTCACTTCGCAGTGAGAGCTCGAGGCTGGCCCTACCAATATCAAGGCGCTACGCCACCGAGGCCAGCGCGCTGCAGGGCACCAAGGCAACATGGGAGAAGATCCAGCGCGGCGTAGCGGAGTTCAGCATCCAGCTGGCCACCGGCCGGCCCGAGTTGTTCCCGGAGCTGCCGGCCAAGGTGTCGAGCTTCAAGCCCATCATCGATGCCTGCGATTGGATCGGCAGCGAGGTGACCCGCCGGGTCCGCGACGGTGGCTATACCACCGCGCTGGAAATGGAGGTGAGGCTAGAGGATGTGCCAGGGTGAACAGTGTCAGTTGGCCGAGCTTTGTCTTGTCCCAGGTAGATCGCTATGTCGAGCGCCACTACGACATCCGATTCGGTTTTCTCACCCGAACGGGGTTAGAGCTAATCAACAAGGAAAAACAGGTCGAAATTTCCTGACATTCCCTCCTTTACCCTTGGTAGAAAAAACGTCCCACTTGGGGCGTTTTTTAATTTAACATTGCAATTATCCAGTGATATTTACAGAGTTGACCCATGAATGAAATTCATATAAGCAATGCTAATATATCAAAAATAATTCAAGAGATACGTGAAATCTCATTGTCTTCAAACGTATGGTTTAGAGGGCAGCCTTCGTATAAATATAATTTACAGCCTGCATTATTTCGGGGGCCTGATTTTTACTCGGAACATGACATGCTTATGGAGTTCATAAGGAGTCAACCCGACCATGCCCAAACACACAAAACAGTGTTTGAGTGGCTAACATTAATGCAGCATTATGGTCTTCCGACCAGATTGCTTGATTGGACAAGTAATTTGCTCGTCGCGCTCTACTTCTGCTGTACTTCAAATGAAAATGAAAAAGACGACTCTGGAGCCTTGTTTGTGATCAATCCTGATCATTTGCCACACAGCGTAGAGTCAGCTGAGTTTGTCGAATTGCTAATAGAAAGTAAAGTTGAATATGAGGCGATAGGGAGAATATTAAAAACAAAATATATAGAGTCTAACATTTTTATTCCTTCAGATACCCACTATGGGAAATTAATATTAAACGAAACACCAATAGATAGATTTAGAGAGGAGAGATCTGAAAAGATATCAAGAGCGTTGTCGCGGCGCGAGTCATTGATTGGCTACAACATAGAAAAAATAGAGTACGGAATTTTTCCACATGGCTCTAGGGAAAATTATGATGGTGCACATCATATATCTTCTTTTTTAAGAGGGGTAATGCAATATAAGCCGCCTCATTTGAATCCACGCATAAGGCAGCAGCATGGATTTTTTACTTTGCATGGGGGTAAGATAATGGATGGTAGAACATTTATAGTGCCGCCAGATTTGGAAGATTTGCTCGGAAGTAAATGTATTAAGATCAAAATTAATCCGAATGATAAAATCAAGATATTAGATGAGTTAAAATTTTCTGGAATTGCAGAGCATACTCTATTTCCAGAAATTGAAAAGCAAGCCCAGTATATAAAGAGGAAATGTAAATCTGATACAACTCCCAAGGGAATGTATTACTTATAAAGTAACTCTTAGCGCGCAGCTATAATTAATTATTATCCTGACAGTGTTTTTAGACGCCCGTACTACCACGTGCGGCCTATTTATTTAGTCTTGTGTGAGGTCTAATCTTCTGTGCGGAGTGAGTACTCATTGCTACCTAAATAAAAAGCACCTCTAATTGAGGTGCTTTTCCTAGGTCAATAAAAATCTATATGCTATGCAGCGCTTTCTCGTACTCAGCTGCTTGAGTAGGCGTCAATGCTTTGTCCAGGCGAATCAGTACCAAGCCATTGTGGTACTGGTACTGCGCCATCATCGGCATGGTCTTGCCGATCCTCTCCACGTACTCCTTGCGCGCCTTCAGGTCGTCTTCGCTCTTGAAGATCTCCACCGTGCCGCCGGCCATGTCTTCCTGCGGCTGCGACAGGCGGCCATCTGCCCAGTTAGCCTTGGCGACATACTGATTCGGGCGCCCTAGCAGCTTGTTGCTGTCTGTCTCTGCGGTGTACACCACTTCTTTGGCGATTGGGATTCCGGCCTTCTTGAGAGCGGACAGAACGGTCTCAGGCTTCACCTCTTGCTTGACGCTCTCGCTGCAACTGGTCAGCAGGAAAACGCTCACCATTACTGTGGCAAACAAACTCTTCATGGCATTCTCTCTTTGCTCAGGAAAAAAATGAACATATCATGCCATTCGACGGTGTTTGTGAGGCTACTGGACCGAGGTAGAGGTCAGAGCTATACCACTGGCTTAGCTATCGAGTTTTGAGAAGAAGAAATACCTGACTAGAGGACTGATTAATATCTTGGACGGCGTCTAGCTAGTTTTTTCTTTTTCTTCTCAGTATCTATAGATATGCTTTTCAGACCAACAACAATCATAACCGCTGAATAAATATTGTACATAAAAGATTTAAGCATCATGAGTGATAAAATAAAAGCAGAAACATTAATAGCATCCAATGCAGACCACAAATAGATATTGCCAAAGTTCTTAATAAGAAATCCAGAGAAGCCCCAGTCTCGTAATAGTAGAACTAGAAGTAAGGAGAAGGTACTGCCGATCAAGAAAATTATGATTGTTTTGAAAAAGCTAGCATGTATATACCTTAGCATGGACATGCCATTAATTGGCGACTCTGTTGATGCAAGGCTTACGCTCATTTCGGCACTGGTTACTGTTGCAAAAATAGTATAGCCTGCTACCAAAAATGCTAAAATGGTGTAGTACCATCCAATTAGATTGTTGGAGAATGAGGCGATGTCAGTAAATTTTATTTCTTTGCAATCAAGCCCGAAGCTGTTAAAAAGAAATAATATGATCAGTACAATAGCTGGTATCAAGATATTTTCCATGTTAAATGGAATGCTGAATACCAGCCTACATAGTCCCCAGAAACTATTTTCTTTCTGAACTTCTTGAACAACATCAATCTCTTCTTCCACGACTTCTCCCTTACCTCATATATCTCTCAAATATTCTGGTAAGCTTTCCAATGATAACTCCACCGACCCCAGCACCAACCATCTCCGGCTCAGCAACCCGACCGTGTTGTTTTAATGCAGTATACTCTTGAGATGCTTGTCTCGCCATTTGTGTCAAGCTTGCATTTGCATTAATCAAAGGGACCGATATAGCTATTTTATCCATTTCGGCATTGTCGTCCAAGTTGATCTGGTTGCTATATTGAACATTTGCGGTACCGACTTGTCCTTTTACCGTATAAAGTGTATTTTGATCTTGCACGGCTTCTATTACAGATTCAGCTGCTTCGGCTATGTCAAAGGTGTTTTCAGAATCACTATATTTCAGTATTGCATTTTTTGGATTTCCAAGCTTAACCTTTTTCTTTCTTACCGCATCTAATACACTTCCAGGAGGAACTTCATCATTAGTTCTGACAACTTCAAAAACCAATGATGAAATTGAGCCCATTTCAAGAATAGCATCTCGGATGTTGCGCTCATCAACAAGTGGAACTATGTCAATGGTTGGCATAGGGTTGAGATGGGTGAAATTTTCTCGTAGCTCTACCCATTGAGACCTTGGCCGCCCTCTACGAACAAGAGCCCGCTGTTCTTTTAGCCAAAGTCTATAAATCTTCTTTACAAAATACTCTAGCGTTGATCGAAATAATTTCAAGCTTGGCGAGCCAGCATGCTCTTGTACATATGCCATTCTATGGTTATGCAAAAATAAGGCAAACATAGATGAAGGAGAACTGTGGAGCGTATCGTCTACTTCCTTTAATGCCCCATTTTCAAATCGCTGCTCTGCTTTCAAATGGGCATCTCGTATAATTCTTCCGACTATAGCCAGTCCAGACAAGTCACCATCATCTCTTAAATTGACAAGCTTAACCCCATGAAAAACAAAAGTAGTTGAGCCGTATGTTCTCTCAAGTGCCTCACCAAAGAATGCAGGGTATATGATGTGATCAAACATATCTAGCATAGTGTTATCGCCAGAACGGCAAACAAGATTTGCAAAGTTAATTTTCTTATGTCGCATGCAGAAGGCTCCAACTATATCAATAAGAGAAAAAGAAACGCATAGCCTTTAAATGCTATTCAATATTCTATTTTTTTGCTCACTAAACTCTAGGTCTGTAATTAGCCCTTTGTCTTTCATTTTTTGGAGTTTTTCAAGACGATTAACAGGGTCTTCTGTAATGGCAGATTGTTGGCTTTTCGAGGGATGGGAGCTAATCATCCTCTCTGACTTCGCATGTAGTGCATCTCGAACTTTGTTCACAAATGGAATTACAGTTTTCTTTGGAACATTGTCGATGACGCGTTGAGCTGCGCCGTCCTCAATCATGATCTTACCGAATAAAATGCCAGTTTTGCCGGAGACTGAATTGACTTTGCCGAGCTCGATGGAGGTTTGCTTGAGCCCGAAAATCATGCCTTTGTCTAGAAAGATGATTCGACGGTCGGTCAGGGTGATCAGCCAAGTATTGGAATCCATGAGACCCGACGCAAACGCCAGTACCTGTTCACCGTCGGCGAGTACCTCGGGGAGATGGTTCAGCTCTTTCTTGGTGAAGAATTGATCATCTCCAATCTCGCGCGCTATGCGGTTGTACTCTAGCTTACGGTCTTCATCTGAAGCATTTTTGAAGTCAAAAGCCATGTGGCCTCCTGAGCAATGTGCATGTTGTTCTTGGACTGGGTGGCCGCCTGAGCAATAGGTGGCATCAGCTCGAGATTATGCAATTTTCATGCTGAGTGTGCCAGGGTATCGAGTGCATTAGGTGCAAGCTTTATCTACCCGCAGATTTCGTTAGCACCAATAAAAAAACGCCCTTTCGGGCGTTTGTTCATTTCTCTCTCAGGGCGCTTGCGTACGATCGGTAGAACCCCAAGACGGCTGAGCGGAGCTCGTCGGGGCTGTCCCGCCAGTGGCCGAGCAGCATCATTTCGTCTGGAGACAACCTGTCTTCGATGGCCTGGCCGGTGATCACATACAAGACATCAACACTGTGCTGTGCCAGAAGCGCCAACGCCTCAGCGTTTGGCGCACTGCGGCCGTCCTCATAGGACCGGTAAGCGCTAAATGACACGCCAGCTTTCCCAGCGGCCTCCATCTGAGACCAGCCGAAACGGTGGCGTTCGCGCGACAGTCGATCACCAATTGCCTTTTTTTGATCAATTTCCATTGCTTAGTGTCTTTTTTTAGACAACAATCCGATTGTGCAACTAACCATTCCGCAATCATAACACCGACATGACTACGCCCAAGCGCCGAGCCCCTCAAGGCATGCAGTCCGACAAGCCAGTCCCTGTCCGTTTCTCCACCGAGGAGAAGGAGGAGTTGGCCGAGATTGCCGATCTGGAAAACCGTTCCAACGCCAGCATGGTCCGCATCATCTACTTGATGGGCTTGCCCCATTTCAAGGCCGCGCGCGGTCTCAAGTCACGATAGACCGTGGTTGTCCGAACAAGTACCACAAACGCAAAGGAATAGATTGTGGACAGCCTGAAGGGTAGCTACCAGATGATGTGCCGGGCCATGAATGGCGGCTGGGCCGCCATGGCGCAGGCGCTGGGCGCGTCGGTCACCAGCCTGCAAAACAGCGCGTACTGCCGCAAAGGGCAGCAGATGACGGTGAAGCGCGCCATGGCGATGCAGGCGGCCAGCCGCACCCGCTATTTCGTGGAGGCGGTGGCGAGGGAGAGCGGGGGCGTGTTCATTGAGCTGCCGCCGGCCGCGGAGTTCGGCAATGCCGACATCCAGGAGAAGTATGTCGAGCTGCTGGAGCTGGTGGGCAGCCTGGCGCGCACCTACCGCGAGGCCACCAGGGACAACGAGGTGGACCGCTACGAGCGCCGCGATCTGAAAGCGCTGGAATACCAGATTTGCCAGCTGGTCACCCAAATCAACCAGATGACCTTCCTCATCTACTGCAAGCAGGAGTCCTAACCATGGCAGCCAAGTGCGCTCATTGCGGTTCCGTCGCCTACACCCGCTCCAGCCGCCATCTGTCGCTGGTCACCCAGGAAGAGTACTTCCAGTGCAGCAATATCGCGTGCGGCCACACCTTCACCGCCATCCGCGAGCACCGCGAGACGCTGTCCCCCTCCGCCATGCCCAATCCGCAGGTGCGGTTGCCGCAGGCCAGCCGGGCCAAGCTGGCCGCGGTGAGGATGGCGCTGAACAAGCAGCTGGATGAAAACCAGCTGCCGCTCAGCCTAGACAGCCAGTAAGCCCTTAATCACCCGAAACACCCCGCGCCGTCGCGCCCTGCCACAGGGCTGCGAGGGACGAGTCTTGCCTACGGAAACGCAATATGGACGCCCACCTTCACCAACAGATTCACGAACGGTTCGACCGGGAGTTCCGCTTCAAGAAGGAGCAGAGCGGCTGGTTGCGCCAGGGCGTGTGCCCCGGCTGCGGCAAGAAGGAGCTGTACGTCAACGCTGAACACCCGTGGGTAGTGCGCTGCGGCCGGCTGAACCATTGCGGCTACGAGACTCATGTCCGCGACCTGTACAGCGACCTGTTCGAGGAGTGGAGCGAGCGCTTTCCCAAGCAGCCGGACAACCCCAACGCCACGGCGGACGCCTACCTGCAGCACGACCGCGGCTTCAGCCTGGACAAGATCCGCGGCTGGTATAGCCAGGAAAGCTACTGGAGCCCGGAGCTGAAAATCGGCTCCGCCACCGTGCGCTTCGCGCTGCCGGGCATCGGTTACTGGGAGCGCATCATCGACCGGCCGCACCGCTTCGGCCGCCGCAAGGCTTCCTTCCAGGGCAACTACGGCGGCGCCATCTGGCAGGCGCCGGGCCAGAGCTTCACCGGCGTGGAGGAGATCTGGATCGTTGAGGGCATCTTCAAGGCCATCGGCCTGCTGCATCACGACATCACCGCGGTGTCGGCGCTGTCCACCACCAATTACCCGCACCTGTTCCTGGCCGGCCTGGCCGAGCTGTGCGACGCCGCCGGCCGCGATCGCCCGGCACTGGTTTGGGCGTTTGACGACGACCCCGCCGGCCGCAAGGCCATCCGCGCCTTCGTCAAACGCGCCCGCGAAGACGGCTGGACTTGCAGCGCGGCGCTGTCGCCGGCCATCGGCAAGGCCAAGCGGGATTGGGACGATCTGCACCGCATCGGCGCGCTCACGCCGCAAAACATCAAGGACTACCGCCATCACGGCGCGCTGCTGATCGCCGGCAGCGCCGGGGAGAAGGCCGCGCTGATGTACATGAAGCACGGCCTGCAAACCTTCCCGTTCGACTTCGACCGCCGGCTGTACTGGTTCAAGCTGGATATGGAGAAGTTCGGCGCCGAGCTGGACGCGCTGATGGAGAAGCACCCGGACGCGTCCGAGGAAGAACTGCGCGGCCAGGCGCTGGAGCGGTCCCACAGCGTGCAGGAGATCGCCAACTGCCTGCCCGCGCCGCTGTACAACCTGCGCAGCGAAGTCACCGACGAGAGCTGGTACTACTTCCGCATCGATTTCCCGCACGGCGGCCCTTCGGTCAAGGGCACCTTCACCGCCGGCCAGATCACGTCCGACAGCGAGTTCAAGAAGCGGCTGCTGCACCTGGGCGCCGGCGCGTACTGGTTCGGCAACAAGCACCAGCTGGACAAGCTGGCCAGCCGCTGGACCTACAACATCAAAACCGTCCAGACCATCGACTACCTGGGCTACAGCATCGAGCACGGCTGCTACGTGTGGAACGAGGTGGCGGCCAAGGGCGGCCAGTTCTGCGCGATCAACGAAGAGGACTACTTCGACCTGGACAAGCTTTCCATCAAGAGCCTGTTCAAGTCCATCCGGCTGGAGGTGAACACCGACCTGAAGGCCTACCGCGAAGACTGGTTCTCCAAGCTTTACCTGTGCTTCGGCGCCCGCGGCGTGGTGGCGCTGGCCGCCTGGTTCGGCAGCCTGTTCGCCGAGCAGATCCGCGCGCAGTTCGAGAGCTTCCCCTTCATCGAGATCGTCGGCGAGCCCGGGGCCGGCAAGACCACGCTGATCGAGACGCTGTGGAAGCTGGTGGGCCGCAATGGGCATGAGGGCGACGACCCGATGAAGGGCTCGATGGTGGGCCTGATGCGCACCATGGCGCAGGTTTCCAATTTGCCGGTGGTGCTGATCGAGTCCGACCGCAGCGACGAGGGTGCCGACAGCAGCCGCGGCCGGCCGCGCGCGGCCTTCCATTGGGATGCCTTCAAGAGCCTGTTCAACGGCGGCAGCCTGCGCACCACCGGCGTCAAATCGTCCGGCCTGGACACCTACACTCCGCAGTTCCGCGCCGCGCTGTTCATCAGCCAGAACGCGGCCGTGCAGGCCTCCGCGCCGATCATGGAGCGGATCGTCCATATCTGGTTCGACAAGGCACGGCAGAGCACGGAGGGCCGGGAGGCGGCGCTGGCGCTGGGCCGCATGGCCGCGGCAGACCTGAGCGGCTTCATGGTGAAGGCCATCCAGCAGGAGCAAACCGTGCTGGCGCTGATGGAGGAGCGCCAACGCAAGTACGAGCTGGTCATCCAGAACGCCGGCGTCAAGAACCTGCGGGTGCAGAAGAACCATGCCCAGCTGATCGTGATGGTGGACTGTCTGTCCGCCGCCTGCGCCATTACGCCGGAGCAGCAGCAGGAGGCGAAGGAGCTGCTGCTCGAGCTCGCCATCCAGCGCGAGACAACCCTGGCCGCCGACCACGCCGTCGTCCAGCAGTTCTGGGAGATCTACGACTACCTGGAAAACGACGAGGACGGCTGCTCGCAAGTGCTCAACCACAGCCGCGACAGCGGGCTCATCGCCATCAACCTGAACCACTTCATCGAGGTGGCCAGCGACCGGCGCCAGACCCTGCCGGACATCGGCGAGCTGAAGAAGCTGCTGCCCACCAGCCGCCGCCACAAATTCATCGAAGCGAACAAGACCGTGAACAGCGCCATCAACGCGCAGTTCAATGCGCGCTCCAGCGGCCAAAAGCGCGCCAGCACCGTGAAGTGCTGGGTATTCGAGGCCAAACGCAATGCCTGACACCCGGAAAGGAGCAAGACCATGCAGTCTCAATTCCATCGTCTGATCGCCGCGGCCGACGCCGTGCTGGGGCAAGTCCAGAACGGCGAACTGTTCTGCCACGGCGAGCCGTACATCAGCCGCAACAGCGTCATCCTCGATGAGCTGGAGTCCGCCACGGAGGAAGCGCGGCGGCTACAAGCGCTGGACCAGGGAGAAGCCGCATGAACCTGTCCCAGCTCGATTACCTGGACCAGATCACCTCCGACGCGCTGAACCAGATCGACAGCCGCGTCGGCCAGCTGTCTACCGGCGAGCGCCTGTACGTGGCGCTCGCCGCCAACCGCCTGGACCTGATGCCGGGCTACACCATCCCGCAAGCGCTGGCTCGCCTTGGCGACGACGATGTCGCCGAGCTGATCGCCCGCTGGCAATACGCATAAGGACGCCAAGATGAACCTCTACACCCACGCCGCGCTGGAAATCATGCAGGAGTGCCACGGCCATCTGCGCAAGCTGGAGCATGCCGTTCCCGCCATCAGCCAGGCCGAACAGCTGGCCGCGGCCCTGACCGGTGCCGGCGTCCAAACCGAGGCGCGCTATGGTCTGAGCGCCGGCGTGCACCTGAAGGCGGTGATCAAGCGCTATCACCGAATGGCCGCCATCCGCGTGCTGCACGCCAAGGCGACCGACACCGGCCGCGTCGTCGTCAACGAGAACAACACCCGCTTCATCTTGATCCCCGCCAGCCACGCGGACACGAACACCCAGACCATCGAACTGACCTTTGAGGAGATCTGACATGCACGCTGCCATCACCCACACCCCGCGCGAGATCCGCCGCAAGCTTGGCCTCAATCAGCAAGAGTTCTGGAGCCGCCTGGGCGTGACCCAGTCCGGCGGCAGCCGCTACGAATCCGGCCGCAGCATGCCGAAGCCGGTGCGCGAGCTGCTGCGCCTGGTGCACATCGAACAGATCGACCTCTCCACGGTGCGCCGCGAAGACTTCGAAATCGCGGCCTATCTCAAGAGCGCGCATCCGGATCTGTACCTGAGCCTGAAAAGGGCCATGGTCGGCCAACAAGAGAAAGGCGAATCATGAAGCTGTCCATGAGCGCGGAGGGTTTCTGCCTACCGGAGCGACAACTCCCAGAACTAACTCGACTACCCAAAAAGCGGGTTCGCCTGTTGGTGGTAAACGCAGCACCGTCTCTGCGCTACGTTTCCAAGGTGGAGATTTCTGGACGGAAGTATTGGGCAGATCACTCCACCGGCACGTTATATCGCCAGGACAATGGCCGCTGCGTGGGCAGCAGCAGGCTGCAACTGGACTTGTCGTCTCTGCAGTAGTGCGACAGGCCGGGATGATCATGTTTCTGACCGAGATTGAAATCCAACGGCTAACCGGCTACAAGCGCCCGGCAGACCAGCTTCGCTGGCTGCTGGAGCGCGGCTGGCTGCATGAAACCAATGCAGCCGGCCGGCCTATCGTGCTGCGCCGCTACGCTGATAGCCGGCTGTCCGGCAGCAAAGCTGCAAACCAGGCCATGCCCGCCGCGGGCATGGTCCCTGATTTTTCCAAGGTGAACCGTTGATGGGCCGTAGACGCACCGTACACAAAAAACTGCCCGCCCACATGCACCGCAAGGGCAACAGCTACTACTTCGTCCAGATGGTGGACGGGCGCCGTTCATGGGTGCCTCTGGGCAACGACCTGGCCATCGCTCGGCTCAAGTGGGCCGAGCTGACCAATATTGGCGACGCCGAGGTCGAGGACATCACCTTTGCCGTGGCGGTGGCGCGTTACCGCCGCGATGCGCTGCCGGCCAAAGCGGCCAAGACTCAAGAGGAGTACGACCGGGCGCTGGACCGGCTGCTGGCCGTTTTCGGCAAAATGCCGCTGGATCTGATCATCCCGCAGTACGTCAGGAAGTATCTGGACGAGCGAAAGGCAAAAGTCGCCGGCAACCGTGAAAAGGCGGTTCTGTCCACGGTGTTCAATCACGCGCGCGAGTGGGGATATACCAAGGCCGCCAACCCCTGCGCGGGAGTGAAAGGGAACACGGAAACCGGCCGGCTGCGCTACATCGAGGACCAGGAGCTGCTGGCCGTTTTGGACCACGCCTGCCGGCCGCTGCGCGATGCGATGGAGATCGCCTACTACACCGGCCAGCGGCCGAGCGACGTGCTGAAGCTGAAGCGGACGGATATCCGCGAAGGCACGCTCTTTTTCCGCCAGAAGAAGACGGGCACCGCGCTGCGGTTTGCGATCGATGGCCCGCTGTTCGACGTGCTGCTGCGGATCACCACCGATCCAATCCAGATCCCGGCCGGCGCCGTGCGCTCGCTTTACCTGATCCAGAACGAGGAAGGCCAGCAGCTGGGCTATCGGGCGCTGAACTACCGCTTCAACAAGGCATGCAAAGCCGCCGGCATCCCCGACTTCCAGTTCCGTGACATCCGCGGCAAGGCCGGGACCGACACGGAAGACGTGACCGGCCTGGGACATGCCCAGCGCCTGTTGGGACACAAGAACCGGAAGATGACCGAGCACTACATCAAAGAGCGGCTCGGCTACCGCGTAGCCCCGACGCCGAAGCTGCTGATCAAGCAGAAAAAGCGGGCGTGACCCTTCTACAAAAGGTGCCAAGAACCGCGTAAAACCTAGGGAAAACAAGGGGTTTTTGACATGTTTTGTAGAAGCGAAAATGAGCTAAGCTATTGATTTGTTACGTCTTGCAGCACAACTTGTAATCAGGGGGTCGCGAGTTCGATTCCTGCCGCCGGCACCAAATAAAATCAAGGGCTTGCAAGATTTTTCTTGCAAGCCCTTGATGCATTTTAGACGGAATATTAGACAGCACTGTCCAATCCCCCCGGGCGAGCTGCCGCATCTGTGCAGAAGGTCAGCCCCGGGGAGCGTTTAATCCTTGCCGGCTACAGTCAGGCCGGCCAGTAAACCCGTTTCAGCGGCAACAGCACGCGCGTTTCCAGGTCCATCGCCTGATAGTGTTCGAGGATGGCCTCGACGAGGTCATCCAGATTCATCAAGGTGATGGGGTTATTTGCGCGTTCGGCCTCGTAATAGGCTTCACGTGAGAACCCGCCAGTGCTGACGTACAAACCCTTGTCGCCAGGGTGCCGGATGACGGCCAGAAAACCACGCACTTCCTTCGTACCCATCTGGGCGCGGCGATGCTTCACCTCGACGATGATGCGCGGCTGCTCAAAACCGAAGCCATCCGGCGAAGCAACAATATCCTTCCCGCGGTCGGGCCCCGAGGGCGATACGCGGGTTTTATACCCCATGGCGCGCAGCAGTCCCGCTGTGAGGTCCTGCATCTGCTCCCAATCGAGTTTGCTCACCCGGTCTTTGATGAACTCGAGGGACCTTGCTTGCAAGTCCTGCAGGAGGTCCTCTTCCTCAAGCCCCTCGTCTTCCTCGCTCGCTTGTTGTGGCTTCCCGCCGCTCATCAGGGCTTCAAACTCACAGTAGATTTCTGCCGAGACCTTGAAGAGGGTCAATGTCGAACCCAGCGAGTTCTTGGCCTTGACCGTCAAGTCATCCCGCGCCACCTCGTGCAGCCACTCGATCTGGCGGTAGGTCGGAAACTCCCCCTCAAACAGGGTAGCGTCATACCGTGCCTCACTGACAATCCTGCCAACCAGATAAATACGGCGGGCACTGTCGTAGGTAACTACTTGGTCGCCGACTTGCACTTCGCGCACAAACCGGAACACCTGCCCCGCGGCGCTGCGCTGTTTGGGCTTTGAATCCTCCGGGTAAGCCTCCGCCATACGCTGTGAAAAGTCTTCGCGTGTGACGAGGTCCAAGGTATTCCCCGCTTCAATCCAGCCAATGGCCACGATAGCCATGGATTTGAATTCCGGAGCAAGACGGCCGCCGCTATCGGCGCGCACGAGCCAGGTTGAGGCCATAGCAATCCTTTTTTGACATTATTTTCATAAAAACCCGCATCAAATCCACGCTTCCCCGAGTGCCTGCGCCTGCTGCAGCACCAACTCCACGGCGCCGTCCTGCTGGTCCGGCGGATACTTGTACTTGCGCAGAATCCGCTTCACCATCAGCCTCAGCTTGGCGCGGACGCTTTCGCGCGCCGACCAGTCCACGCTGAGGTTTTTGCGCAGATTGTCAGTCAGCTCATGGGCAATCTTCTTCAGCGTCTCGTCCGTCAGCTCGCGCACCGCGGACTCGTTGTTGGCAAGCGCGTCGTAAAAGCGGATTTCATCTTCAGTGAGGCCCAACGCTTCGCTGCGGTTGGCCGCTTCATGAAACTTCTTGGCCATCTCGATGAGTTCCTCGATGACCTGAGCCGTTTCAATGGAGCGGTTCTGGTAGCGCTTCACCACATTGGCCAGCATTTCGGAGAACTTCTTCTCCTGCACCACATTGCCGGAGAAGCGGCTTTTCACCTCGCCTTCCAGCAGGCGCTCCAGCAGCTCTACCGCCAGGTTACGCTCAGGCAGATTGCGCACTTCCGCGAGGAACGCCTCGTCGAGAATACCGATATTGGGTTTATCGAGACCCACGGCTTCGAACACATCCACCACTTCGTCGGACACCACCGCCGAGCCGATGATTTGGCGGATAGCCAACTCCCGTTCTTCGTCGGTGCGCTTTTGCTGGCTGATATCGCGCTTGGTCAGAATGACTTTGACGGCCTGCATGAACGCCACTTCCTCGCGCACGGCCTTGGCTTCGTCCAGCGTGCAGCACAGCGTGAAGGCCTTGCTCATCGCCAACGCGGCATCGGCGAAGCGCTTCTTGCCATCCTCCAGCCCCAGGACATGGTTGGCGGCGCCGGCCAGGCATTTGTGTCCCGCCGTCAGGAAATCGCTATAGTCGTAGCCGTGCAGCATGCCCTGCAGGATGTCGAGCTTCTCCGCCAGGATGGCATAGGCTTCCGCGGCGTCCACGGTCGGCTTGCCGCGGCCATTGCTGGCGGTGTATTCCTTGAGCGCCGATTTCAGCTCGTTGGCGATGCCGATATAGTCCACCACCAAGCCGCCTTGCTTGTCCTTGAACACCCGGTTGACCCGCGCGATGGCCTGCATCAGGTTGTGGCCTTTCATCGGCTTGTCCACGTACAGGGTATGCACGCAAGGCGCGTCGAAGCCGGTGAGCCACATGTCGCGCACGATGACCAGGCGCAAAGGGTCGGCGGGGTCTTTGAAGCGTTTTTCCAGGCGCTTCTTGGTTTGATGGTTGTAGATGTGCGGCCGCAGCAGCGCTTTGTCGCTGGCCGAGCCGGTCATCACAATCTTGATGGCGCCTTTCTCGGGGTCGGCGTCATGCCAGTCCGGACGCAGCCTGATGATTTCCTTGTAGAGGTGGACGCAGATGTCGCGGCTCATCGCCACCACCATGGCCTTGCCGTTTTGCGCCTTGCAGCGTTCCTCGTAATGGGCCACTAGGTCCGCCGCCACGGCTTCGATGCGCGGTTCCGCGCCCACCACCTTTTCCAGCACCGCCCAGCGGCTCTTCAACTTGGCCTGCTGGCTTTCCTCTTCATTCTCGGCCAGCTCGTCCACTTCTTCGTCTATCAGCGGCAGCTCGTCGGCCTTGAGCGACAGCTTGGCCAGGCGGGACTCGAAATAGATGGCCACCGTGGCCCCGTCTTCCTTGGCCTGCTGCATGTCGTAGACGTGGATGTAGTCGCCAAACACCGCCCGGGTGTCGCGGTCCTCGCTGGACACCGGAGTGCCGGTGAAGGCGACGAAGGTGGCGTTGGGCAAGGCGTCGCGCAGATGCTGGGCATAACCCACCTGATAGACGGCGTGCGGCTCCGCCGCCCGCTGGACCTTATCGTCATTGGCGGCGGCTTTCGGGGCTTTCAGGGTCTTGAGCTTGGCCTCAAAGCCATACTGGGTGCGATGAGCCTCGTCGGCGATGACCACGATATTGCGGCGGTCGGACAGCATGGGGAAGCTGTCTTCGTCCTCGCCGGGCATGAACTTCTGGATGGTGGCGAACACGATGCCGCCGGAAGGCCGGTTGGCCAGCTTGGCGCGCAGGTCCTGGCGTGTGGCCACCTGTACCGGCTGCTCGCGCAGCAGGTCCTGCGCCAGCGAGAACACGCCAAACAGCTGGCCGTCCAGGTCGTTGCGGTCGGTAATCACCACGATGGTCGGGTTTTCCATGGCG
The DNA here is from genome assembly GCF_003325475.1 of Chromobacterium phragmitis. Lineage (NCBI taxonomy): Bacteria > Pseudomonadati > Pseudomonadota > Betaproteobacteria > Neisseriales > Chromobacteriaceae > Chromobacterium > Chromobacterium phragmitis. The sequence continues at coordinate 4,556,449 of NZ_CP029495.1, forward strand.
GCGTCCTGCATCACCCGCGCGGCGAAACAGGTCATGGTGATGCTCTTGCCGCTGCCCTGGGTATGCCACACCACGCCGCCCTTGTGGCTGCCGCCGGGGCGCGACGACGCCACCACCTGCTGAATGGCGGCGCGCACCGCGTGAAACTGGTGGTAGCCGGCAATCTTCTTCACCAGCTTGCCGTCATCCTCAAACAGCACGAAGAAGCGCAGATAGTCGAGCAGATAAGCCGGCGCCAGCACGCCGCGCACCAGGGTTTCCAGTTCGTTGAACTGCCCCAGCGGGTCCAGCGTGACGCCATCGATGGTGCGCCACTGCATGTAGCGCTCGGCATTGGCCGACAGCGAACCCATGCGGGCTTCGGAACCATCGGCAATCACCAGGATTTCGTTGTACTGGAAAACGTCCGGTATCTGCTCCTTGTAGGTTTGAATCTGCTCGTAGGCTTTCCAGATATCGGCGTTTTCATCCGCCGGGTTCTTCAGCTCCAGCAGCGCCAGCGGCAAGCCATTCACAAACAGGATGATGTCCGGACGGCGGCTGTGGCGCGGCCCCTTGATGGCGAATTGGTTCACCGCCAGCCATTCGTTGGCGGACGGATTGGCCCAGTCGATGAGGCGCACAAAGTCGCCGCGGGTTTCGCCGTCTTTCCGCACCTCCACCGGCACTCCGCCCACCAGCAACTGGTGGAAACGACGGTTGGCGGACAACAAGGCCGGAATGCCCAGCTCCTGCATCTGGCGCAGCGCATCCTCGCGCGCCGCCAACGGAATGCCCGGATTGAGCCGGGCAATCGCGCTACGCAACCGCTCCAGCAGCAATACCTGACGGTAATCGGCCCGCTCGCAATCAGCGCCTTCCGGCGCCAGGTCCGGGCCGAACAGACGGGTGTAGCCGACATCTTCCAGCCAGCCTAGGGTTTCCTGCTCCAGTTGGTCTTCAGTCATGGTGTTCTCAGGCGATGAGCGCTTCCGCTTCGGGCAGACGTAGTTGGCCGGAAATCAGGCGGGGAAGTAGCGTGTCGCGCAGGCTGGCAAGAGTTTGGGCTTGCTGCTGACTATCGGCAACCTTTGCAAGCAGCGGCGCAATAACCTTATGGAATGCGGACATTACTGCATCAGTTGGCACAATACAGTTCAAACCAGCTACGACTTCCGGACGTACCGCCGGATACGCGGCGCCGTCCGCCACATGCGCTAGATGTTCAATGCTGAAGTCTGCTGTCGCGGCAAGATAGACAAATTCGGTATTTTGAGCACACTTTGGCCGGAGCACAGCAAAACCGGTACTTGCTGTCAAATTGCTGGCTGGCTGATGGATGAAAGCAAACGAGCGGTTACCTGGGCGCACCGTGCCGACAATCGTATCTCCATCACGCAATACCCGACGGGCACGACTTGGTGCCTCATCAAATGGATATTCGGTAATGGCCGCGATTTCATTTTCTTTGGCATTGGCTAGGTCGATATAAGCCACGGAATCGGGATGCTTCTTCGCCGTCCATGATTCGGGATTGAGCGTAGACAAATCGGTCAGCGAACCCGCACGCCACCCCCTCGGCACCAAGCCCAGCTCCGACTCCTCAAACCCATCCGGAAACAGCGCCGCCGTGGCATCAATCATGCCCTCCGGGGCGCGGCCTTCCATTTTGGCGCGCACGGGGTCGAAATCGACAAACCAGGACTTGAACAAGGCTTGGGCGATGGCTTCCAGCGTGGCGTTGGTTTCGCGCAGTAGGGTGATGCGGTCGTCGAGTGTGCTTAGATACTCAGCTATCACTCGTTGCTCTTTCAAAGGTGGCACGGGGATAGAAAGAGACTTCAAAACAGAGAGGTTAATAAGTGGAATCGTGGAGCCTGTATTCCGACTCTGAATGGTCTGCACCATCGCTGGCGAAGCAAACCAGTAAAAAGCGAAAGTAGGGTCAATTTTTTCACTATCGAGCCTTGCTCTTAACTGCTTATTCGAAATGATATATTTCTGGTACTTAGCGTCTTTGGGAATGATTCCAACCTGTCCAATCGTACCCGCTGCTGTAAAAATCAGGTCACCTGCAACCGCTTCGCATGCCGTGAATTCTTTGGCTTTCTCTTCAGTCAGAAAAACAAACCCATTATCGTTGAACCTGTCCATTCCTGTCGTTAGGTTATTACCTCGGATGACAGGTACACCAGACTCGACAAAGAATCTCTTACCAATATTGGAACCAAACGGGCCAGAAACAACAGACCGACCAACCGCCTTCACATCATCAAGAATCGACCAATACCACCCATTTGGCAGTTCAGAGTCAAAACTCATACCCCAGCCCCCCCAGCTTCAGTCGAATCAAGGCATCCAGTTCTGCCCCCTTGGCCATCTGCTCGCCCAGCTTCTCGGTGAGTTGCTGCATCTTGTCGGCAAAGGCGTCGTCATCATCTTCCACTTCTTCCGCGCCGACATAGCGGCCCGGCGTCAGCACATGGCCATGCTCGGCAATCTCGGCAAGTTTGACGCTGCGGCAGTAGCCGGGGATGTCTTGATACTCGCCAGCCTCGGCCTCGCCACGCCAGGCGGCGACGGTCTGGGCGATGCGCTCTATCGTGTTGTCGGTCAGCTCGGCCTGCACCCGCGAAATCATCGTCCCCAGCTTGCGCGCGTCGATGAACAACACTTCACCCTGGCGGGCGGTTTTCTGCTTGGACAGGAACCACAGGCAGGCGGGAATCTGGGTGTTGAAGAACAGCTGGCCGGGCAAGGCAATCATCACTTCCACCACGTCGGCGTCCACCATGGCGGCGCGGATGGCGCCTTCGTTGTTCTGGCTGGAGGACATGCTGCCATTGGCCAGTACGATGCCGGCGCGGCCATTTTGCTTGAGGTGGTGCAGCATGTGCTGCAGCCAGGCGTAGTTGGCGTTGCCCTGCGGCGGCGTGCCGTACTCCCAGCGCGGGTCGCCTTCCAGGCTGCCGTGCCACCAGTCGCTGATATTGAACGGCGGGTTGGCCAGGATGAAGTCGGCGCGCAGGTCCGGGTGCTGGTTGCGGGTGAAGGTGTCGCCGGGTTCGCGGCCCAGGTTGTAGTCTATGCCGCGAATGGCCAGGTTCATCGCCGCCAGACGCCAGGTGGTGGGGTTGGATTCCTGGCCGTAGATGGAGACGTCGCCCAGCTTGCCGCCGTGCGCCTCGATGAACTTTTCCGACTGCACGAACATGCCGCCGGAGCCGCAGCAGGGGTCATACACCTTGCCGTGGTGCGGCGCCAGCACGGCCACCAGGGTCTTGACGATGGAGGCAGGGGTGTAGAACTGGCCGCCCTTCTTGCCCTCGGCGCTGGCGAACTGGCCGAGGAAGTATTCGTAGACTTGGCCCAGCACGTCGCGCGCCTGGCTGGCGTCCTCGCCAAAACCAATCGTGGATATCAAATCCACCAGCTCGCCCAGCTTGCCATCCGGCAATTGGGCGCGCGCGTAGCGCTTGTCCAGAATGCCCTTGAGTTTGGGGTTTTCGCCCTCGATTTCGGCCAGCGCATTATCCACCCGCTTGCCGATGTCGGTTTGCTTGGCCGCGGCGCGCAAGTTTTCCCAACGGGACGCTTCCGGCACCCAGAAGACGTTCACCGCCGTGTAGTAGTCGCGGTCGTCCAGCTCTTCCGCCAGCAGCTCATCATCGCAATCGTGCAGGAAGTATTCGTCGCTTTCGTCGGCGAAACGCTTCTTCAGTTCGGCCTGCCGGGCGGCGAAGGTGTCGGAGATGTACTTGAGGAAGATAAGGCCAAGGACGAGGTGCTTGTATTCGGCGGCATCCATATTGGCGCGCAGCTTGTCAGCCGCGGCCCAGAGGGTTTTCTTGATATCGTCAAGCATGGGTATGGGTATTTCCGTTCAAAAATCGCAGGAACACGCGGCGCATGCCCGCATCAGCATTCAATAGGCCGCTATTTTACGCTATATGGGATTTCACCGGGCGACGGGATGCGAGGATGGCGCCTTGAGGCGTCCAGATGAAAGGCGAACGATATATTGCGCCTGACCTCCTCCCGCAAAAACGTAGCGGCGAAAAGTAGAGATTTCTGGCAAATTCAAACCCATCCGGGCAGGCGATTTGTCATGAAAAATCGAAGTTCACCAAAACAAATTGCCTTCGCGTTGCGCCAGGCCTCGGCACCACCGTCGCCGAGGCCTGCCTCAAGATAGGTGTCTCCGAAGCCACCTTCTACAACTGGAAGAAGAAATACGGCGGCCTGGGCGTCAGCGAACTACGCCGCCTGAAACAACTGGAAGAAGAGAATGCCCGCCTCAAGCGCATGGTCGCCGACCTGAGCCCGGACAAGCCGATGCTGCAGGAAGTCATCCAAAAAAAGCTGTGAGGCCGGCCCGCAAACGCGAGTTGGCCAACGTCCTGATCAACGCGTACCGCGTCAGCATCCGTCGCGCCACCGCAGTCATTCAACTGCGGCAAGCTACCTATTTTTATCGCTCTCACCCTCGAGGCGATCGTGCGGAGCGGCAGCGAATCCGCGAGATCGCCACGCGTATTCGTTATGGCGCGCGCCGCATCCACGCCCTGCTGCGGCGCGAGGGCTGGCAGATCAATCACAAGAAGGCCTACCGGATCTACTGCGAAGAAGGGCTGAACCTGCGGCGCAAACGGCCCAAGCGGCGAGTGGCGGCCGCGCACCGGCAAGCCCGGCCGGCGGTCTCCAGTTTGAATGCCTGCTGGAGCATGGATTTCGTGGCCGATCCGCTGTTCAACGGCCAGAAAATCCGGGCCTTGACTGTAGTGGATAATTTTCAACAGCGCCCCTTCACCACAACACGGCCCCACACAACAAGCCAAATTCCGACAAAATTAATGTGAAAAGTCAAACGACAATAAGGTCAATTACATTAGAAACACATACTATGTAGAATTTTGCCGCGCAAATTTTCTTAAACCTTCGCAATAAGAAAGTCATAAAATGCTGCAAAAACTGGAAAACGCCTATCTGGCGATTCTGCGCTTCGTCACCCTTCTGGTTGCCGGCGCTCTGCTGATCGCCGCGGTCGTAATGGCCATCAACTCGCTGCGCGGCGGCGCCAATGAGCCTGAGCAGGCCAAGCTGGAACCCAAGGTCAGCGCGGAGCAGATTCTACAGGCCATCTCGCCGGAGGCATCGCCCAACAAGGACGCAGCCAAGAAAGAACCTGAAACCGCGGACCCGCTTGCCCACGACTATCAACGGACCGCGAAAGCCATCAGCCGCTTTATCGACAAGACCCATCCTGGACTCGGCCCTCTGGATCAGGACAGCCTGCTGGGCGCGCTGCACTCCCGCAGCGAAGCGCTGAAGAAGCCCGAGCACGCGCCTGCCTTCGTCAAAGGCATGGCAGACACCATGGAGAAGCTGTTCGCCGCCCCGGCTGCGGCCAAGGCGGTGAAGGCACAGGATCCGTTCGATTTCATCAATGGCGCGCTGGATCATTACACCGAGCAATTTGAAAACCAGGCGGACGCCATTGAAGTGAAAAATGCCGAACGCATGGCGAACTACCAGCAAGAGCAAGCCGACAGCGCCAAAAATCTTTATTTCGCCGCCGCCTGCTTCGGCGCCTTTCTGCTGATCGTATTCCAGTCCATCATCATCCGCATCGAACGCAATCTGCGCTGCCTGGAAAGGCTGCCCAAGCCTGCGGAAGAGGAAAAGCGCGAGGGAAAGAATCTGTCTCCCGCCGCCAGCCAAGCCTGATGGATGCAACGTCCTCTTGAGGCCAGCGCGCCCATGCGCAATGGACGCGCTACGGATGGCCGACAAGCCTTGACCCGCCAGGGAGAGGTTTGAAAACCCATGCCAGTGGGCAATGAAAAGGGCGGCCTGAAGCCGCCCTTTTCATTCTTCCGGCCGCCGGCCGGTTACCGCTCAACGTCGCCTGCCCGCCTGCCATAGCACATCCGGCACGCCGCTTTCGCGATTAAGATAACGCGCCAGCACGAACAGAAAATCGGACAGCCGGTTCAGATAGCGGCGCAGCGCCTGGGAAACCTCATCCTCCCGGGCCAGCGCCACGACGGAGCGTTCGGCCCTCCGGCAGACCGAACGCGCCTGATGCGCCAGCGCCGCGCCGCGCGAACCGCCCGGCAGGATGAACTCCTTGAGCGGCCCCAACTCCTCGTTCATGAAGGAAACCAAGCCCTCCAACGCCTGCACGTGGCTATCGGCGATGGCGCCATAGCCGGGGACGGCGAGCTCGGAACCCAAGTCGAACAAGTCATGCTGAATCTCGGCCAGCCACTCCGCCATAGGCTTAGGCGGCGCTTCCGCCAGCAAAACGCCGATCACGGAATTGAGCTCGTCGACATCGCCCAGAGCTTGGATGCGGACGCAATCCTTGGCTACGCGGCTGCCGTCGCCCAAACCGGTAGAACCGTCGTCTCCGGTCCGAGTGACAATGGCGGACAAACGATCACTCATTTCCGCCCTCCTCCGGTTTGCGCACGCCACCGTTGTCGCTCAGCGCCTGGCGCAGGCTTTCCTTCAAGGCGTCGCCAAACAGCATCTCGTAGTCCTCTTTCAACTGATGCATCATGCCGGAAAGCATCTGCTTGGCCTGCACCTCTATCGCGTCTTGCAGCCACAACGATAGTTCTACCTTCATCCGCGGCAGCATCTGCTCATACAAAGAATTGAACAGCGCCTGCTCATCCAGGCCGCCTTGCGGCGACGGCTTGCCTCCGGCCGCGGCGGACGACATGGCCGCCACCTTCAACACCGAGACTTCTGCGGTCGCATCGTTCTGCATCCGGGAGGTCTGAGGCTCCGCCAATGCCTGCGGCTCGGGTTGCGTCGCCGCCGGAGTCGACACGCCTCGACCCAACAGCCCGGACAACGCCGGCAAATCCTCGTCCTCCAGCGGAGCAGGCTGCGGCACCGCATCGTACAAGTCTTGCACCACGTCATCGACAGCCATCGGCTGCGGCCCTACCGCCACATCGTCCTGCTCAGCGAACGATGCCGCCGCCTCTTCCCGAATGCCGGAATCCGCATCGACATCGGGCTCAGGCTCTGCTTCCGACACAACCGGAAGCGCTCCCGACTCCGGACTGGACTCGACTGCGTCCGCCGTCAATGGCGGCAGTCCGGTCATCGCCTCTTCTTCGACAAACGACTCGGCAAGCTCTTCGGAAAACGCCGACTCTCCTTCCGCTGCCGCATCCCCATCCGCCCCAGACGCAAACCCGCTCGCCGGCGCCTCCTCTGGCTCCCCGTCCAGACTCGGCGCAAGCGCGCCTTCCAATTCGACAGATGGCGCCTCAGCCACTTCCGGCTGCGGCACAGACTCGCCATCCGTCAACATGTTGGCATCCGCGTCGACCACAGGCTCCGGCTGAAGCGCCGGCCCGATCGGGAAGTCCTCCCTCTCCGGCATAGGCTCAACCACGGCCTCCGGCGCGATGAAAACCTCTTCCGCCAATGGCAAAGACTCGGCTGCGGCCTCCTCTTCGGCGACCGACATGGCAGCCTCGCCCTCCGACGATGCCAATTCGCCTTCCGCGAGACTGCCGAAATGCTCGCCCGCTCCCAGCCCGATGTCGATTTCAAGACCAGCCTCAGCCCTCTGCGCAGCCTCGTCTTCCAATTCGGCCGACGGCGCAGCGACCTCTTCCACTGGCGGCACGGACTCGCTCTCCGTCAGCATGCTGAAATCTGCGTCAACAACAGGTTCCGGCTCCGACGCAACCGGGAATGCCCCAATCCCCGGCTCAAGCTCGATGATGGGATCAGATTCGACAGACGACACGGGGGCCTCTTCCCCCTGCGGCCCCGGCTCGCCCTCCATCAACACACTGAAATCGCCGTCAACCGTCGAAGCTGGATCAAGCTCCGGCATTGCAGGGAGAGTCTCGATCTCCAGCGCAGCCTCGACCTCTTCCGCCTGCGCCGACTCTCCCGCCTCTGCCGCAGGCTCGATCCCATCCGCCGGCAAAACAGGCGCGCCCCCCGGCAACTCTCGGGGCTCCGCCACCCTTTCCGGCTCGACGAACCGCCCGGCCGAGGCCCGCTCCGCCGATGCGTGGAGGTCGATGTCAGCCGCAAGCTCCGGCGCCATCCCGTCAAGCTCGGCATCGATGCAGCCCGGCATATCTGTCTGTTCCGGCACCGGCTCCGCACTGCCTAATGGCGGCCCGGGCTCGATCAACGGCATATCGGGATCCACCGGAAGCTCCGCCTCGGCAACGCCTTTCGCCTGTTCAGCCGCCCCCTCTGCCATGGACTCGGCGCAGATATCGGGCACTGTCGGCATGGCGGCTTCGTCCACCAGCGGCGACTCCGCCGCCAGTTCGGCGTATAGCTGGGCCTCCGCATGCTCCATGCCCGACGCCTCGGACAAATCATTCAGGACCGCGCCCACTGCCGTCTCCTGCGACGCCTGAGCAGTGGCCGGCGTCTCTTCGGCCGAAGACTGGACTGATTCCGGCGGCGTCATGCCAAAGGCTTCCGCCTCGGCGCGATTGGCCGCAGCCTGCTTGGCCCGTTCCTCGGCCAGCACGCGCTCCGCCTCGGCGATCATCTCCTTGACCGTCGGTTTCGGAGGCTCTGCGGGCGGTTGTTGCGACGGCAAATTGGACAGCCACTCCAGCCCGCTGGAGGGAGCGGGCTCTCTGCCGACGCCGCCGCCGAGCACGCCGCTGGGCAGGCTGTCCAGGGAAATGGAAGTAAAGCCGGCCGACTCGGATTCGGTGGACGCGGCCTGCGGCTCAGGCTGCTCGGCGACCTCGGCGGAGCCCCCCGAAGAAGCGGCCATCTCGCTATCCGTCGGCTCGCTCGCCGGCAGACTGGACTCGAACGTCGCCGCCGGCCCCACGCTCTCAGTCAAAAGCGGGGAAGGCGACTCCGGCGCCAGTTCGCTGGCCGCCTCCACCACATCGCCCCAGCTGATCTCTGCCCCGGTTTCCGCAGCCGGCTCCGGCACCTCCTGCGGCGTTTCTTCCCGGACTTGCAACTCGGCTCGCGCCATCAGCGCCGCCAAACCATCGGCTTCCCCGGCTTGCGGCTCGGCGCGCGGCTCCAGCACGAAATCCAGGCCCTCCGCACCGGCCAGCGAGTCGGCATCAGACAATTCCAGCGACGGCAAATTGCTGAAGTCGAGGCCGCCGGCCGCATCCGCGGAGGAATCCGCCGGTTTGGACGTCGCCAGCAACTCGTCCAGCGTCAGCTCGGGAATTTCCAGCTCGGGCTCTGCGCCGCCTTCGTGCTCCAGCTGCGCGGCCAGCGTATCCAATTCGGATGAGAAATCGAATTCGGGAACCTCGACAGGCGCTTCCGCCTCAGCCTCCTCGGCCAAGGTCGGCACCGCCTGCTCCTCCACCACTTCAGTCAGGATCGGCAGATTGAGGCCGCTCCAATCAGGCTCGCCGGCTTTCTGCGACTCAGTCATGGCGTTTGGCTCATGTCGTGATGTTCGATCTCGCAGCCCTGCTCGCGGTAGGCGCGAAAGCGCTCGCGAGCGGTGGACAGCGACTCGGGGTCGCGCCCCACTATTTCCAGAATGCGCTCAAACCTGCCGATTTCATAGGGCAAATGCGGCCCCAGGTTCAACAGGACGGGATGGGACAAGCCGTCCGGCAGGCTTGCGGCAAGCCATACCGGGGTCTCAGCCGCCTCCGGCGCCCCGAGCCGGCAATGCGGCACGAAGCGGGTATCGCCGAAACTCCACAAGCGGTTGCTGAACACCTCCACGCTGCGCTCGCTCTCCAGCCAGATCAGCAACCGTTCCTTCTTGCGCTGCACCGTGTCCGCCAACCGGCAGGCAAAGGCCTGCGGGTCGGAGACATTGGTATAAAAATCAATCTTGGTCATCTTCCGCCACTTCGGGCGCTTCGCGGCGCGGGCGGCCGCGGCGAACCACGTTGCCCAGCGCGATGTCGGCGCGGTCTTGCAAGAACTGAACCAGGAGCGGCACGGGACGCGCGGTGGCGCCCTTGTCCTTGCCGCCCTTCCAGGCAGTGCCGGCGATGTCCAGGTGAGCCCAATCGTATGCCTTGGCGAAACGCGACAGGAAGCAGGCCGCGGTGACGCTGCCGCCCGGGCGGCCGCCGATATTGGCCATATCGGCGAACGGACTCTTCAACTGCTCCTGATATTCATCCCACAGCGGCATGTGCCAAGCGCGGTCGGCGACTTCCTCGCCGGCGGCCAGCAGCTCGCGCGCCAGGCTGTCCTGATTGCTGTATAGGGCCGTGGCGATGTGGCCCAGCGCGATCACGCAGGCGCCGGTCAGCGTGGCTACGTCGATCACGGTGGCCGGGCCGAAACGCTCGGCGTAGGTCAGCGCGTCGCACAGGATCAGCCGGCCTTCGGCGTCGGTATTGAGAACTTCAATGGTCTGGCCGGACATCGAGGTGACGATGTCGCCCGGCTTCACCGCGTTGCCGGCCGGCATGTTCTCGCAGGTGGGAACGATGGCGATGATGTTGAGCGGCAGATTCATTTCCACCGCGGCGCGGAAGGCGCCCAGCACCGTGGCGGCGCCGCACATGTCGTACTTCATCTCGTCCATGCCTTCGCCCGGCTTCAGCGAGATGCCGCCGGAATCGAAAGTGATGCCCTTGCCCACCAACACGATGGGCCTGTCTTCCTTGTTTTTGGCGCCGCTGTGCTTCAGCACGATCAAGCGCGCCTCTTCCACGCTGCCCTTGGCGACGGACAGGAAAGAATGCATGCCCAATTCAGCGATCTCCGCCGGCCCCAGCAGCTCAGCCTCCGAACCGAAAGCCTCGGCCACCTTGCGCGCTTCCTCTGCCAGATAGCTCGGCGTGCAGACATTGCCCGGCAGATTGCCCAGATCCTTGGCCAGCCGCATGCCGTTGCCGATGGCCGTGCCTCGCTGCAGGCCCTTTTCGCCGTCGGCCAAATCGCTGCGGCGCGGCACGGCCAGCGTCAGCTTGCGCGGCTCTCGCACCGATTCGTCCTGCTTGCTCTTGAAGCGGTCGAAGCGATACAGCGCGTCCAGCGTCACCACGGCGGCTTGCTCCACCATCCACTCGACATCGTGCTTTTTGACGGTCAATTCGGACAGGTAGCTGACGGCCTCCGACGCCGAGGTCTGCGTCAGCGCCCTGACCGATGCGCGCACGGCTTCGCGATATTCCTTGGCGCGGAAATCCCTTTCCTTGCCCAGGCCAACCAGCATCACCCTGTCGCACAGGGTATGCGGCACCGAATGCAGCACCAGCGTGCTGCCCAGCTTTCCCTCCATGTCGCCGTGGCGGATCACGTCGCTGATGAAGCCGTTGGAAATGCGATCGAGCAAATCGGCGGCAAAAGTCAGCTTGCGCGATTCATACACGCCGACTATCACGCAGGCGACGCGCTGCTTCTCCGGGCTCCCGCTTTTTATGTTAAATTCCATAGGTACTCCGCTGTAGAACGAGTGTCGTCGCTCACCTCATGACGGCCGTCTAAGCTAGGGTCAGACGGACGGCTACGCCGCCGGTGAACGCAGGATTGTTGTATTGGTCCAAATTTGCCGGAATTGGCGCTTCAGAATTGTCTCATCGAATTATCACAATGCTTTTCACAAAAAGTCAAAAAGGCACTGAATAAATGGTTTTTCAAAAAAGCCTGACACGGGAATTGACTTTAACCGCGCTGGGCGTATTCATCGTGCTCCTCGCCATCATCGTTTCCACCCAGGCCATCAATCTGCTGGGGCGGGCGGCCGAGGGCCAGATCGCCAACGAGGCGGTAGCCGCGCTGATCGGTTTCTGGACATTGGGATTTTTCCCGGTGCTGATGATCCTGACCGTGTTCGTCAGCGTGCTGGTAGTGTTCACCCGCGCCTGGCGCGATCATGAAATGGTGGTCTGGCTGTCTTCCGGCCTGTCGCTGCGCGACTGGATCTGGCCGATCATGCGCTTTACCCTGCCGCTGGCCGTGCTGGTGGCGGGCGTCACCTTGTTCGTCGGCCCCTGGGCGGACCAGCGCAGCCAGGACTACGCGGAAATCATCAAGCGCCGCGAAGAGATCTCGGCGATTTCGCCCGGCGTGTTCAAAGAATCGGCATCGTCGAGCAAAGTGTATTTCATTGAAAATTATTCGGGTTTGCACAGCGCCGCCACCAATATTTTCATGCAGGACATGACTGAAGGAAAAGTCAGCACCATTTTCGCCAAGCGCGGTTATATCTCGATCAAACCCGACGGAGAGCGCGTGCTGGTATTGGAAGACGGCAAGCGTTATGTCGGCGAACCTGGCCAGGCGGATTACCAAATAGGCGAATTCAAGCGTTATACCGCGAGCCTGGGCGACAGCCAGGTGGCGACCGGTCCCGCCAGCAACCGGCAATCCATCCCCACCCGCGCGTTGATAGCAGGCAGCGGCAACCCGGAATATCGCGCGGAGCTGGCCTGGCGGCTATCCATGCCATTCAGCTGCATTTTCCTGGCGCTTCTGGCGCTGCCGCTGTCTTATTACAATCCGCGCAGCGGCCACACCTACAACCTGCTGTTCGCGCTGCTGGCCTTTTTCCTCTACCAGAACGGCCTGACCCTGACCCGCAACTGGGTGGGCCAGGACAAGGTGGGCGTCTGGGCCGTGGCCCTGGTGCATGCGCTGATGCTTGCGGCCGCGCTGCTGCTGCTCAAACACCGCGACCGGCCGCAAGCGCCGTTCTCCCAATCCATGCGCCTGATGTTCAGCAAAAAACGCTAAGCCTGCTTCGATGAAACTCATACACCGCTATATCGTCAGCACGCTGACCCAGTCCACGCTGTTCACCCTGCTGGCGCTGCTGGGCCTGTACGGCTTTTTCGACCTGCTGGGCGAAGTGCCGTCGCTGGGCACCGGCAGCTACACCGCAGGCGTGATGGCCACCTACGTGGCGCTGCTGATCCCAGGCCACGCCTATGAGCTGATGCCGTTGGCCGTGCTGATAGGCGGCATGGTGGCGATGACTCAGCTGGCCAGCTCCAGCGAATACACGGTGATCCGCACCTCCGGCGTCACGCTGCGCCAGATCGCCGCCACCTTGCTCAAATTCGGCCTTGGCTTCGCGGTGGTCACCATCCTGCTGGGCGAGTTCGCCGCGCCATGGGCGATGCAGGAAGCCGAACGCACCAAACTGACTGCCACCCACTCCATCGTCGCCAAGGAGTTCCGCTCCGGCACTTGGGTAAAGGACAACCAGAACTTCATCAATGTGCACGAAATGCTGCCGGACAATACCCTGCTCGGCATTCGCATCTACACTTACGATCAGGATTTCAAGTTGGTGCGCATCCGCATGGCGGAGCGCGGCACGTTCTCCAAACAAAACCGCAGCTGGAAGCTGGAAAACGTCAAGGAAACCGTGCTGGCCGGCGACCATGCCGCCAGCGCCGCTTACCCGACGCTGCAATGGAAGTCCATCGTCGAGCCGGAAATCCTGTCCGTGCTGCTGGTGGTGCCGGAACAAATGTCGGCGCACAACCTGCTCACCTACATCGAACACCTGAAGAAAAACAAACAACAGACCCAGCGCTATGAAATCGCGCTGTGGAGCAAGCTGTTCTATCCGCTGGCCTGCATCTCGATGGCGCTGGTGGCGCTGGCGTTCACTCCGCAGCAGCGGCGCCACGGACAGCTGGGCATCAAGCTGTTCGCCGGCATCTGCCTGGGCGTCAGCTTCCACTTCGTGAATCGTCTGTTCGGCCACCTGGGCCTGTTGTACGACTGGAACGCCATCCTGTCGGCCACGCTGCCCACGCTGATCTTCCTGCTGGGCGGCATCGCCATCATCGCGAAACAGGAGAGGCGCTGACATGACGCTTGCGGCCACTTCCCTGCAACACTGGCGCCAGGCGCTGGCCGACAAGCGACAACAACTGGCCGACGCCTACCATGCCAATCGCGATGCGCCGGCCTTCCTTCGCCGCTACAGCCAGGCGGTGGACGAAACGCTGGCCGCGCTGTGGCGCGAGCAAGGCCTGAACGAAGCGGCCGCGCTCGCCGCCGTGGGCGGCTACGGTCGCGGCCAGCTCTTTCCCAGTTCTGATGTCGACATTCTGATCCTGCTGCCCGACCCCACCCCTGCGGAAATCAAGGACAAGGTCAGCCACTTCATCGGCCTGATGTGGGACATCGGGCTGGAGATCGGCCACAGCGTGCGCACGCTGGACGAATGCCTGCGCGAGGCGGCCGGCGACATCACGATAGAAACCAATTTGCTGGAAAACCGGTTGGTGGCTGGTCCCGCCATACCCTGGCGCGAGATGATGGCCAAGCTGGAAGCGCAACGCGACCCTCTGGCCTTTTTCGAGGGCAAGACGCGGGAGCAGCAACAGCGCCACACTCGCCATTTCGGCGTCAGCAACAATCTGGAGCCCAACCTGAAGGAAAGCCCAGGCGGCCTGCGCGATCTGCACACGATATTGTGGATCAGCAAGGCCGCCGGCCTGGGCGACAATTGGGACTCGCTAGTCCGCCGCGGCATCCTGACCTTGGCCGAGGCCCGGCTGATCAAACACAGCGAGGAAGAGTTGCAGAAGCTGCGCATCGATCTGCACCTGCTGGCCCGCCGCCGCGAAGACCGCCTGATCTTCGACCTGCAGCAACAGGTGGCGCAGGCCTGGGGCCTGGCCGACACGCCGGCCAAGCGCGCCAGCGAGCAGCTTATGCAACTCTACTTCCGCGCCGCCAAGACGGTGAACCAGCTCAACGGCATCCTGCTGCCCAATTTGCGCGGCCGCATCTATTGCCAGGTGCCGCGCGTCACCCAGCACATCAACGAATACTTCCATGCGGTCAACGGCATGCTGGGCATCCGCGAGGTCCACGTCTTCGACAAGCACCCGCATGCGATGCTGGAAGCCTTCCTCACCCTGCAGCGCCATCCGGAGCTGTCCGGCTTCGCGCCGCGGATGTTGCGCGCGTTGTGGCACGGCCGCAGCCAGATCAACGACGATTTTCGCCGCGATCCGCGCAACCGCGCCACCTTCATGCAGATATTCCGCGAGCCGGCCGGCCTGACCCGCACGCTCAGGCGCATGAACCTGTACGGCATCCTGGGCCAGTACCTGCCCAACTTCGGCCAGATCGTCGGCCAGATGCAGCATGACCTGTTCCACGTGTACACCGTGGACGAGCACATCCTGATGGTGGTGCGCAATCTGCGCCGCTTCGCCATCAGCGCCTACAACCACGAATATCCGTTCCTGTCGCGGCTGATCAATGATTTCGAACGGCCGGAGGCATTGTACCTGGCCGGCCTGTTCCACGACATCGCCAAGGGCCGCGGCGGCGACCACTCCCAGCTAGGCATCGCCGACGCCGAAGCCTTCTGCCGCGATCACGGCCTGAGCGACGAGGACACCCAGCTGGTGGGCTGGCTGGTGGGCCAGCACCTGACCATGTCCAGCATCGCGCAAAAGCAGGACATCTACGACCCGGAAACCGTGCAGCGCTTCGCCGAGCTGGCGCAAACCCCGCGCCGGCTGGCCGCGCTTTACCTGCTGACCGTGGCCGACATCCGCGGCACCAGCCCCAAGGTATGGAACACCTGGAAAGCCAAGCTGCTGGAAGATCTGTACCACGCCACGCTGCGCGTGCTGTCTCGCGGCGGCGAAATCGACCTCGCCTCCGAGCTGGAGGCGCGCAAGAACCAGGCGCGCGCCCAACTGCGGCTGCACGCGATACCGGACGGCGCCGAGGCCGGGCTGTGGGCGCAGCTCGACACCGTCTACTTCCTGCGCCACGAAGCCAAGGAAATCGCCTGGCACGCCCGCGTGCTCAATCGCCAGCTGGCGCCGGACGCGCCGCAGGTGCGCGCGCGGCTGGCCGACGACCACGAAGGCCTGCAAGTGCTGATCTATTCGCCGGACAAGCCGGAGCTGTTCGCCCGCGCCTGCGCCTTTTTCGGACGCACCAACTACAGCATCGCCGACGCCAAGGTCTACACCACCCGCCACGGCTACGCGCTGGACACTTTCCATGTCTTCGTCCCCGAGCATCACGATGGCGACTACCGCGACATGATCAACTTCATCGAATTCGAGCTGGCCGCGGCCCTGGCCGCCGACAAACCCTTGCAGCTGCCGCCGCAAGGCCGGATCAGCCGCCACCTCAAGCACTTCCCCATCACGCCGCAGGTCTCCATCCGTCCAGACGACAAGGACAACTATTTCATCCTGTCCATCGTCGCCGGCGATCGCCCCGGCCTCCTGGCGCGCATCGCCAAGGTGTTGGCCGATTACCGGCTCAGCGTGCAATCGGCCAAGATCATGACGCTGGGCGGCCGCGCCGAGGACTCCTTCCTGATTTCGGGCGGCGCGCTGAAGGACGACAAGACCACGCTCTCGCTGGAGGCCGCGCTGATCGCCGCGCTAAGGGTATAAATTATCGTTGGAACATTTCATGTCAAACGATAATATTGCATTGCACAATGCAAGGAGCATGACATGAGCGATATCCTGCGCGACATCCCCGACCAGATCGAAAGCGAACGCCTGACACTCCGCAGCCCGATGCCGGGAGACGCCCCATCGTCTACGCCGCCGTCAGCGCCTCGCTGGCGCAGCTGCGCGCCTTCCCCGCCTCCATGCCGTGGGCGCTGGAGGAGCCATCGATCGAGACCTCCGAATCCTTTTGCCGCCAGAGCCGCGTCGACTACCTGGCCCGCAAAGGGCTTCCCATGCTGCTGTTCTTGAAGGACGGCGGCCATTTCGTCGGCGCCTGCGGCCTGCACCAGCTCTCGTGGCGGCACCGGCAGGCGCACATCGGCTACTGGGCCCATCGCGACTGGCAGGGACGGGGCCTGATCGGCGAGGCCGCGCGCGCGGTATGCGATTTCGCCCGCCAAGAACTCGGCTTGCGCCGCATCGCCTGCCTGGCCGACGCGCAAAACCTGGCCAGCCGCCGGGTGGCCGAACGCGCCGGCTTCGCGCTGGAAGGCATCATGCGCAATGAGCGCATCGCGCCGGACGGCTTCCCGCGCGATACCGCGCTATACGCCCTGATCAACTAAATCGCAGGATCCGACGATGAAATCTCATCAACTCAGCCAACCCGCCGCCCACCTGCGCTATCACGACATTCCCGGCCACGGCGCGCCGCTGATCATGCTGCATGGCCTGGGCTGCGCCTCCTCATTCGACTATCCGCGCCTGCTGTCCGAACCCGGCCTGGCCGGCCGGCGCGCCTTGCTCGTCGACCTGCTGGGCTTCGGCTTCAGCGATAAGCCCGATGATTTCAACTACGCGCCGGATGCCCAGGCGCGAACGCTGGCGGAGTGGATCGCGCGGCTGGAGCTGCGCGAATTCGACCTGTTCGGCCACAGCATGGGCGGCAGCATCGCCATCGAGCTCGCGACGCTGCTTCCGGAGCAGGTCCGGCGCCTGGTATTGGCCGAACCCAATCTGGACAGCGGCGGCGGCGTTTACAGCCGCGCGCTGGCCGTCCAGGATGAGCGGGATTATATCGTCTGCGGGCACGCCGACATCGTCGCCGCCTTCCGCGGCCACAATCCAGCCTGGGCTGGCAGCATGGCCGTCGCCTCGCCGCTCGCCGTGCACCGGGCCGCCAAAGGGCTGATCCAAGGCGGCGCCGTCAGCTGGCGCGAACAACTGCTGGCGCTGGCCATGCCGCGCTGCGTGATTTTCGGCGAGCGCTCGCTGCCGGACCCGGACGCCGATGGCTTGCCCAAACACGCCATCGCCACCCGCATCGTCGCCGATGCAGGCCATTCGCTGGCGTGGGACAATCCGGCCGGACTGGCGGCGGCGATTGCGGCGTCGCTCGATTAGGAATGATTCTTTGACCATTAACTGAGACGGCGCTATGCTGCGAGTCTGACATTACGTTAACGTAAGTTAATCATGCTCTACTTCGAAGACCTGCAGCCAGGCCAGCGTTTTCTCAGCGCCGGCTACACGCTGAGCGAAGAAGAAATCATCTCCTTCGCCCGCCAGTTCGACCCGCAGCCTTTCCACACCGATCCGGAAACGGCGCGGCAAACCTTCTTCAACGGACTGGCCGCCAGCGGCTGGCACACCAGCAGCCTGTCGATGAGACTGGTGGCGGAGTCCGAACTGGGGCGCGCGGCCAATGGCCTGATCGGCATGCAGATCGACAAGATGCGCTGGCCGCAGCCGACACGCGCCGGCGACACGCTGCGAGTGGAAGTGGAAGTGCTGGAAAAGCGCCGTTCTGGCAGCCAGCCCGGATTCGGCGTAGTCAAGGTGAAATGGACCACCCGCAATCAGGACGATGCGATAGCGATGCAGCTGGAATGCGCGATCTGGCTGCAATGCCGCTCCTCGCTGCCAACCGAAACCCAACCCGCCGCCGCGGCTCGGCATGAACGCCGAGCCATTCAGACGCAAAACGGCTGAGCCCGTCTTTTCGCCCGCGCCGCGCCATGCGGCGCACCGGCTCCGCGCGACTATTTGCCGCCGACTCCATCGCCCATGCCGGGAAAGTAGCGCTGAAAGATCGCGCGGTACTCTCCGCTCTGCTTGAACTGGCGCAGAGTCCGGGAGAACGCCGCCACTGTCTTGGGGCTGACCGTGCGCCTGCTGAAGATCAGGTATAACGCGTCCTCCTTCAGCACCGCGCCCGGCAACGCCGCGATCTGCTCGCCGCCGGGAATCCTGAAACGCTCCTGCGCGCCGTTGGCCTGGCTGGCCACGACATAATCGACGCGGCCCGCCAGCAGCTTGCGGAAGTTGGCGTCGTCGTCCACCGCTTCCTCATAGTCGTTGTCGCGCCTCACCGCGGCCCAGAAGTCGGGGGAGACCGCCGCGCCGCGCACCACGCCCACCAGGCGTCCCTTCAGATCAGCCAATGAGTGGTAAGCCAGCCGATTCAGATTGTCGCGCCGCACGAACAACAGCCAGCGATCCTGCGCCAATGGTTCGTCCGGATAATAGCAATGCGCCTCTCGCTCCGCGTTCCGAAAGGCCGAAAACAAGCCATCGTTCTGTCCGGAGTAGGCCATGCTTTGCGCTCGCGCCCAAGGATACTGGCGGATCTCCACCGGCTGCCCCATCAGATCGAAAACGCGCCTGATCACCTCGACGCTAAAACCCGGAGCCTGCTGCTCGTTGACCGTCTCATAAGGCGCCCACTCATCGGTGCCCAGCTGCAAGGCGGCGGCCAAGCAGGCCGCCCCGGCCATGCCGATCGCAGCGCCCAACAGCCAGCATCCAATACGCGGCATCGCATTCTCCCGCCCAAAACGGGAGCGAGCCCACCGGCAATGCGGGGACCGGCATCGGACAGCGCTACGCTCCGTGCTTCATCATAGTTCGCACACGAAACAACAACCCCGTTAACCGCCGCCGCAACAAAAACCCCGCTGCCGCGGGGTTGCGCTCCATCCAGACAAAAATATCCGGCTTCAGCGGTAGACCTGGATCATCTCGACATCGCGCAGCGCGGCCAGCGCGCTGCCGCCTGCGTAGCTGACCGAGGACTGCAAGTCTTCCTGCAGTTCGCGCAGCAGCTTGGGAATGCTGCCCTTGTATTCGACCAGGATCTTCTTGCCTTCGACGTTGACATAGGCGCCCTTGTTGAACTGCGAGGCGCTGCCGAAGTATTCCTTGTAGTGCTTGCCGGCGATTTCTACGATGTCGCCGGCCGATTCGTCGTAGCCGGCGAACAGCGAACCCGCCATCACCATGGTCGCGCCGCAGACCAGCGCCTTGGCGATATCGCCGTGCTCAACGATGCCGCCGTCGGCGATCACCGGAATGCTCACCGCGCCCACACAGTCGCGCACGGTGGAGACCATCGGACGGTGGAAGCCGGTCTTGTTCTTGGTGATGCAGACTCGGCCGCCGGCGATGCCAGCCTTGATCGCGTCGCAGCCCCAGATTTCCAGGTCGCGCGCGGCCTCGGCGGTGGCGACGTTGCCGCCGATCAGGAAGGTATTCGGGAAATGCTGCTTGATGTGCTTGATCATGCGCTCCGCCTTCACGCACCAGGCGTTGGCGATGTCCAGCGTCATGTATTCGGGACTTAGGCCGGCGGCTTTCAGCGCGTCCAGCTGCTCGTAGGTGTCGTCGTTGACGCCGACGCTGATCGACGCGAACAGACCTTGCTCCTGCATGTAGCGGGTGAAGGCGACCGCGTCGACATTGAAGCGGTGCAGCGTGTAGAACCAGCCTTCGCGGGCGAACAGCTCGCAGGTCTCGGCCGACACCACCGACTTCATATTGGACGGGTAGACCGGCATCGCGAAGCGGCGCGGGCCGAATTGCACAGAGGTGTCGCACTCCTTGCGGCTGTCCACCACGGTTTTCTTCGGCACCAGATATACGTCGCCGTAGTTGAGTTCGGTCTTGATCATGCGTGTGCTCCCACAAAAACAGGTTTGGATGAAAAAAACAGGGGCCCCAAACAAAGACGGGAGCCCTATAGGCTCCCATTTGCAGCTACCCCTGCGATGCCTGTCTTCGGCTCGCACGTAGTTACGACGCAAAGCTACGCCGATTAAATCTCGACGTCAAGAGTCTGCATGTAAAAATTGTTGCTATTTGTCGCACCAGGCCGCCGGGTCTTCTCCCAGCCAATGCAAAATGGGCAGCCAAGCTTCGCGATCCCGCCCGGTTCGCGACACCGGCAGGTCGAACAAGGACATCCCCGCCGAAGCCGCCTGCACGTAAAGCTGGGTATCCCGCAGCCAGCTAAGCACCGGCACGTCGTGCCGCGCCAGGAATTGTTCCAGCTCTCGCGCCGAACGGGTGCGCGGATCCACCCGCATGCCCACCACCGCCATATAGGCCTTGTTCTTGCGGATGGCCTTTTCCTCCAGCATCTGCTCGAAAAAGGCCTCGCTGGCCCACATGTCGAACGGCGAAGGCTGAATCGGCACGATCACGTGCCCCACTTGCGACAGCAGCGAGGTCAGCTTCTTGCCGTGCAGGCTGGCCGGACTGTCCAGCACCACCACCTCGGTGCCGCGCGGCGGGCGCCTGGGCTCGTTGGGCGCCACTTCCCAGCCAGAAATGCCGGGCAAAGCGTGATCGCGCCGGGCCAGCCAGTGCAAGGAGGTCTGCTGGCGGTCGACATCCCCCAACATCACCTTCTTGCCACGGGCTGCAAAATAAGCGGCCAGATTGGTGGCCAGCGTCGACTTGCCGCTGCCCCCCTTGGGATTCGCTATCAGTACCGACCTCACCCTCGCCTCCCTCGCCTTGTGCTTGACCGGGATCACTATACCAGAGTCATCGCCCTTGCCGGCAGCCGGCTAAACCGATAGTTTCGGGTAGAAAGGAGATCGCATGAACCGTAGTTTTGACGCTTTGCTGTTCGATATGGATGGCTTGATGCTGGACACCGAGACCCTATCCTGCGCCGCGACCCGCCG
This sequence comes from Chromobacterium phragmitis, assembly GCF_003325475.1. Lineage (NCBI taxonomy): Bacteria > Pseudomonadati > Pseudomonadota > Betaproteobacteria > Neisseriales > Chromobacteriaceae > Chromobacterium > Chromobacterium phragmitis. The sequence continues at coordinate 4,577,750 of NZ_CP029495.1, forward strand.
CGCGGGAGCAGAATTGGGCATACCGGTGGACGACGCGATGTTGATGGGAATGGTGGGGCTGTCCGAAGCCCGCTGCGCCCACTACATCGCGGAGTATCTGGCAAGCGAGGAGTTGGCCGCGCGGCTGCAGCAGACCAGCCGCGCATGCTATCGCCGCATGCTGGAACAGGAGGAAATTCCACTGAAAACCGGCATCTTGGAGCTGCTGGACTGGGCGGCGAGCCAAAGCATTCCGCGCGCGGTAGCCACTTCCACCCGGCGAGAGATCGCTGACGTCAAGCTGGCGCGCAGCGGGCTGGCTCATTATTTCCGGCACACCATTGCCGGCGACGAAATCGCCCGCACCAAGCCGGAACCGGACATCTATCTCGCCGCCGCCGCCCTGCTGGGCGCGCGGCCCGAGCGCTGCGTGGTGCTGGAGGACTCCCCCTACGGCATGCAGGCCGGCATCGCCGCCGGCGCCAGGGTGATACTGGTTCCTGACCTGATCACGCCCAGCGATGCGCAGCGCGCGCAAGCGCTGGCGACCTGCGGCGACCTGTCGCAGGCGCTGGCGATCCTGAAAACGCTATAGACGCGACGGCGGACCCGCGCGCGGGACTCGCCCGCCTTGAGCCCCTCAGCCGTGACCGCGGATGCGGGCGATCAGCTCATCCAGCACGTCGTCGGCCTGATCGTGCCCGACCTGGCAGGTGCCCGCCGCCTCGTGGCCGCCTCCGCCGTACTGCAGCATCAGCGCGCCGATATTGGTGCGGGAGGTGCGGTTGACGATGGATTTCCCCACCGCGAACACCGTATTCTGCTTATTCAGCCCCCACATCACATGGATGGAGATGTTGCAGTCAGGAAACAGCGCGTAAATCATGAAACGATTGGTCGGGTAGATGGTTTCCTCGTGCTGCAAATGCAGCACCACCACATTGCCGTGCACCCGCGCGCAGCGGCGGATCTGTTCCTTGGCCAGCGTCTCGTACTGGCGATACAGCGCCACCCGCTCCTGCACGTCTGGCAACGCCAGGATCTGGTCTATGCTGTGGTTTCGGCAGTAACCGATCAAGTCCATCATCAGCTGGAAATTGCCGACTTTGAACTCTCGGAAGCGCCCCAGGCCAGTACGCGCGTCCATCAGGTAGTTGAGCAGCACCCAGCCGCTGGGATTGAGGATTTCGTCGATGCTGAACTGGGCGGAGTCGGCCTTGTCCACCGCCGCCATCATCTCGTCGCCGATGTCGGGGAAGGCCTTCTTGCCGCCGTAGTGGTTGTACACCACGCGGGCGGCGGACGGCGCGCGCGGATCGATCACGTAATTGTCGACATCGGTGGCGTTGCGCAGCGTTTCCGACAAATGGTGATCGAACACCAGATGGGCTTTGGCGACATAAGGCAGATTGGTGGTGATGTCGTCGCCGGTGATTTCCACCTTGCCGTCCTGCATGTCCTTCGGATGGGCGAACATCACCTCCTTGATCAGCTTGAGTTCGTTGAGCAATACCGCGCACACCAAGCCGTCGAAATCGCTTCGCGTCACCAGCCGGTACTGTTTCTGCTGCGTCATCTGCGCCTCCCGTTCCGTGTCCTCGTCAGCCGTCCGGCGACGCCACCTCCAGCGCGCCGGCCATCCGGTCGGCCAGTTCGGCCAACCTCGCCTCCACATCCGCCTCGGGCAGCTCAACCGTGAGCCATACCCGATCCGCGTACTGCTGATCCGCCACAGCCAAATCCATCTCCTGGCACGCGCGCCTCAAGCGCGCCTCGCCGGAGAACGCCACCGCCAGCCGCCGCAAACAAGTGCGGCTCAGCGGCGCCAGCTCAGCCTCGGCCAGCGCGGCGTTGACAGCTTGAGTGTAGGCTCTGACCAAGCCGCCCGCACCCAATTTGATGCCGCCGAAGTAGCGCACCACCACGGCCAGCACATTGACGATGTGCTTGTGCTGCAGCACGTTGTACATCGGCCTGGCCGCCGTGCCCGACGGCTCGCCGTCGTCATCCAGCATGGAGTCGCCGTCGTCATCCAGCATGGAGTCGCCGGCGCACAGCAACACCGCGCAGTAGTGGCGTGCATCCGGCCAGCGGGCGCGTATGGCCGACAGCTCGCGCATCGCCTCGTCGCGGCTGGCCACCGGCAGCACGATGCCGATGAACCGGCTCTTGCGGATTTCCACCTCGGCCTGGGCCTTTTCTTGCACCTGGAACATTCAACCCATCCTGCGGTCTGAAACGGGCGGGCATTGTAAACCCGGAGGCTGCGATCAGGCACCGCCGGCGTCGCATTCTCGGACTAAACTGAAAACGGGCACCCACCCGGAGGGCTTGGCCATGACCACCCTGCTTCTGCTTATTCCCGTGATCGCCGCCGGCCTGTGGCTGTATGTGAGGACATGCTGGCTGGACAGCGAGGACGCCATCCATCTGTCCCATCACCTGCCTGATCGCGACCACGTCTGAGCCTTGTCCGCGCCGCCGCCCGCCGGCGACCCCGTTGTCATTCGTAAGAAATGGCCGGACAATAACCGTGATGATCGCCCGCTGAGGAATGCATGTCGCAACTCACCTTCTGGTTCGGCTGCGCGCTGGTCGCGCTGATCGCCGAATTCGTTTCAGGCACCTTCTATCTGTTGATGGTGGCGCTGGCCTTGGCCTGCGGCGGCATCGCCGCCTGGCTCGGCGCCCCGGAACACTGGCAATGGCTGGCCGCCAGCGTCAGCGGCTCGGCAGGCCTGTTCGCGATCTACCGCCGCCGCCGCAAGCTGATGCGCCCCCCCGCTCCGCAAGATGATCCCGACTGGGGCCAGCAGGTGGAAATCCGCGCGCTGACGACCCCCGGCCACGCCCGCATCCACTACCGCGGCGCCGAGTGGGACGCCCTGCTGCTGGACAATCGGCTGGACGCCGGCGGCACTGGCTACATCTCAGGCCGCGAAGGCAATCTGTTCAAGATCTCGTCACAACAACCGCAATAAGAGAGCCCCATGGAAATCGTCCTGATCCTGTTTCTGGCCGTCGTCATCTTCATTTTCAAGTCGCTGGCGGTGGTGCCGCAGCAGCACGCCTACATCGTCGAGCGGCTGGGACGCTACCACGCCACGCTGACGCCCGGCCTCAACATCATCACCCCGTTCATCGACCGCATCGCCTACAAGCACAGCCTGAAGGAGATCCCGCTGGACGTGCCCAGCCAGATTTGCATCACCCGCGACAACACCCAGCTCAAGGTGGACGGCATCCTGTACTTCCAGGTCACCGACGCCAAGCTGGCGTCGTACGGCACCAGCAATTACATCGTCGCCATCACCCAGCTGTCCCAGACCACGCTGCGCTCGGTGATCGGCAAGCTGGAGCTGGACAAAACATTTGAAGAGCGCGACGACATCAACCGCAGCGTAGTGGCCTCGTTGGACGAAGCCGCCATAAACTGGGGCGTCAAGGTCTTGCGCTACGAGATCAAGGACCTGGTGCCGCCGCAGGACATCCTGCACGCGATGCAGGCGCAAATCACCGCCGAGCGGGAAAAACGCGCCCGCATCGCCCAATCCGAAGGCGTGAAGGTGGAGCAGATCAACCTGGCCACCGGCGCGCGCGAGGCGGCGATCCAGAAATCCCAGGGCGAGATGCAGGCCACCATCAACAATTCCGAAGGCGGCAAGCAGGCGGCGATCAACCAGGCGATGGGCGAAGCCGAGGCGATCCGGCTGGTGGCCGACGCCACCGCCGACGCGATCAACCGCATCGCCGGCGCGGTCCGCACCGAGGGCGGCATCGAGGCGGTCAACCTGAAAGTGGCCGAGCAGTACATCGACGCCTTCGGCAAATTGGCCAAGGAAAACAATACCATCATCATGCCGAGCAACGTCGCCGACGTCGGCGGGTTGGTCGCGAGCGCGCTCAGCGTCGTCAAACAAACTAACCGTTAATCCCTTCGCAAACCCCGGCGCGGCTTGAATCTGGCCGCGCCAGCCCCCATAATCACCCGCATGAAATTTTTTACCGACCTCCTCCCCGTCCTGCTGTTCTTCGGTGCCTACTGGCTGACGCGCGACATGTTCGTCGCCACCGGCGTGGCCATCGCCGCCACCGCGGTGATGGTGGCCTGGGCCTGGATCAAGCACCGCAAAGTGGACACCATGCAATGGGTCAGCCTCGGGCTGATCGTGGTGCTGGGCGGCGCCACGCTGCTGCTGCACGACAAGCACTTCATCATGTGGAAGCCCACCGTGCTGTACTGGGTGATGGGCGCCGGTCTGCTGATCAGCGAATTCGCCGGCAAGAACGGCCTGCGGCTGATGATGGGCAAGCAAATCGAGATGCCCGGCCCGGTGTGGCGCAAGCTCACCTGGGCCTGGTGCGGCTTCTTCGCCTTCATGGGCGGGCTGAACCTGTTCGTCGCCTACCATTTCAGCGAAGACGTCTGGGTCAATTTCAAGCTGTTCGGCGGCATGGGCCTGATGCTGCTGTTCGTGATCGCCCAAAGCCTGTTCCTGGCCAAGTACATCGAGGAAAAGAAATAATGCTGTACGCCATCATGGCGCAAGACGCGCCCGGCACGCTGGACAGGCGCCTCGCCGCCCGCCCCGAGCACCTGGCGCGACTGCAAGCGCTGCAGGACGCCGGACGTCTGAAGCTCGCCGGCCCGTTCCCGGCGATAGACAGCGTCGACCCTGGTCCCGCCGGCTTTTCCGGCAGCCTGATCGTGGCCGAGTTCCCGTCGCTGGCCGACGCCCGATCCTGGGCCGATGCCGACCCCTATCTCGCAGCGGGCGTCTACGCCGGCGTGGAGGTCAAGCCGTTCCGCCAGGTGTTTCCAGCATGAGCGATACCGTGCGAATGCTGGAGGCCGCGCTGCGGGCGCTTGAGCCGGAACATCTGGACATCCAGGACGACAGCGCGCAGCATGCCGGCCATGCCGGCGCCAGGAGCGGCGGCGGCCACTATACGCTGACCATCGTCAGCGCGCGCTTCGCCGGCCTGAATCGCGTGGCGCGGCACCGACTGATCTACCAGACTCTGGGCGAACTGATGTCCGGCCGCGTGCACGCGCTGGCTATCCGCGCCCTTACGCCAGAAGAACTCTGAATTTCCATTAAAGGAACAATATGAAATCTTCCCGCATCGCCGCCTTGCTGTTGGCTGCCGCGATCAGCCTGCCGGTCGCCGCGGAGTCGATCGCAGTGGTCAACGGCGCCGCCATCGACAAATCCGAACTCGACGCAGCAGTCGCCAACGTGGTGCAGAACAGCGGCGGCAAAGTACAGGACAGCCCCGAGCTGCGCGAGCAGTTGAAGAACTCTCTGATCGGCCGCCAGCTGATCCTGCAAGAGGCTTCTCGCCGCGGCCTGGACAAGCAGCCGGCTTTCGTCAAGCGCATGGACGAAGTGCGCGCCGAGCTGCTGCGCGACGCCTTGTTCGCCGACATCGCCGAAAAAGCCAATGTCGGCGACGCCCAGATCAAGGCCCGCTACGACGAGATGGCCTCACAGCTCTCCGGCACCAAGGAAGTCCACGCTTATCAAATCACGCTGGGCAGCGAGGCCGACGCGCAAAAAGTCATCGCGCAACTGAAAAAGGGCGCCAAGTTCGACGAGTTGGTCAAGACCCGTTCCATCGACCCCAACGCCAAGCAAAGCGGCGGCGACATGAACTGGGGCAATCTGTCCCGCATGGAGCCCAAACTGGCCGACGCGCTCAAGGCCATCGCCAAAGGCCAAATCAGCGCCGCGCCTTATCAATCGCCATTGGGTTGGCACGTATTCAAGGTTGCCGACGTCCGCAATGCCCAGCTTCCGCAGCTTGACGCGGTGAAGCCCCAAATTGCCCGCCAGCTGCAGGAAGAAGCCATTGCCAAGGCCGTGGAAGACCTGCGCGCCAAGAGCAAGATCCAGTAACCCCTCCTTAATCCGGGAATAGAACAACATGCGTAAACTCCTGCTGCAAACTGCCCTGGTAGCCGCTTTCGCCGGCAGCGCCATCGCCGTGGCCGGTCCGACCGTGAACGGCCAGCCGATCTCCGACGCTCGCATCGACGTCGTGGTCAAAATGATGGAAGCCCAGGGCCAGAACGTGAATCCTCAAGCCCGCGATCAGATCAAGGAGCAACTGGTGAACGCCGAGGTGCTGCGTCAGGAGGCCGTGAAAAAGGGCCTGGACAAATCGCCCGAGTTCGCCGCCGAAGTGGCCAACATGCAAGCGATGGCGCTGGCCAGCCGTCTGATCAAGGACTACGAAAAGGCCAATCCGGTCAGCGAAGCCGACTTGAAGGCCGAGTACGACAAACAGGTTGCAGCGATTCCGGAAGTCAAGCAATACCATGCCCGCCATATCCTGGTGAAGACTGAAGCCGAAGCCAAGGCCGTGATCGAAGCGCTGAAGAAGGGCAAGGCCTTCGACAAGCTGGCCAAGGAAAAGTCGATGGACCCGGGCAGCAAGAACAAGGGCGGCGATCTGGAATGGCAGGAAGCCAGCATTTTCGCCGCTCCGTTCTCCGAGGCGATGACCAAGCTGGCCAAAGGCGAAGTGACCGCCAAGCCGGTGAAGACCGAGTATGGCTGGCATGTGATCAAGCTGGACGACGTTCGCAGCCAACGCAACGTGCCGCAACTGGAGGAAGTTCGTCCCCAACTGACTCAGCACGTCATGAGCGCTCGCATCGAGAAGTACATCGCCGACCTGAAGGCCAAGGCGCAGATCCAGCAATAAGCATCCGCGCTGGCTCGACGGGGACGGCCTGCCGTCCCCGTTTTGCTTGACAGCGCCCCCCTCCGCGCTTACCTTCGCGCACATTCGCAAGCAGGTCCGCCCTGCCCTTGTCGCTCGCTGCCGTCGGCAGCCCATCCGGAAGCGCCATTAGCCGGCCGCTCTCCCTTTACAGGAAACTCAGATGACCATCACCGTCAACGGCGTTGAAATCAGCGAAGACATGATCGCCTCCCAGCTGGACCACTACGCAGACACCCCCAGCCCGCGCGACACCGCCATCCAGCAGCTGATCCTGCACACGCTGCTGGTGCAGCAGGCCAAGAGCGAAGGCCTGGACGTGGCCGACGAGCAACAGGCCATCCAGGCCCTGCTGGACCAGAAACTGGAAGTGCAGCCCATCGACGAAGCCAGCTGCCGCGAGTTCTACGAACGTTATCCCGAGCGTTTCAACACCGGCGAAAGCGCCGTGGCCAACCATATCCTGCTGCCCAAGGGCGAAGGCCTGGAAGCCGGCCTGATCAAGGCCAAGGCCGAAGGCATCCTGGCCGAGGTGCAAGCCAGCCCGTCGCGCTTCGCCGCGCTGGCGCAGGAACACTCCACCTGCCCGTCCGGCAAGCAAGGCGGCGGTCTCGGCCAGTTCGGCCGCGGCCAGATGGTGCCGGAATTCGAGCAAGCCGTATTCAGCACCGAAGCTGGCCAGATCACCCCGCGCCTGGTGGAAACCCAGTTCGGCTACCACATCATTCAGGTGGAACAGCGCGAGCAAGGCGGCAAGATCGGTTTCGATGAGATTCAGGAGCGCCTGCAACAGTACCTGACCGACATGGCGGTCAACCAAGCCATGCACGAATACCTGAACATGCTGGTTTCCGCCGCCGAAATCAGCGGCTACCAGATGACCGCCGCCTGAGCGACGGCCCCGCGTCACCTAGCCGCCCGCGTCCCGCCGGCGGCTTTTTTCACGCTCGCCGCAGCCGGCAACTGGCGCAGGCTGGCCGCCACCGGCTGGGAGAAGGCGTAGCCGTCGCGACGATCCCAGTTGATGGACCACGTCATCGCGCCGCGGAAGCTCGGGTAGGCCTGCGCCGGCTTGACCGCTCCGCACCCCTGCAGCGCGGTCAGGCAAGTCAGCGCTTTGGCGACGGTGTCCGGCGTGACGAAGCCGGAATTGGCCGAACTGCGCCCGGAGGGCACGCCGAAGGCCACCTGATCCGGCCTGAGGCCCTTGAAGCTGCCGGACGCGCCATTGCCGATGGCGAAGCCCTCGATCAGCATCTTGCTGCCCCCTACCAGCATGTCCACCGACCCCTCGGCCAACGCGCCGGTGGAATACGGCGAATACAGCCCGCCATTGTTGTAATACTGCACGTGGATCACCGAGAGCTCGTCGCGCAGGCCGTCGATGATGGGCAGATAGGCGCCCCAGTTGCCGCCGTAGGCCACATAACCGCCCTGGACATAGGGATGCTCGGGCGCCATCGACAGATAGAAACGCGGTCCGATCTTGGCCTTCAGTTGTTTCACCGCGGTCACCAGATTGCTCACGACCGGCGCGCCCACCGATACTCCGCTCTCCAGATCCAGATCGATGCCGTCAAAACCATACTGGCCGATGATGGCGGCCAGACTGTTGACGAAATTCTGAGTCTGAGCCGCGCTGTTCAGCGTCACCGACCCGTTCTGCCCGCCCAGCGACAACACCACCCTCTTGCCCTTTGCCTGCTTGGCGCGGATGTCCTGGATGAACTGAGCGGCGCTGCCGGCAGCCGGGTCAAGCGCGAAGCTGACGTTGCCGTTGCCCGCGTCGTCGGCGAAGGCCACCACGATCACGTCCCAGTCATCGGACACCTGGGACAACGGGAAGGCCGGCCCGCTGGGATTGGCGAAATTGTGCCAATAACCCACCAGCGCGTGTTTGGCGAAAGGCGCGGGATCTCCCGGCGGCGGACTCGGCGGAGCGGGAGGATTCGGCGGCGCGGGCGGAGTCGGATCGCCGCCTTCGCAGCCGCCGCCAGCCTTCCACAAAGTCGGCGTCGCGGCGGGGTTCCAGTTGGCGCCGGGATAAGCGGTATGTGACACCAAGGCGGTGTAATTGGCGCTCTGGTAGGCCACCACATCGCCAGCCTGGTAAGCCCTCCCCTCCGCCCAAGCCTGGCAAGCCGCCCAAGCAGCCTGGCCCTGCGCCAGCCATGCCGCCGCGGCCAATAGCTGGCCCGCTTCTCTCATCGTCATCCGCATCGGGTATCTCCTCGCGTCGGTTAAATGGGTGCTTTATTGGTATCAAATTGGTATTTAATCGTATGTCGCCAGCAGTAGCATTCAAGCGAAAAATGTCAAATAAATATCAATCCATCTGCAAACTACAATTCATTCACGCTATCGCATTCGGATAAGGATGGCGCGCCCTGATCTTCGGTTCCTCCACCCAGCCTCTCGGCCGGGCCGCCGGGATTGCCTGGCAATGGATACGCTCAATGCCGCGCCGGCGCTTTCGCTTTTCGCCCGTCGCTTCTGTCTTTTGCCATCCTGTCCATTTGCTATCCTGAATGCATTACCCGCAGCAAGGAGCGAGACATGTCCCTCACCCAGCAGCAAATCCGCCTGGTCCAGGAAAGCTTCGCCAAGGTGGAGCCCATCGCCGACGACGCCGCCAAGCTGTTCTACGACAAGCTGTTCGAATACGCGCCCGATCTGCGCTCGCTGTTCAAGAAAGACATGGCGACGCAGCGGCACATGCTGATGTCGACGCTGAAGCTGGCGGTCAAGGGCCTGGACGATCTGCAGCAGCTGGCGCCGGTGCTGAACAAGCTTGCCCAGCGCCACGTCGATTACGGGGTCAAGCCCGGCGACTACACGCCGGTCGGCAACGCCCTGCTGTGGACGCTGAAACAAGGGCTCGGGGAGGAGGCCTGGACTCAGGAGCTGCGCGCCGCCTGGGTGGACACCTTCCGCTTGATGGCGACGGTGATGAAGCAGGCCGCCTATCCGGAGCAGCTGCCGACGTCCCACGCTGAAGAATGAAAAAACCGCCCCTCCCGGAGGAGCGGCGGCAAAGGGTGGACTTCAAAATGGCTTAGCGGCAACTGTCTGGCGTGCAGAACAGCGCGTCGTCGACCGACTCGGCCTTCGGCAGGCGCTCGGCAAGCGCGGCGGCCAGTTGCGCGGGCTTGCCCAGCCAGCCGGACAACTCCAGCCGCTCCAGCTTGCCGTCCTGCTCCAGCACCACCGACGGGAAACCGCGCAAGCCCAAACGGCCCATCTGGCGGCGAGTGTCGTCGATGTGCGTTTCGGCCTCGTCTCGAGCGGACTGCCAGGCCGTCCGGAAGGATGCCGCGTCCGCGCCCAGCTCCGTCGCCAATTCGCTCAGCACCGAGAACTCAGCGATGCGGCGCCCTTCCTGGTAATGGGCGCGCTGGATGCGGGCCAGCATCGCCAGAGGCAGGATGCCCAGCGTGTCCGCCGCCAACACCGCCGCGATCGGCAGGTTGGAAGCCAGCGGCGCGCCGATGTCGTTCAGCAAACCATCGTAGTACGCGTCACCGAAAGGCTGGCCGCTCATCTGGGCGATGCGCTTGTCGTGCGGCATCACGTAAGCGCGCCAGTCAGCGGTGATCACGCGGCCCTCTTCCTCATCTATCATGCCGCCGGCGTGCATTTCCACGCTGACGCCGGGCAGCGCGGCCGCTGCCTGCAGCAGCGGGGAGGCGCCGTAGCACCAGCCGCACAGCGGGTCGTAGAAGTAATGCAGTTTCATGCTGGTCACCACTTCATCTCGCCCTTGCGCACCTTGGCGCCCAGCTCCAGCGTGGAGACTTCGGCCGCGTTCGGGTAGGCCTGCTTCATCGCCTCGATCAGCTCGCCGCTGTTGCGGGTTTCGGCATTCTTGGCTTCGAAGGTCTTCAGGTAGTCGCGGGTATAGCGGATGGCGGACACGTCCATCTTGTCGCCGGCGATCATGTGGCCCGGCACCACCACTTCCGGCTTCAACGCTTCCATGTCGTCCAGCTGCTTGTACCAGCCTTTGCGTTCGGCGTCGTTCTGAGTGTCGGCGGTCCATACATGCATGCCGGAGTAGATGCCCACGTTGCCGACGATGGCGCGGATGGACGGAATCCACATATAGCCGCGGTGCGCCATCACGCCCTTGGTGTCGCGCAGTTCCAGCGCCTTGCCTTCCAGCATGATTTTGTCAGTCTTCAACGCGGTCGGCAGCAGCGGCTTGGCTTGCGGCGCGTTGGCGCCCATCTTCGGGCCCCAGAACGCTACCTTGCCCTTCACATTGCCCTTGATGTGGGCCAGCACTTCCGGCGCGGCCACCAGCTCGGCCTTGGGGAAAATCTGCTTCAGCACCGAAGCGCCGAAATAGTAGTCCGGATCGGCCTGGCTCACGTAGATGGTTTTCAGGTTCTTGCCGCTGTCCAGCACCTTGGCGGCGATGCGGTAGGCGTCGGCGCGGGTGAAGCCGGTGTCGATCAGCACGGCGTCCTTGTCGCCGGTGACCAGCACGGAAGAAACATTGAAGCTGTTGCCGTCGGCGTTGTACACCGACAGTTTCAGGTCGCCCGCATGGGCGAAACCGGCGGCGGCGAGAGCGGCGGCGATCAGGGTTTGGCGGATCATAAGGTGACTCCTTGGTCTAATGCCGGCGCCCGCCGGCGGGTTGAACTGCGTTTCAATGAAGATGCGCACACTATAAGCGCAGGAATCGATCCAATAAATGGGTTAAACTGCACATTATTGTTTCTCAAATCGTACATATAAATGGACCGACTCACCGCCATGCAGGTATTCGCCGAAGTCGCCCAATTGGGCAGCTTCACCGCCGCCGGCGACAAGCTGGACATGTCCCGCCCCATGGTCACCCGTTACGTCGAAGAGCTGGAGCAATGGCTGGGCGTGCGGCTGCTGCAACGCTCCACCCGCAAAGTCACGCTCACCGACGCCGGCCTGGCCTGTCTTGCCCGCTGCCGGCAGATGCTGGAACTGGCGGACGAGGTCCGCGCCGACGCCAGCCAGCGCGACGGCCAGGTTCGGGGCCTGCTGCGCGTGGCCGCCAGCACCTCCTTCGGCCTCGCGGTGCTCGGCGACGCGGTGGCGGAGTTCAGCGAGCGCCATCCCCAGCTGCGGGTGGATCTGCAGCTGGGCGACCGCGCGGTCAACCTGATTGAAGAAAGAATAGACCTCGCCATCCGCATTACCAACGAACCCGATCCCGGCCTGGTGGGCCGCCGGCTATGCGACTGCCGCTCGCTGCTGGTGGCCTCGCCAGCCTACCTGGCCCGCCACGGCGCGCCCGCCGCGCCCGAAGACCTTGAACGCCATCGCTGCCTCAGCTACAGCAACTTCGGCCGCAGCGAATGGAAGCTGACGCGCGGCGGCGAGGAAAGGCGGGCGCGGGTGGCGGGCAACATCAGCGCCAACGAAGCCAGCGCGCTGCTCAGCGCCGCCATCGCCGGGGCCGGCGTCGCGATGCAGCCCAGCTATCTGGCCGCGCCCCATGTCAGCCGGGGCGAGCTGGTGGCCTTGCTGCCGGACTGGCAGCCCATGGTGCTGGGCATACACGCGCTCTATCCTTCGCGGCGGCTGGTGCCGCTGGCGTTGCGCAGCCTGCTGGACTTCCTGGTCGACCGCTTCGGCGGTCCCCTGGCGCCATGGGACATCCCTACCGCGCTGGCCGGCCGCACCGCTTGATCGCGCCCGTTCGCTTATACCGTTCCAGCATGAGCGCATAACTTTTGCTATCGACCCGCTCGGGACGATTGCCTGCGCCCGCCAGATCGCCTAAGCTCAGCTACAAGACCACCCGGCGGACAAGCCGGAGCCGTGCAACCCGTATCAGAAGTGGAATCACGCCGATGTGCCAGCTGCTGGGCATGAATTGCAATATCCCGACCGACATCCTGTTCTCATTCGAAGGCTTTCACCGCCGCGGCGGCCTCACCGACCACCATGCCGACGGCTGGGGCATCGCTTTCTTCGAAGACAAAGGCTGCCGGGTGTTTCTCGACGACAAGCCATCGGTGGAATCCCCGGTCGCCGATCTGGTGCGACGCTACCCGATCAAATCGGAAAACGTGATCGCCCACATCCGCAAAGCGACCCAGGGCGTGGTCAACCTGGCCAACACCCACCCCTTCATGCGCGAGATGTGGGGCCAGTACTGGATATTCGCCCACAACGGCAATCTGGACGGTTTCCAGCCTGAGCAAGGCCGGCACTACCGCCCGGTCGGCACCACCGACTCCGAGCGCGCGTTCTGCCATCTGATGGAAAGGCTGCGCGCCAAATGGGCGGAGCCGCCGGAACTGGAAGCGTTGTTCGAAGAAGTGGCTCGACTGGCCGACGAAATCAGCGCCAGCGGCGTGTTCAACTTCATGCTCAGCAACGGCGAGGCGCTGTTCGTACACTGCTCCACCCATTTGCACTACATCATCCGCCGCGCGCCGTTCGATACCGCCCACCTGGTGGACGACGACGTCAGCGTCGACTTTTCCGCCGTCACCACCCCGCGCGACCAGGTGGCGATGATCGCCACCCAGCCGCTGACCGACAACGAGAGCTGGACCGCGCTGTCGCCCGGCGAACTGATCCTGTTCCGCGACGGCGCGCCGTTGCTGGTCCGCAAACCAGCCGCCTGACACCCGGGCGGCGATAGCGGTTATGCTGAAGGAAACCATCCTCGGCACGGAACCGCCATGAGCCGCTTCGACCTCAGCCAGCCGCCGTTCGACAACCTCAGCCCCGCCGAGCGCGATGCGCTGGAGGCGCGCGCCGATATCGTTTACTACGCCGACGACGCGCAGATCATCGGCCCAGGCCAGTCGATAGACGCGCTTTACATGGTGATCAAGGGCGTGGTGTGCGAGCTGTCCGATGACGAAATCCTGTCCCGCTATCATTTGCGCGACGTGTTCGACGCCCGCGCCCTGGTCTCCGCCCGCGCGGCCAGCCGCTTCGTCGCCGAGGAGGAAACGCTGCTGCTGGCGATGCCACGCGACGCGGTGCTGGCGCTGACCGACAGCAACCCGCGCTTCGGCGCCTATTTCTACGCCGGCGTCGCCGAAAAGATGGGCATGCTCGCCCAGCGCGCCGGCTACCGCGAGCTGCAAACCCTGCTGGCCGCCACCATCCGCGACGCCGGCTGCCGACAGCCGGTGTTCATCGATGCCGCCGACAGCATCCGCGACGCCGCGGCCGCGATGAAGGCGCGCCGCAGCAAGTCTGTGCTGGTGCGCGACGGCGAACGGCTGGGCATCTTCACCACCACCGATTTTCGCGATGTGATCCTGAACGGCGTGGCCGGCACGGAACCGGTCGGCCGGCATTGCGGCTACCAGCTGCTGACCATAGACATCGACGATTTCCTGTTCAACGCGCTGCTATTGATGACGCAGCGCAATCTGCGCCGGCTGGTGGTGACCGAAAACGGCCAGGCGGTCGGCATCCTGGCCCAGGTGGACGTGCTGTCCTACTTCTCCAACCACTCCCACCTGATCGTCCAGCGGCTGGACCGCGCCGAAACGCTGGACGAGCTGGCGGACATCGCCGGCCAGATAGACAGGCTGGTGCGGATACTGTCCGGCCACGGCGTGAAGCCGCAGCAGCTGGGCCGATTGGTGCAGGCGCTGAACGCCAGGCTGTTCGCCCGCGCCTGGAGGATGATCGCCTCGCCGCGGCTGGCGGAGAACAGCTGCCTGCTGGCGATGGGATCGGAAGGGCGAGGCGAGCAGATCCTCAAGACCGACCAGGACAATATGCTGCTGCTGCGCGACGGAGAAGATCTTCCCGAAGCCGCCGCCTGTTGCGACGCCTTCTCCGCCGCCCTCGCCCGCTTCGGCTATCCGCCCTGCCCCGGCGGCGTGATGGTCAGCAATCCGCAGTGGCGGCTAAGCCGCAACGCCATGCGCGACCGCATCTATGGCTGGCTGACCCGTCCCGACGGCGAAAGCATGATGCGACTGGCCATCTTCTGCGACGCCGACCCCGTCTGCGGCGACGCCTCGCTGCTGGCCGACTGCCGCGACTATCTGCAAGCGCGGCTGCAAGACGACGCCGGCTTCTTTTCGCGCTTCGCCCGCGCCGTAGATCTGTTCGATACTCCGCTGGGGCCCTTCTCGCGGCTGCGCACCCGCGTGCGCGACGGCCGCGAATTGCTGGACCTGAAAAAGGGCGGCATCTTCCCGCTGGTGCACGGCCTGCGCGCGCTGGCGCTGGAAAATGGCATCGCCGCCGCCGCCAGCGCCGAGCGCGCCCGGCAGCTGGCTCTGGCCGGAAAGCTGGACGCGCGGCTTGCCGACGACATCCAGGAAGCGCTGGGTTTCCTGTCCCAATTGCGGCTGGAGCGCGGCCTGAGCCGGCTGGACGCGGGCCAGCCACCCGACAATCTGATCGAGCCGGAAAGCCTGTCCACGCTGGAGCGCGACCTGCTCAAGGACGCGCTGGCGGTGGTCAAGCGTTTCAAGGCCCAATTGCGCCACCACTACCGGCTGGGGAGCTTCTGATGCTGGCCACGTTGCGGCGGCGCTGGCTGCTCGCCCGGCTGCGCGATCCGGCCCGCGCCGCCCTGCTCGACGAGCATCCGGACGAAATCGTCAGCCTGGACTGCGAAACCACCAGCCTGAACGCCGCCGAGGCTGAATTGCTGGCGATAGGCGCGGTCAGGCTGCGCGGCGACCGCATCCTGCACAGCGAAGCGCTGTGCCTGCTGGTCAGGCCGGAGGCGGAGCCCAGCGCCGGCAATATCGCCGTGCACGGCCTGCGCCGGCGCGACCTGGCGGAAGGCATTCCGCCGCGGGAGGCGGTGGAGCGGCTGCTGGATTTTATCGGCGGCCGGCCGCTGCTGGGCTATTACCTGGAATACGACATCGCTGTGCTGGACAAGTATGTGAAACCGCTGCTGGGCATAGGCCTGCCGCAACGGCGGATCGAGCTGTCCGCCCGCTACTACGATTACCGCTTCCGCCAGCGTCCGGACGCCAACATCGACCTCAGCCTGGATGCGCTGCACCAGGCGCTGGACATGCCAGCATTGCCGCGCCACGACGCGCTCAACGACGCGCTGAGCGCCGCGATGCTGTACCAGGCGTTGCGCCGGCGAGGCTTCGGCTAGGGGTTCGCCCCCGCTCGGGCAAGCTTTCAATCCGCAGCTTGCGCCGCAACATCTGCAAACACTTACCGGAGAAAACTGTCCATCCCTGGCACGGCTATTGCTTGACAACTCACAGCCAAGCCATTGTTTCCTATGGAAAATCATAAAATCCAATATTCCCATCGGCGACGACGGCAGGCAGCGACAACAAGGCGGCAATAATTGCCGGCCGCGCGGGAGCCTCGCTCCAGCCGGCCGCCGCCAAGGACAGCAGCGGATCCGTGTAGCGCTGCCCGGCAACCTCGTTTTCCAGGAGAAGCACCATGTCCGTAAGCAGCACCGACACTTCCAACGGCTATTGGCAACAACGGCAGTCGCTGCACCAGCAGCGCAGGCATGACTTCAGCCAGCTCACCCAGTCCGTCCAGCAGGGCGACCTCGCCGGCGCGCAGCAGGCGCTGGCCGCGCTGCAGCAGTTGAGCGGAAACCCCAACGCCGGCAGCGGCTCCGACTTCAGCGCCATGCTGACCAACGCGATCTCCGCGACTTCGTCAGCCTCTGGCGCCTCGGCTACCAACGCCGACAATCCCTTCGCCTCTCTGAACGCAGCCCAAAACGCGTCGTCCGGCTCCAGCGGGGGCAATACCATTGCCTCGCTGCTGAACGCGCTGGGCCAGGATTTGCAGGCCGGCAACCTGAGCCAGGCGCAGCAAGCCTTCCAGCAACTGCAGCAAGGCCTGCAACAGGCCGACGCCGCCCAGCCTTCCAGCGGCCATCATCGCCACCACCATCGCCATGGCGGCGGCGAACAGCAACAGCAGAACGACAGCCTGGCCAGCGTGCTGGGCGCGGCCAGCGGCAACGCCGCCTCCGGCAACAACGCCGGCAGCGCGCTCGCCTCCCTCAATCAACAACAAACCCAGGCGGCGCTCAGCCTGTTCCAGGCCAACGCCGGCGGCAACGACATCGGCAGCCTGCTGATGGCCATGTCCATCTGAACCGCCGCGCCGGCAAGCGGAACGGACGCCCAGGCGTCCGTTCCGCGTGTTCCGACAATGGGACTACACCCTGAACCGGGATACCGTGGCGCGCATTTCCGCCGCCAGTTCGTTCAACCGTTCGGCCGCAGCAGCAGTGGCGCCCGCCGTCTCGCTTCCCTCGCCGGACAGCTGGGCGATGCGCTCCAGTTGCTGGGCGATGGCGGTGCTGGATTCAGCCTGCTCGCCTATCGCCGCCGCGATCTCGCCCACCAACTCCACCGCCTCGCCGGCCCTGCCGCTGATCTGGGTGATGGTGGCGCCCGCCTCGCCGGCCGATTGCTCGCAGCCGCGCACCTCGCCCACCACCTTGTCCATGTGGCGCACCGCGTCATGCGACTGCTGCTGCATCTCCTGGATCATGCCGTCTATCTGCAGCGTGGCCTGGGCGGTGCGTTCTGCCAACTGCCTCACCTCGTCCGCCACCACCGCGAAACCTCGGCCCATCTCGCCGGCCCGCGCGGCCTCGATAGACGCGTTCAGCGCCAGCAGATTGGTCTGGTCCGCCACGCCCTTGATCACCTCGGTCACGCTGCCGATCGCCGTCACCTTGTCCTTGAGCTTGTCCACGGTGCCCGCGGCCTCCTTCACCGTCGTCACCGAGGACTGGATCTGCTCCACCGTGCGCAAAATCACCCGTTCGCCCTCCTCCGCCAGCCGGCCGGATTCGCCGCTGACCCGGCTGGCCTCCCGCGCCCGGTCTCGCACGTGGGCGATGCTGACGGTCAATTGCTCCACCGAGGCAGCCATGCTGGCGCATGCCTGCGACGACGACTCGGCGCTCGCGGCCAGCTCGCCCGCCGTCTCGCGCATGCCGCGCGCTGAATCGGCGACGCCGCCTACCTTGCCGCTGACTTCGGCGAAGCTGTTTTGCAAGGTTTGCAGCAGCGAGTCCAGCGCCCGCATCGCATCGGCGATTTCGTCATTGCCGCCGGTCTGGGTGCGCCGGGTGAAATCCAGCCGACGCGCCACATCCTCCACCGCGTCCCGCGCCTGCTCCAATGGCTGGGTGATGGATCGCCGCAACAAGTAGCCGGCGACCAGCAGCACCGCCACGCCCAGGACAATGATGGCGATCATGAAACTGACGGTGGCCGCGTAGCCGGATTCGGCATTGGACCTTTCCCCCCCCGCGTCTTCGCGGCTGGTCTTGACCATGTCCTCCACCAGGTCTCCCATCTTTCCGGCCGCGCCGTTGATCTTGGGGTTGTAGACCGGCGGCGGATGGTCCGGATCGGCCTTGGCGGCCGCGATCAGCGGCGCCACCGCGTCGCGGTACTCGCCCAGCAAACCCTGGAACTGCTCGCTCTTGCTCAACTGCTCCGCGGCCAACGGCAGGGCCCGATAAGCATCCAACAAGCGCCCCAGCGCCTCGCGATGGCGGCCGATGCCCTCTTCCGCCTTCTGCTTGACCGCCAGATCGCGCGAAGCCAGCAATCGCAATGTCTCCAGCCTCATGCTGGTGAGCTCGGAACTGAGACTGCGGGAGATGTCCACCTCGGCCAGGGACACCTCGTCCAGCTTGCGCAATTGCTGCTGGGTCGATGCCAGGCGCTGCAGGCTGACGCCGCCCAGCAACAGAAATGCCGCGATGGAAAGGAGAATCAAGGCGGCAATGCGCCAACCGACATTCAAACGCAATTTCATGTCCAACACCCCACTTTGTCCTTGAAAGAACAATTCAACTCAGTGTAGACCAGCTTGCGCCGCATCCTCGCGCCGCGTCAGCGGAGGCCAACGTGCATAATTCGCGTCAGGATATTCATTTGCGAAAACGCAGATTTTCTTTGGAAAATGTTGAACGCATATAAAAGCGGAGTAAAATCCAACAGCGTTCGTTCTCAACCACAAAGGCGCTCGATCATGAAACCCGGTAATGCCGACGCGGACGGCCCCAGTCCGCGCAATCTGCTGCAATACTGGCTGCGCAAGCTCAGCGGCTCCCGCCTGAGCGTCCATGACAAACTGCACTACGAACCCATGCAGGAGGAGTTGCTGCTCAACCTGATGGTGATCGTCTGCATCCTGCTGCTCGCCGTATACGCCTACCTGCGCCAATAAGCCCCTGCTATTCGCTCACGGACTCTCCACGGGCCTCCTGCTCGCCGCGACGCCGAACTATGCTGTCAACAAGTTGTCATCGCATGATCGCTTCCGACAAAGGCTTTTCCATGAAACTCTCCGCATTGGCGCTATGCTGCCTGTTTTCCCTGCCGGCCTGGTCCGCTCCCGCCGACAACCTGTTCACCGTTCCCTTGGATGCGTTCCAGGAAGGCAAGATGATTCCCGGCCAACAGGTATACCTGAAGCCGGGCGTGAATCTGAAAAGCTATCATGCGGTCATGCTGGAGCCGCTGCTGTTTCTTCGGCAGGCTGAAAACGGCGATTGGCAGCTGTTGCAGTCCGGCGACGAAAATGCCATCGCCGCGTATTTCCACGACCGCCTGCAAGCCGAGCTGAAGGCAGCCGGCGTGGAAGAAGCGCTGCGGCCGGAACCCGGCGTCGCCCGGCTGCGGGTGGCGGTCACCGGCGTCAGCCAAGGCCGGCCCGGCGTGGACGCGATGGACCTGCTGCCGATCAAGGCCGTATTCAACCTGGCTCGCCTCGCTGCCGGCAAAGAACCTTATCTGCTCAAAATCGCCAGCATGGCGCAACTGGAGGACGCGCAGGACGGCAGCCTGCTGGCCGGCACCGTCAACCTGCGCCAAAGCGAAAAGAACAAGACCAAGGAGCAGCCGATGACGCTGGAACTGATCAAGCCCCTGATAGACGAGTGGTGCCGCCAGAGCGCGCGCCAGTTGGCCGCGCACCTGGGCAAGGCGCCGTGACTCAGAGCGGCTTGCGCATGAACACGCTGTACGGGTCTTCGCGGTAATCGCCGAACGGCGGGCAGAAATCGTAGCCGGCTCGCTGGTACAGGCCAATCGCTTCGCGTTGATGGATGCCCGTCTCCAACGCCATTTCCGCGCAACCGCGCGCGCGCGCCTGGGCCTCCAGAAAATCCATCAGCGCGCGCGCCGCGCCTTTGCCTCGACACTGCGGGCGGACATACATGCGTTTCAGCTCGCCATATGCCGGCGCGCACCACACCGCGCCGCATCCCACCGCCTCGCCGTTTTCGTCGCGTACCACTGCGAACGCCGCCTCCGGCCGCAGCAAGGCCTCGACATCGACGCCATGATGGCTCTCAGGCGGATACAAGGGCTTCTGGTAAGCGTCCAGCTCGTCGATCAGCGCCAGCGTATCGGGCTGGTCCGGACGCTCCAACCGGATGGATAGACCGGCAGCGGCTAGCGCCGGGCGTTTCTCTTGTCGTTCCTGCAATGGCATCGACTGGCTTTCCTTAAGTTGACGATGAATCCCGGGCGAGCATGTCTCGCCGGTACTTGACGAAGCCAAGCTTGGCGTCGCCGCGAAATCCCGCCCGCAGAAAGAGACGATGCGCGTCTTCCCGGCCCGCGGCGCTGAGCAGCATGATCTTGGAACAGCCGCGCGCCAGGCAGCGCCGTTCCGCCTCCCGCAACAACGCCGTCCCCAGCCCCCGACCGCGCCAACTGGCATGGACCACGACATTTTCCAGCACCGCGAACGGCTGCTCGCCGTACATCGCGTCTTCGCAAAAACCGAGCCAGGCGGTGCCGGCCAACTCGCCATCGCACTCGCACACCAGCACCTGTGCCCGCACACCATCCGCCAGGCTGTCCAGGCGCGCCGGCAGCACCTTCACCCTCTCATCGCCGGTCAATTGGCGGTACAAGTCCGCCAGCGCAGCGGCGTCGGCTCCCTTGGCCAGCCGCATCGCCGGCGTCATTTTGGCGCATTCGCCCATGCCGCGCTCCATCATGGCAAGGCCCGCCAAAAAGCGGGCCTCAAAATGGGAAAACGACAATCTAACAGAAAACCGCTCGCCCGAGCCTTTCATGCCGACGGCAAATCCGTCGCGACCGCTTCGCCCTCCGGCTGCAGCCAGGTCTCGTCCTGCCGCCACTGGTTGCACCAGTCCATCACCTTATCCGCCTCCATCGGCCTGGCGATGCCGAAGCCCTGCGCGTAGGGGCAGCCCAGTTCCCGCAACAGAGCCGCATGCTCCAGCGTCTCCACCCCCTCGGCTATCGCCTTGCGGCCGAAAATGGTGGCCAGCTCGATCACACCCTCGACGATGCGCCGGTCGTCCAGATTGCCTATCATGTCGTGAACGAAGCTGTTGTCTATCTTCAGGGTATCCACCGGCAAGCGGCGCAGATAGGTCAACGAGGCGTGGCCGGTGCCGAAATCGTCCAGCGCGAAATGCACGCCCTGTTCGCGGCATCGCTGCAGCACCCGTATCGTCTGCTCCACGTCGCCGGCGGCGCTTTCCAGGATTTCCAGCTCCAGATGCCAGGGCGGAACATTGGGATAGCGCGCCAGCACCGTCGCCAGTTGCTGGCTGAAATCCGTCCTCAGCAAATAATTGGTGCTGACATTGGTGCTGATCTTGATGTCGAAGCCGGCCTCCGCCCAGCGGGACACCTGGCCCAAAGCGGCGTCCATCACCCATAGGCCGAATGCCGCCTCCAGCTCGTTTCCGGCCAGATGAGGCAGAAACTCAGCCGGCGCCAGCAAGCCTCGTTTGGGATGATGCCAACGTATCAGCGCCTCCACGCTGATCACCTCTCCGCTCTTCAGGTCCACCACCGGCTGATAGAACAACGCGAATTCGTCGCGGCCCAGCGCCTGCCGCAGCAGCTCCAGGAATTGCCTATGCTCCTGCGCCTTGCGGTCGTTTTCCGGATCGAACAGCTGATAGCGGTTCTTGCCCGCGTCCTTGGCCAGATACATCGCCTGATCGGCGTGGCGCAAAAGGGTGTCCGGATCCACATTGTCCTGCGGAAACAAACTGACGCCTATGCTGGCGGTGACGTTGACCTCTGACTCGCCCACTCGCATCGGCCTCGACGCCGTCGCCAGCACCCGGTCCAACACCAGCATGCACTCCTCCGGCGAGCCGACTTCCGACAGCAGCACCACGAACTCGTCGCCGCCCAGCCGCGCCAGCGTGTCGTCGCCGCGCAGAATGGCCTTGAGATTGTTGCTCACCGCCACCAGCAGCTGGTCGCCCACCGCATGGCCGTACTGGTCGTTGACCGCCTTGAAGCCATCCAGATCCAGGAAACACACCGCGCAGGACTTGCCGCTGCGCGTGGCGCGGACAATGGCCTGGCGCAAACGGTCCGACAGCAGCCTGCGGTTGGGCACGCCGGTCAACGGATCATAGTGGGCGACGCGGTCCAGCTCGGCCTCATGCTGCTTCAGCTGAGAAATGTCGGAGAAGATGCCGATGTAGTGCTGCACCTGCCCCCTCTCATCCCTCACCACGGAGATGGACAGCAACTCGGCGTACAGCTCGCCGTTCTTGCGGCGGTTCCACAGCTCGCCGCGCCAGAAATCATGCCCCTTGACCGAGTTCCACAATTCCTCGTAAAAGCTGATCGGCTGCTTGCCTGAAGCCAGCAGGCTGGGTTTCTGCCCGATCGCCTCCTCCGCGCCATAGCCGGTGATGCGGGTGAAGGCATTGTTGACCTTGGAGATCACGCCCTCCGGGCTCACCATCATAATGGCTTCGTAGCTGCTGTCGAATACCGCAGCGGCTTCTTTCTGCGTCTGCTCGAACACCTTGCGCTCGGTGATGTCGGTATGGGTGCCGGACATGGTCAGCGGCTCGCCCTGCTCGTCGCGCTCCACCACCCGGCCGCGCGACAGTATCCAGCGCCAGTCGCCGCCGCGGGTCCGGCAGCGGATCTCCACCTCGTGGCTGTTCAACTTGCCTTCGAGGTTGCGCTTGATCGAATCGCGGGCTCGCGCCGCGTCTTCCGGGTGCAGGTGCTCGTACCAGTTTTCCGCCGTGATGTGCATCTCGCCCGGGCCGTAGCCCAGCATGCTTTCCCAGCGCGGGCTGACCTGGAAGCGGTTGGTCTTCAGGTTCCAGTCCCAAAATCCCTGGTCGGAGCCGGCGATCACCCGCGCGAGCTGTCTTTCCCGGTCGTGCAACTCCTGTGCGGCGCGGTGCTGCTCGGTCAAATCGCGTCCGAAAGCGATGTAGCGGCCATCCTTCATCTTGCCGGAAGTCAGATCCACGCTGATCGCGCCGCCCTTCTTCAGCCTCAGCTTCCATTCGGAGCGCAGGAAGGGGCCGTTGTTGATCTTGGCAAGATGCTCTGCCAACAGGCCCAGGCACTCGGGCGCCACCAGATCGTGGATATGCATTTCCCGCAACTCTTCCACGCCGTGGCCGGTGAGCCGGCAGGCGGCCGGATTGGCGAAAATGAAATAACCGTCCACATCGGTCACCCAGATCGCGTCGCCGGCCTCGTTCAACACCAGCCGCAAATCTTCGTCGGCTCGCTTTCGCTCGGTGATATCGGACAGATTTCCCACCAGCCGAACCGCCGCGCCACGCTCGTCCCACTCCACCGCGCGGCCGCGCACCTGCAGCCAGCGCACGCCATCGTCCTGCTTCGCCAGCCGGAAATCCACCTCGATCCGCGGCGTCTTGCCGCGCCGGTGCGCCTCTATCGCCTGCAGCACATACGGCAAATCCGCCGCGTGCACCAGTTGGCGGAAGAAGCGGAAATCGCCGCTGTCCTCCTCCGGCTGGGTGCCGGTCACTTCGTAGTAACGCGGAGAGCGGTAAACCTTGCCGCTGCGCAGGTCCCAGTCCCAAAAGCCGTCGCTGGTGGCTTCGGCAACCAGTTGCAGCCTCGACTCGCTGGCCTTGACCTGCATCGCCATCTGCTTGCGTTCGGTGATGTCCTGCATGGTGCCATAGAGGCCGACGATGGCGCCGTCCGCGTCATGCCTAGCCTCGCCGCGCATCGTCAGCCAGCGCATTTCCCCATCGGGCCGCTGCAATTCCACGTCGCACTCATAGCCCATGCCCACCAGCCGGCAGCGCTCGACAGCGTCGGATAGCATGGTCCAGCTGTCCACCGCGAAATAGCGCCGCATCGCCGGATAACCAGGCGGCGCAAAGCGCTCCTCCAACCCGAACAGCCGATACGCCTCCGGCGACCAGTAATGGCGATCGGTCGCGAACTCCCAACTCCAACTGCCTATTCCCGCCAGTTGCTGCGCCTGCTGCAGCGCCGCCTCATTGTCGCGCAGCAGATTTTCCGCCTGCTTCTGCAGAGTGATGTCTCGAGAAATGCCGAACAGCCCTCCCAGACGGCCGTCTGCGTTGTAGATCGGCCCCTTGGTCACCAGAAACACCAGCTTCTCGCCGTTTTGCAGCGTCAGTTGCTCCTCGTGGGTCTGTACCCTGCCGCCTTGCATGATCAGGCGATCCTGGGAGATCAACTCCCGCGCGGTCTCTTCATCGAACAGCTCGCGGTCGTCCCGTCCCAGCACCTCCCGCCCGGCCTTGCCGACGAAGGCCAGCCCGGAGTGGTTGACCAGCAAATAGCGGCCCTGCACATCCTTGACGAAGACCGCGTCCGACGTGCTGGACACCACCGCGTCCAGCAAGGAGCGATGCAGCTCCACCCGAGACAAGGCATGGCGCAGCGATTCGGAAAGCAGGCTGACCGCCAAACCATTCAGCGCCAGAAAGAGCAGTTGCAACTTGCTGTGCCAAGGCGTTTGCCCCGCATGCAATGCCGGCGTCGCCAGCAGATCCGCGGCCAGCACAGCCAGCACGGTCGCCAGCAGGCCCGGGCCCGCTCCGCCCATGCAGGCGCCAAGGATGATGGGCAACAGAAACAGTATCAGCATCGGGTGCTTGTCTAGCTCCGGCCCCAGCAAAAACTGCCGCAGCCCGAGCACGCAGGCAAACAAGGCCAAGGCTGTCATGTATCCGGCCCAGCGCGGCAGACGGCCGGGGCCGATGCCATTGGACAAGGCGCCGAGCCATGCCATTTGCTCGCCACAGTCACGAGACGGCACCGATCTCAACGCCAGCAACAGCAACACCGATGTCACCAGAACGAAAAACATCCCTTTGGCTATGGACAGCGGCATTGCCCGGCCCGCATCAAGCCCCGCCAGCAACTGGTCGGAAAAGAAAATCCAGGCCAGCGCGAACATCGCGTAGCCCGGCACCGCCAGCAGAATGAAGCGGGTCCTCGGGTTGCTTGCCATAGGGATTCCTCTGCATCCGGGGCCGCGCCCGGCGATCGTCATCCGCGCCGCGCAGCGGCGCCTCCCTGTCCGCCCATTCGCCGCCACCTGATGCCGAGCGCGTTATCCGGGCTTGTCCAATACAGGTATAGCATTCGCCCCGTCGCATGCGCGCCGCGGCGAAAACAGGGATTCAAACCGTTCTAGCCTGAACTATGCTGAGCGAAGAATCGTTGTTCATACATAAATGAGGTAATCGGGGATGGAATTTTTGTTCGATCTGGATGATCCCCTGCAGTGCCTGGAGCACATCTATCAGCACCTCAGCCCCCTGGTGGTGGCTTTTCACCCCAAGAAAAGCGCGGGGCGCACCGGCCCCTGCTTCGGCAGCGGATTACTGCTGGGCTATCGCGGTGAAAAGTTCATCGTCACAACCGAGGCCGTGCTGTCCACCGCCTGCGTCAACCACGGGCAGAACGTAGTCGCCTGCATCGGCAAGACTCAATGGCCATTGCGGCAACTACGTTGCGCAAGTCCTCAGCATCTGGATCTGGCGGCGCTGCATCTTCCCGCCGACTGGCTGAGACGCTATCCGGTGGAGCGCTGCTTCGAATTGGATCACGGCGCGCTGCCGGACCCGATGGCCAGCGCCTTCACCTTGTTGCTGGGCTACCCGGTCAGCAACGGCAGGCCTGCCGGGCCGCTGAACTCCACCATCGGCGTGGTGTCTCGCCCCTACCTCAGCCACACCCGCCGCAACCAGGTGGCGCAACCGCTGTTCCTGGAGTTCGACAGCCGCGACATCCTCAGCCGCTGCCGGCTGGACAAGTCCACGCTGCAGGCGTTCTACCAGTTGAACGGCGCGCCGGCGATCAGCCTTTATCACTCGTTCCAGGAAGACAGCAACCGCTTGACCGCCTACCTGCAAGGCGTGGTGGTGGAGTGGGATCATGCCCGCATCGGCGCCACCGCCACCTCCACCGCCCAGCTCAATTCGTTTTTGGATGGTTTCCTGCAGCGCCTGCAGCAAGATGGAGAAGCGGTCCAGCCCGAGCTGGCCGCCTTGCTGGCCCGTTTCCGCCATTAGCCGCCGCGCGCCATCGCGTCCGCCACCGCACCGGCGCGGCCATCGCCGCTCGCCGCCAGCCCCGCCCGCATGCCTTGCCGGGCGGCCGCGGGCTGGTTCTGGCTGAGCTTGTATTTGCCATCCAGCCGCTCAACCGTCAGTTCGATGCCGACGATGGCGCGCAGCATCATGTCCAGGTAGTCCGCCGGCGCGTCGGAGACGCGCCATGGCCGCGGCATCGCCGCCTCATGCCTGCTAGTCAGGGCCTCCAGCAGCGCGCGCAGCCAGACGGGATCATCCATCGCCCGCAACTTGCCGCGCGCATGCACCACCATGTAGTTCCACGTGGGCACCACCTTGCCGTGCACCGTCTTGTCCGGATGCCATGACGGGCTGATGTAGGCATCGTCGCCCTGGAATATCGCCAACGCCTGCGGCGCGTCTTCCAGCAGCCTCCACAAGGGATTGGCGCGCGCGACATGTCCTCTCAGTTTCAGCACGCCCTGATCCTCCACCGTCATCAGCGGCAGATGGTTGACCAGCGGACCATCTTCTCCGTTGATCGCCACGGCGGCCAACGGCCGGCCCCGCATCAGGCTCAGCAGAACGGCCGGATCGGCCTCGACGAAATGGCTGGGCTGGTACATGATGGGCTCCGGGAAAAATCACGACATTACAAGCAGTCGTCAGCGCCCGGCAAGCGCGTCCGCCGCGATACAATGACAATTGTATTGCCAATCCATCTTGAGAAACCCATGTCCAGAAAACCGCGCGTCCGCTCCGGCAGCGGCGTCACCATGCATGACGTGGCCAAAGCGGCCGGCGTCAGCGCCATCACCGTGTCCCGAGTGCTGAATCAACCGAAGCAAGTTTCCGAGCCGCTGCGAGAAAAAGTGATGCAGGCGGTTGACGCCCTGGGCTATGTGCCCAGCCGCTCCGCCAGCACGCTGGCCTCGGCCAAGTCGCGGACCGTGCTGGTGCTGATTCCCTCCCTGGCCAACACCGTGTTTCTGGAAACGCTGGCCGGGATCGAAACCGTGCTGGACGCCGCAGGCTACCAGATGCTGATCGGCAACAGCCATTACGACGCGGCGCAGGAATTTCAATTGCTGCGCGCCTATTTGCAGCATCGGCCCGACGGCGTGCTGATCACCGGCCTCAGCCATGCGGAACCGTTCGAGCGCATCCTCAGCCAGCACGCCCTGCCCGTGGTCTACATGATGGACCTGGCCGACGACGGGCGATGCTGCGTAGGCTTTTCGCAGGAGGATGCCGGCGCCGCCATCACGCGCCACCTGCTGGAGCGGGGCAAGCGCCGCATCGGCTTTCTCGGCGCCCAGCTGGACGAGCGGGTGATGAAACGGCTGGAAGGCTACCGCGCGGCGCTGGACGCGGCCGGCTGCCGCGACGCCGGACTGGAATGGCTGGACCCGCAGCCATCCAGCATGCAGATGGGGGCCGACATGCTGGACCGCGCGCTGGCGGAGCGCCCGGATTGCGACGCCCTGTTCTGCTGCAACGACGACTTGGCGATCGGCGCGCTGTCGCGCAGCCAGCAGCTGGGCCTGGACGTGCCGGGCCGACTGGCCATCGCCGGATTCAACGATTTGCAGCCCTCCGCCTGGTGCACGCCCACGCTGACCACGGTGGCCACGCCGCGGCGCGAGATAGGCGTCCATGCCGCCCAGTCGTTGTTGAAGCTGATCGATGGCGAAGAGCCGGAATCGCGCCGAGCCGACCTTGGCTTTCGCCTGATGCTGCGCCGCAGCAGCTGAAGTTCGCCATCTGCTCGCCGGCATCTGTTATGACAACATTGTTGCGATACCACTACAGCATGGTCCGGACAAGCGATGAAACTTGATCCAACTGCTTGTTGAGGACTTTTTGTTAGCGCTAACATCATCACCAATTCGCCGGCTTCATGTCGGCGATCCTTTCCATTGAAATGTTAGCGCTAACATGAAAAACGGCAATATCGTGGTGATGGGGGTGGCCGGCTGCGGCAAAAGCAGCGTGGGCCGCCTGCTGGCGGAAGCGACCGGCGTCAACTTCATAGAAGGCGATGCCTTCCACCCTCCGGAAAACATAGAACGCATGCGCGCCGGCGTCCCGCTGAACGACGATGACCGCGCCGGCTGGCTGGCCAATCTGGCCGACAAGCTGCGCCAGGGGAGAGAGTCGGGCCAGCCCATGGTGCTGGCCTGCTCGGCGCTGAAGCGCCGCTACCGCGACGTGCTGCGCGGCGGCGACCCGGATCTGCGCTTCGTCCACCTGCGCGGCGACAAGACGCTGATCGCCGAGCGCATGCGCGGGCGCAGCGGCCACTTCATGCCAGAAAGCCTGCTGGACAGCCAATTCCGCGACCTGGAACCCCCCGGCGCGGACGAGGCCGCGATTCCCTGCGACGTCAGCTTGCCGCCCGAAGCGCTGCTGCCTCTCATCCTGGCCGAACTGGACTAGACCCGAACGATTCAACGCAAAGGCAGTAACAAAGAGGAGAACAACAATGCACGCCCCGTCCCCGCAACAAAATAAGATTCCCACCCGCCGCTGGCGCATAGGCTGGCTGCTGGGCATCGGCATACTGGTCAATTACTTCGACCGCATCAGCTTGTCGGTGGCCGCGCCGCAGCTGCAACAGGAATTCGGCCTCAGCAACGGCGAGCTGGGCCTGCTATTCAGCGCCTTCTTCTGGAGCTACGCGCTGCTGCAGATTCCCACCGGCGTGGTGCTGGACCGCTTCGGCGCCACCCGCATCGGCCGCCTGGGCGCGCTGCTGTGGGGCGTGGCCGCCACCCTCACCGCCTGCGCCGGCGGCTTCGCCGGCATCTTCGCCGCCCGCATGCTGCTGGGCGTGGCCGAGGCGCCGGGCTTCCCGGTCAGCGCCAAAGCCACCGGCTACTGGTTTCCGCGCCGCGAACGGGCGATGGCCACCGCCATCTTCGACGCCGCCGCCAAGTTCTCCAATGTGATAGGCGTGCCGCTGGTGGCGTTGGCCGTGGTCCATCTGGGCTGGCGCTGGGGCTTCGGCGTATCCGCCATCCTGAGCGTGCTGTACTTCATCGCCTTCTATCTGATCTACCGCGACCCCAGCGCCGACAAGAAGCTGAGCCAAACGGAGCGCGACTACATCGTCCAGGGCGGCGCGGCCGAGGAAGGCGTCAGCCAGCAAAGCTCGATGGCGATGCTGGGCTACCTGCTGCGCCAGCGCAAGGTGTGGGGCCTGTCCATCGGCTTCGCCGCCTACGGCTACGTGTTTTACCTGTTCTTGACCTGGCTGCCCGGCTATCTGGTTCAGGCGATGCATATGGACATCCTGAAATCGGCGTGGTTTTCCGCCATTCCGTGGATGTTCGCCACCCTGTCCGACCTGTTCGTCGGCGGCTGGCTGATCGACAAGCTGATCGCCCGCGGCCACGATGAAACCCGTGTGCGCAAGACAGTGCTGCTGTGCGGCATGGCCATGGGCATGGCGGTGTTCGGCGCGACGACGACGACCGACCCCTACATCGCCATCATCTGGATCACCATCGCGCTCAGCGGCCTGGCCGCCGCCGCCCCGGTGGGCTGGTCGCTGCCGTCCTTGATCGCGCCGCGCGGCGGCACCGGCACCGTCGGCGGCATCATGAACTTCGCCAACAACATGATGGGCGCGGTCGCGCCCATCGTCACCGGCTTCATTGTCGGCGCCACCCATTCCTTCGCCAATGCCTTCCTGGTGGCCGGCTTCATGCTGGTGATCGGCATCCTGGCCTTCGTCTTCCTGCTGGGCCGCATCGAGCCCCTGCCCGAGCCCGGCGTCTCCCCGGACTAAGGCAGCCCCTCGGCCCCGGCGCAAGCCGGGGCTTTCAGGACATCGCTCACGCCCGCGGCGGCCCCGCCACGCGAAGCACCAGCGCCGCTATCGCCGGGTCCCCGGCATTCGGCTTCAACGCCCTCTCGAACGCCAGCCAGCCCTCCCCGTCATGCCGCTCCAGCCAGCGCAGCGCTTTCTTCGGCCCCTCGAACCACATGCCCCGCAACGCGAAGTAGTCTTCCAGCAAGGCTGTCAACAGCCAGACGCGGCGGTAGTCGCCCTCGGCATCCCCGCGCTGGATACGCGCAGCCATCTTGTGCGCCCAGTCCCGGCGCGCCTGCGCTTCATCTTCTGCCAGTGCTTGCGGTCCGGCGGCATGAAGCGCGTCCAGCCTATCCAGAAAACGGCTCGCCTCCCCGCCTCGCTGGCTCAGGATTTTGGCTCCCCTCAACGCCAGGTGCGCCTCGGTCGGCGCATCCAGCGCGCTGTCCGGGTACAGGAACACATCCAGGTATTGGCCATCGACGCAGCGGGTATCCCGCGTCATCTTCGCCACCGCGCCAAAGGCGGCGATGTCGTAATCGCTGCCCTGATTGGCGCTGCCGTCGGCGCGAGAACCGTACAACAGCACCGTGTGCAGCCGCTCGTCGCGCGCCAGCTCGGCGACGATGCGCGGCATCAAATCGGTAAACATCATTCGCTCTCCTGGCGCTGTCCAACAGACGAGCATACCACCAATGCCGAAGCCATAATCCGCCGGCCATCTCTGCCGTCCGGACGCGACAAAGCCCGCCGAGGCGGGCTTGTTTCTCATATCAGCATCGGCGGCTCAGGCCGTCAGACCCAGCTTCTCCGGCAGCATGCGCAGCGCCTCGGCGTTGGATGGCGAGAACGCCAGCTCGGCGGCTTCGTTCCAGGGCAGCCAACGGTAGCCCAGGTGCTCGCGCGGCGCCAGCGCCACTTCGCATGGCACATCCAGCAGCAGGCCGAACACGTGCTCGTCGTTGTGGGTGACGCCTTCCGGGTAACGGTGCCGCCAGTGCTCGTAGATTTCATAGCGGTTGACGATGTGCCAGTCGCTAAGCGCGAAGCGGGACGCGTCCAGGCCGGTTTCCTCAGCCACCTCGCGCCGGGCGGTGTCCAGCAGATTTTCGTCGCCCTCGCGGCTGCCGGTCACCGATTGCCAATAGCCGGGCTTGTCCGCCCGCTCCATCAGTAAGGCCCGGCCGTCTCGACTATGGATCACCACCAGCACCGACACCGGCTGCTTGCTGCCCATCTAGACCTTGCCTCCCTGCGCGCCGGGCGCGGCCAGCATGCCGGCCAGTTCCACCGCGGATTTGACGCCCATTTTCTCGAACACCCGCGAACGGTGCACTTCCACCGTCTTCATGCTGATGCACAACTCCTCGGCGATCTGCTTGTTCAGCTTGCCGGCCAGGATCAGCTGCATCACCTCGCGCTCGCGTTCGGTCAACAGCGCCAGCGCCGCCGACACCTTGCGCTGCAGGCTGTGCCGCAAGCGGTTCTGCTCGTCCAGCGCCACCGCCGCCGCCGCGCGCTCCAGCAGATGCACGTCGTCGAAAGGCTTCTCGATGAAGTCGAGCGCGCCAAGCTTCAGCGCCGCCACCGCGTGCGGCACGTCGCCGTGGGCAGTCAACATGATCACCGGCGGGCAGTACGGCCAATGCGCCAGCTTCTCCAGCAACACGATGCCGCTGATGCCGGACAACCTCAAATCCAGCACGATGCCATTGTATTCGGCCGCGCCCGCGTCGGCCAGAAAGGCTTCGCCGCTGTCGAAACCGTCCGCGCGGTAACCCTGTCCGTCCAGCAGCCACACCAGCGACTGCCTGACCGCCTCGTCGTCGTCAATGATGGCCAGCCGTTTCGCGCTCATGCCGCCTCCTCAGCCTTGGGCCGGCTTGTCGCCGATGATGCGCACTTCCCGCTGCGGGAACGGGATGTCGATATTATGCTGCTTGAACAAGCGCCAGATCGCCAGGTTGATGTCCGACTTCAACCCCATGAAGCCGTTTTCCGGGTCCGCCACCCAGAAGCCCAGTTCCATGTTGATGCCGCTATCGGCAAACAGGGTGACGAAGGCGTTGGCCCCTGGGTCCTTCAATACCCGCGGGTGATCCGCCGCCTGCTTCAGCAGTTCGATGGCCAGTTCCAGATCGGTGCCGTACGCTACTTGCACCGGCAGGCTGGTCCACATGTTCTTGTCGGAGTAGGACTGGTTGATCACAGTGTTGGACATCAGCGCGTCGTTCGGAATCAAGGCCTCGGTGCCGTCTGCGGCCTTCAGCACCACGTAGCGCGAAGTCATTTTGGTGACGTAGCCGATCCGGTTGTCCACCATCAGCCGGTCGCCGATGCGGATGGATCGATCCAGCAGAATGATGAAGCCGGACACGAAGTTGCTGGCGATCTTCTGCAGGCCGAAGCCCAGGCCGATACCGACCGCGCCGCCGAACACCGACAGCACGGTCAGGTCGATGCCCACCACCGGCAGCGCGATCAGCACTGCCACCACCACCAGCGCGGTGCGGGTCAGCTTGGCGAACACGATGCGCAGATTGGAATCAAGATGCTTGAGCTTCATGATGCGGGCTTCGATCACACGGCTGGCCCACAGCGCCACCACCACGATCACCGTCACCCACAACAGGCCATTGATGATGGTCAACAAGTCCAGCTTGGTCTTGCCGATCGAGAAGCTGATCGACTCCAGCCAATCCATCACAGCCACGTCGAAGCCTATGGTCCAGCTGACGAAGCCCAGCCACAGCACGGTGGCCAGGAAGTGCTCGGAATGCCGCTCGAAGCGGCTATGCGGAAAGGCCTGGCGCACCACCGCCGTGCACAGCCGGATCACCGCCAGCCAGAACAAGAGCGCGCTCAGAATATGCAGCACCAGCATGGGCGCGTGCTCCAGCCGGCCCCAGGCCAGGCTGACCAGCACCACCAGCACCTGGGCCGATACCGGCAGCACCAGCCGGAAGCCGGTATAGGGCAGAAAACGGTCGTAGCGTTCCGGATGTTCGGCGAACCAGTGGCCATACAGCCGGCGCGCCAGCGCGTAGGCCGCCAGCACGCACATGAAGCCCAACGCCAGCTCGATCAGGCCATTCTTGGTCTGCAGCGCGTCAAGCAGCGCGAAAAAATCCATTTCCTTGCGGATGAACAGCAATGTCCGACTCCTTGGTCAAAACGCGGCGGCAAGCCGCCGTCAGGCAGAAACGGTATCCGACCCGGCCAGCCGGCCTTCGTTCAGCCGCAACACCCGTTGGGTGCGGCCGGCCAGTTCCAGATCGTGGGTGACGATGATCAGGCTGGTGCCCAGCGTGCGGTTCAACTCCAGCATCAGCTCGAATACCTGGCGGGCCGTCTGCGCGTCCAGGTTGCCGGTCGGCTCGTCCGCCAACAAGCAGGCCGGTTGCGTCACCAGCGCGCGGGCGATGGCGGCGCGCTGCCTCTCGCCGCCGGACAGTTCGCCCGGCTTGTGCGGCAGCCGCTTGCCCAGCCCCACTTTCTCCAGCATCTCGGTTGCGCGGCGCGCGGCCTCGGCCTTGTCCATGCGGCGGATCAGCAGCGGCATCATCACGTTTTCCTGCGCGGTGAATTCCGGCAACAGGTGATGGAACTGGTAGACGAAACCCATCGATTCGTTGCGCAGGCGGCCGCGCTCTGTTTCGGACAGCTTGGACAGGTCCTTGCCCAGCACCTCCACGCTGCCGGAGCTGGGCGAATCCAGCCCGCCCAACAGGTGCAGCAGCGTGCTCTTGCCGGAGCCGGACGCGCCGACGATGGCCAGGTGTTCGCCCTTGCTCACTTCCAGATCGATGCCGGACAGCACGTCCAGCGCCAGCTTGCCCTCTTGGTAGCGTTTGCCCAGCCCGCGGCAGCTCAGTACCTTATTCATAGCGCAGCGCCTCCGCCGGTTGGGTACGCGCGGCGCGCCAGCTGGGATACAGCGTGGCGAACAGCGCCAGCAACAGCGAAATGATGGTGATGGTGGACACATCGCCCCACTGCACGTCGGACGGCAGATAGTCGATCATATAGACGTCGCTGGACAGGATCTTGCTGCCGATGATGCGTTCGATCACCGGCACGATCACGTCCAGGTTCAGCGCGACCGCCACTCCGCCGACCACGCCGGCCAACGTGCCCAGCACCCCGGCCACCGCGCCCTGGATCACGAAGATCTTCATGATGCTGCCAGGCGACGCGCCCAGCGTGCGCAGGATGGCGATGTCCGCCTGCTTGTCTGTCACCACCATCACCAGCGTGGACACCAGGTTGAAAGCGGCCACCGCGACGATCAGGGTCAGGATGATGGTCATCATCCGCTTCTCGATCTGCACCGCGCGGAAATAGTTGGCGTTGGTGTCGGTCCAGTCGGTCACCAGCAGTTGCGGCAGCCGCGGCCGCAGCTCAGCCTTCAGTTGCGGCGCCAGCATCGGATCGTCCAGCTTCAGCCGCACGCCGCTGACCGCGTCGCCCATCCGCTCCAGCACCTGGGCGTCGCGCAGGTTGACCATGGCCAGCGAGGCGTCGAATTCGAACATGTCCACCTTGAACACGCCCACCACGGTGAATTGCTTGGAGCGCGGCACCATGCCGGCTGGGGTGATGTTGCCCTGCGGCGTCATCAGCGTCACCTTGTCGCCGACGCCGACGCCCAGCTGGCGCGCCAATTCGACGCCCAGCGCCATGCCGAAGCTGCCCGGCTTCAGGTCTTCCAGCTTGCCGGACACCATGTGGCGGCCTACGTCCACCACCTTGTTCTCCAGCGCGGGATCGATGCCGCGCACCAGACCGCCCCGCACGTTGCCGTAGGCGACGAACAGGCCCTGGCTGCTGACGAAGGGCGCGGCCGCCTGCACATGCGGCTGCTTGGACAGCATGGCCTGCGCGTCGCGCCAGCCGGTCAGGCGGCCGTCGTAGCCGCTGACTTCCAGATGCGAGGCCACGCTGAGGATGCGGCCGCGGATCTCCTTCTGGAAACCGTTCATCACCGACAGCACGATGATCAGCGCGGCCACGCCCAAGGCGATGCCGACGATGGAAATCGAGGAAATGAAAGAGATGAATCCGTTGCGGCGCTTGGCCCGCAGGTAGCGCAGCCCGATAAAGGCTTCAAATGGCATGTTCCGCTTTTCTCACTCAGGTCGGTAGGGATTTTCCAGGCTTTGCATCATCGCGACCAGGAAATCGCGCACCTGCGTCTCCTCGCAGCCCATCAGCACCGCGTCCTCGAACGCGTCCTGGGCCAACTGGGCGATTTCCTCAAGGTTCTCGCGCATCACCTTTAGTTTCTCCACGCAGGCGACGATATTGCCTTCCGGATCTCGCCAAACCGGTATTTCGATTTTCAATGCCATATTCCTGTTCCTGAAAACACGATGCCCGCGCGAAGCGGGCATCGTTTCCGGACCGCGCCGCTCAGTGCCGGCCCTTTTTCTTCTTGCCTGCTGACTTCGCCGCCTTTTCCGCCTTGGCGCCCTTCTTGCCTTTGGCAGCCGATGGCGCGGGCTTGCATTTCTTGCCTTTTCGGCACTTCGCCGCTTCGGGTGCCGCCGACGACTTGGCAGCGGATTTCACGCTGACGTCATCGGATGTATCGGCCGCCTGCCCTGCGGTGCTACGATTGACCCTGCGCGCGCCATTGTAACGCGCCGTCCAGTAGCTCTGCGACAGGTTCGACACTTCAATGTTCTTGCCCGTTCGCGGCGCGTGGATGAATTTGTTGTTGCCCATGTAGATGCCGACATGGGAGTAATTGAAGCCGCGGGTATTGAAGAACACCAGGTCTCCCGGCATCAGTTCGCCGCGGCCGACCGATTTGCCCACCTTGGCCATCCCGGCCGCGGTGCGCGGCAGGTTCACCCGCAGCGACTTCTGGAACACGTAACGGATGAAGCCGCTGCAATCCAGTCCGTCGTCGGGAGAGTTGCCGCCAAATCGATAGGCGACGCCCAACAGGCTCATCGCTTGCAAAAGCAGGTCGCCCACCGCATCCTCTTGCGGAGCGGCGTACTTGGATATGGGGTCATCCGATTTGTCGGCCGCCGGGCTGTCTGCGGCGGCCTTCCCCTCGGTCGGGGCCTTGTCCGGTGTGGCCTTGTCCGGCGCGGCTTGGGCAAAAACCATGAAGCCCGCCAGCGCCAGCGCTGATAAGCGGAGTTGCAATTTCATAGGCCGCACTCTATCGGACGGGACCGGTAGTGTAAAGCCAAGCGGGACGGCGAAAAGCACATGATTCGGGAAACCTTGATTGCAATGCGGGACTTACCGCGATTAAGAGAAATCAGCGGAATTTTGATCCGTCATGGCCTGGGAGAGTTCGCCCAGCGGCTGAAATTGCCGCGCGCGATGGAAAAGGCCGGCGAATGGCTGAACCTGTCGCTGCCGGAAAACGAATCCGGCCAGCCGACAGCGGTGCGGGTTCGGCTGGCCTTTGAAGAACTGGGCCCCACGTTCATTAAGCTGGGCCAGATCCTGTCCACGCGGGTGGACGTGTTTCCTCCGGACTGGATAGAAGAGTTCGAGAAACTGCAGAATCGCGTGCCGCCGGTGCCGGCGGAAGCGGTGCGCCGCCTGGTGAAAGAGGCGTTGGGAAGCGAACCCGGCGAGCTGTTCGCCGAGTTCGACATGCGGCCGATAGGCTCCGCCTCCATCGCTCAGGTTCACCGCGCCAGGCTGAAAGATGGCAGCGAAGTGGCGGTGAAGCTGCGCCGTCCCGGCATTGCGGAAAAGGTGGAGGCCGACCTGCGCATCCTGGCCCACCTCGCCCACCTGCTGGAGCTGGAGTTTCCGGAGTTGCGCCGCTACCAGCCGTCCGGCATCGTCGCCCAATTCTCGCGCTCGCTCAGACGCGAGCTGGATCTGGCGATAGAAGCGCGCAATATGGAGCGCTTCGCCAAGGACTTCACCGACGATCCCTTCGTCACGGTGCCTCAGGTGCACTGGGCCTACACCAACGCCGCGGTCAATGTGCAAAGCTATGTGGACGGCGTGCCGGCCAGCGACCTGGCCCGGCTGCGCGACAGCGGCCTGGACCCGGTGCTGCTGGCCCAGCGGGGCGCGGACGCGGTGCTGAAGATGATACTGATCAACGGCTTTTTCCATGCTGATCCGCACCCCGGCAATGTGTTCTTCCTGTCCGAGCACCGGATCGCCTTCATCGACTTCGGCATGGTGGGCCGCATCAGCCACGTTCGGCGGGACGAGATCGTCGACCTGCTGTCCGCGGTGGCCGAGCACAACGAGCACGGCATCATCGACGTGCTGATAGAGTGGACCGGCAACACCCCGGTGGACATGCAGAAATTCGCCGACGAGGTGGGCGAGTTCATGTTCCAGTACGAGCACGTGCCGCTGAAAGGACTGAACATCAGCCAGTTGATCGCCGACATCATGGCGCTGATCCGCAACCACGGCATCGTGCTGCCCCCGGACATGGCCATGCTGTTCAAGGCGCTGGTGACGCTGGAGGGGCTGGGCCGGCAGTTGAACCCGGAATTCCAGCTGGTGGCGCACATCACCCCCTTCGTCAAGGAGCTGATCGTCGCCCGCTATCACCCGGCGGCGCTGCTCAAGCGGGGCCGGCAATCGCTGTCCGAAGGGCTTGAGATGATCTCCGGCCTGCCGCGCGACCTGGTTCGGGTCGGCCGCGACATGCGCCACGGCAAATTCCGCGTCAACCTGGACCTGCAGCGGCTGGACAATTTCGGCAAACAGCTGGACCGCAGCAGCAACCGGCTGACCATGGGCATCGTCACCGGCTGCCTGATCATAGGCTCCTCCATCGTGATGACGGTAAACGCCGGACCCAAGCTGTTCGGCCTGCCCTTCTTCGGCTTCGTAGGCTTCATGCTGGCGCTGTTCAACAGCGTGTGGCTGGTCTGGTCGATCTGGCGCTCCGGCAAAGACTTATAACCTCCGGCGCAGGCTTTGGAACCATTGGCAATACGGAGGGACGCGGCATCAAGTCAGGCGGCGGCGAGCCGATAGCGTGGGAGTACGCCTTCAGGGACGCCGCCATGAAAATCGCCTCCGCCACCGTCAATCTCGGCAGCAGCTTCAGCCAGAGCCAATCCCTCACCATCAAGCAAAGCGTCACCGTGGACCAGGCATCCCGTCCGCCCCCTTCTTCGCCAACAGACAGTGTCAGCCTCAGCAGCGAAGCCGCTCAAAACAGTCTGCTGGACCAGTTGGGCTCGGACAAGGACGCCGCCTACAATCTGATCGCCGCGATACTGGAAAAAGCTTTCGGCATCCATTTCAAGCTGTGGCGCTTCCAGCCCTCCCCCCAGGACACCCCGCCGCCGCCAGACTCCGCGCCGCCGCAAGTCAGCGCGCGCCAAGACATCGACTATCAGGAGCAGCAACAGCTGACCTTCTCCGCCAATGGCCAGATCACCACACAGGATGGCAAGCAGCTGCAGTTCTCACTGAGCGTGCAGATGCAAAGCAGCTACCAATTCCACAGCAGCCAAAGCTTCCAGTCCGGCGGCAAGAAAAGCAGCGACCCGCTGATGGTGAACCTGGGCGACGGCGCCGGCGGCCTGAGCGGCGCCAGCGTCAGCTTCGATCTGCAGGGCAACAGCCAGATGGTCGATCTGCCCTTCTCCAGCCAGGGCGGCTGGCTGGCGTTGGACAAAAACGGAGACGGCAAGATCAACGACGGCGGAGAGCTGTTCGGCCCGCAGTCGGGCGACGGCTTCGCCGATCTCGCCAAGCTGGACGACAACCGCGACGGCGCGATCGACGAGAGCGACCCGGCCTTCGCCCAATTGAAAATATGGACCGGCCGCGATAGCGGCGGCAAGGACCAGCTGAGTTCGCTGAAGGATGTCGGCATCGGCGCCATCCTGCTGCCCAGCGTCGACGCGCCGTTGACGCTGGGCGCCAATCCAGGCGACGCCGATCCGCTGGCGCAAATGCGGCGCGCCGGCGTGTTCGTGAAAGAGGACGGACAGGCCGGCATGATCAGCCAGCTGGACGTCTACGGCTGACAGCGCCTACTTCGGCCGGCTGACGATGTCGGCCATGAACCACTTGCGCGACAGCGCCTGCAGGGTGCCGTCGCGCTGCAAATGCCCAATCGCCCGATTGACCGCGGCCAATAGCTTGGCATTGCCCTTGCGCAGCACCACGCAGGCGTCCTCCCGCGCCAGCATGCGCCCGGCCGGCGCCAGTTCGCCGTGCGATTGCAGGCTCAAATTGAACGCCGCCAGGCGATTGATCACGATGGCGCTCACCTCGCCGCGGCGCAAGCCATCGTACTTAGTGGGGTCGTCGGGATACAGGTGGATGTGGGCTTGCGGCGCGTTTTCGCGCAGCCATTGCTCGTAATTGGTGCCCGCGCTGACGCCGACATGGGCGCCGGCGAGATCCGCCGCGCCGCGAAAACGCGCCAAGTCCGCCTTGCGCACCACCAGTTGCAAGCCCGAATAGGTGTAGGGAATGGAAAAATCAAAGCGCGTGGCGCGCTCCGGCGTGGCTACCACCTGATTGATCACCGCGTCCAGCCGATCCGAAGCCAGGTTGTCCAGCATGTGATCCCATACCGTTGGCAGGAAGCGCGCCTTCAGTCCCATCTGCTTGGCCAGCGCTCGCCCGAAGTCCACCTCGAAACCTTGCAACTGCCCATCCTTCCACAGGCTGTACGGCGGGAACGTCCCCTCCAGGCCGATCACCAGCTCGCCGGACTGCCGCGAGCGGCTCCACGCGTCGGCGCCTGCCGCCCCCGGCCCGGAAACCGCCAGCCATGACAAAGCGCAGCAAATCCAGATCTTTGCAAGCCTCTCTCTCATTTCCTTCCCCTCATCCAAGGCACACTGGCACTAAGGGCAAAACCGCTCATTACAAAATAGGCGACCGCCAAGAGCACAGCTTGAAAAAACCCCTGAAAAACCATTGTCCGCCAATCGTTTGCGGAAATTCTCAAGCGTTGACCAGCCCCCCGGCATGCCCCGCGCGGCTTGCAACTGAAGAAAAAAATCTTGAAAAACGCGATTGACTCTGCAAATGATAATTATTATCATTTCTAAAAACTCACACAGGAGCTAGACGATGAATGCCATGCTGGTTGGAGCCGATACCCTGGGCAACATCCCCGACGTGCTGCAAAACTACGGCATCACCATTCACCGCCACCTAAGCGGACGCAACAGCTCGCACCAGCGCAAGGTGGATCGCCTGCCGGCGGGCACCGACCTGCTGATCCTGTTCACCGACTTCCTCGGCCACAACGTGATGCGCCATTTCCGAGAGCTGGCCGCCGAACAGCAAATCCGCTTCATCGCCTGTCGGCGTTCGGTATGCGCGCTCAAGCAATCGCTGACCGGCGCCGGCATGTGCGAACAACCTTGCGCCGTCTGCCCTCAGCGCAGCGGCGGCGACAAGCCGCTCAAGCGCAAACGTTGACGCGCCTGTTTCGGCAAACTTTTTCTCTACTCTACCTTTGTAGTTTCACGAGCCGGCCCCGCCGGCTCTTTTTTTGCCCGCCGCTCGCAGTCGTCGAACCACGGCCGCAGATCGTCGGCGAACGATTCCCCCAGCGCGGGTGGCGGCCACCACGCAATGGCGCAGCCATTGCCGCTCCAGCCTCGACCAGAGGCAGTTTTTTGAGCAAAACCCAGGCGCCGCGCCAATCCCCTTTTTTCTCGCCCAAGAGATGGTTGGCCAGCCACGCCGCCCGAGAGAGCGCGGCGGCGGAAAGATCCGGAGAGGCGAACAAGCCGGGCAATCGCGCGATCGCCTCGTCCGGGCGATCGTCATGAGTTCGCAGCAAGGCATCGAGAACGGCAACGGCGAACATGAAAAAGGCCTTTCCCCAAGGAGAAAGGCCCAGTGTCGCCAGCGACGGAAATGATGCCAAGGACATTACTCCCCAGTCGAGCCATCCTCCCCCTGTCCCGCGCGCCGCGCCGCTTCGCGCAAGGCGCCCAGCTGTTGCGAGAATTGTCGGCAATTGCCGCACAGGAACAAATGCATGCGGAGCCTCACATGCTCCGTCGCGCTAAGCGGCCGGTCCAGCCCGGCCGATATCAGCCGGCTGGCCGCGCGGCAATTCAGCTTCATCGCTCGCCCTCCCGGCTCCAGCGTATGGAAAAACACTCGCGCAGGCTCATCCGCGCGCGATACAACAGCACTGAACAGTTGGTCGCGGTGATTTCGAGATTGTTACAGATCTCGGCGATCTCCATGCCCATCACTTCCCGCATCGCGAACACCATCGCGGTGCGGCGCGGCATCACTTTGGAACACTCCTCGAACACCTCCCAGAACTGTCGCGAGATCAGCTGCCCCTCCGGCCCGCTCCAGGCGCGCACCGGCTCGCGCCAGTGGCCGTCCCGAGTGAACAAGCCGTCGAAATCGCCGTCGTCGCACTCATCGTCCAGCGACTCGAACAGCTTTTCCTTGCCCTTGCGGCGCAAGGCGTCGATCAGCTTGAAACGCAAGATGGACGTGAGCCAGGTGCGCAGCGTGGACTTGCCGGAGAAATTGTCCTTGGATTCCAGCGCCGCCAGCAGCGTTTCCTGCACCGCCTCCTCGGCCGCGTCGCGTTCGCGCAATTGCGCCAGCGCGTAGCGCAGCAAGTAGGGGCGTTCCTGTTCTATCGCCTGCGGATCGACCATGCGCCTACTCCCTGCAATATTCCACCGCCTGGTCCAGGCGGTCCACGGCCAATACCTTCAGGCCTTCTATTTCCTGCCGCGGCTTGTTGGCGGAAGGCACGATGGCGCGGGTGAAGCCGAGTTTGGCGGCTTCCTTCAACCGTTCCTGCCCGCGCGTCACCGGCCGCACCTCGCCAGCCAGGCCCACCTCGCCGAACACCACCAGTTTCTCCGGCAGCGCCTTGTT
The DNA here is from genome assembly GCF_003325475.1 of Chromobacterium phragmitis. Classification (NCBI taxonomy): domain Bacteria; kingdom Pseudomonadati; phylum Pseudomonadota; class Betaproteobacteria; order Neisseriales; family Chromobacteriaceae; genus Chromobacterium; species Chromobacterium phragmitis. Next base: position 4,619,401 of record NZ_CP029495.1, read on the forward strand.
GCGCAAGGACGAAACCATGGCCAGGATGATGGCCAGGTCGGCCGCCGGTTCGTTGATCTTGACGCCGCCCACCGCGTTGAGGAACACGTCCTGGTCGAAGCAGGCCACGCCGCCGTGGCGATGCAGCACCGCCAGCAGCATCGCCAGCCGGTTCTGCTCCAGGCCGACGGTAAGGCGCTTGGGCTGGAAGCCGTGGCAGTCATCCACCAGCGCCTGGATCTCCACCAGCAGCGGCCGCGTGCCTTCCTGCGTCACCAGCACGCAGGAGCCGGCGACGTCGTCTCGATAGGAAGACAGGAAAATGGCAGATGGATTGGACACGCCCTTCAGGCCGCGATCGGTCATCGCGAACACGCCCAGCTCGTTGACCGCGCCGAAGCGGTTCTTGATCGCGCGTATCATCCGGTAGCTGGAATGGGAGTCGCCCTCGAAATACAGCACGGTGTCCACCATGTGCTCCAGCACGCGCGGGCCGGCCAGCGAGCCTTCCTTGGTGACGTGGCCGACCAGCAGCACGGTGATGCCGCTCTGCTTGGCCATCCGCGTCAGTTGCGCCGCGCACTCGCGCACCTGCGACACCGAGCCCGGCGCCGAAGTCACCTGCTCGGTGTACAGGGTCTGGATCGAGTCGATCACCACCACGTCCGGCTGCTCGCGTTTCAGCGTGGCCAGGATGTTCTCGATGCAGATCTCGGCCAGCAGGTCGACGTTGCTGGTATCCAGCGCCAGCCTCGAGGCGCGCAGCGCGATCTGCTGCGCCGATTCCTCGCCGGACACATACAATACCTTGCGGTTTTGCCCGATCTGCGACAGCGCCTGCAACAGCAGCGTGGACTTACCGATGCCGGGGTCGCCGCCGATCAGCACCACCGCGCCGCGGACGATGCCGCCGCCCAGCACGCGGTCCAGCTCGTCGATGCCGGACGGATCGCGCGGGGTTTCCTCGGTCTGCACCTCGGACAGCTTCTGCACCTTGGTGACGTTAGCCGCCCAGGACTGGAAGCGCGGGCCGGCCGCCGCCGGCGCGGCCACCGCCTCCACCAGCGTGTTCCAGGCGTTGCAATGCGGGCATTGGCCCTGCCATTTGGGCGACTGTCCGCCGCACTCGGTGCAGCTGAATACGGTTTTGTTCTTGGCCATCAGGGGATGAGTCGGGAAAAAGCGAATGCGGAAGGATAACAGGACAGCGGCGAAGCGGCAGTCAAAAAACGCCTCAGCCCGGGTTGTGGCCCGAGTCGGACTTGTTCAGTTCCTGGATGATGTTGAGCAGGCGCTTCTGGTCCTCGCCTGCCGGCGGCGCGGAACTGCTCTTGCTATGCTGGCCGCTCCGTATCGCCTTCAGCACGGCCTCCACCTGCGGATCGTTCTTGGCGGCCCGGTCCGCGTCCTCGCTGCTCATCAGATCCGGCATGCCGGCTTGCTTCGCCGACGAAGAGGCGCCGCTGGCGGCATGCTTGCCCGCCATGGCCGGAGCCGGCGCGGAAGCCGCCGGCGCGGCCTCCGGCAAGGGCTCCATCGTGTCCAGCTTGTTCTTCGCCATGTACTCGTTCATCTCGCGCCAGCCGGCGTAAATGAAGGCCTTGTCGGCATTCGGGTTGCGCTGGTAGCACGCCTCCAGTGAACGCCCTGTCTGGCGGCAGGCGGCGCCTATCGCCTTGTCGGAATCCTTGCTCAGCCCGGTCACGCTGTTCACGTAATTGCAGCCGCCCAGCAACAGCGCGCAGGCCAACAGCAGCAGTCTCTTCATGCCCTCTCCCGGTTTCAGCCGCGCGGCTTGCGCAGGTCCAGCTCCAGCACTTCCCCGCTGCGGCCGCGGCTGTCTTCGCCCAGCCAGTACAGGAAATGCGGCATCAAGTCGGCCAAGTCGCCGCGCTCGCTCTTGTCCTCGCCCGGATGGGTGCGGTTGCGTTGCGGCGAATTGACCGCTCCCGGCAACAACAGGTTGACGCGCAGATGGGGGAACATCTCCCACTCGTCCGCCGCCACCTTGGTCAGGTACGGCAGCCCGGCGTTGGACGCGCCGAAACCGCCCCAGTAGGCCGTCGGATGCAACGCGTGATGCTCGCCGACGAACAGCACCGACGCGTCCGGCGCGTCCTTCAGCAGCGGCAGGCAGGCGCGGGTCAGCGCGAACGGCGCCACGGTATTGATCCGGTACTGGTTCATCCATTCTTCGATGGTCTGATTGGTCAACGGCGACAGCGCGTAAAAATGCGAGGCGCAGTGAACGATGCCGTCCAGACGATCGAACTCGCGTTTGATGGTCAGCGCCAGCTGGTTGAATTCATTCTCGCCCGCATTCAACAAATCCAGCGGCACCGCCGCCGGCTCCGGCCCGCCGGCCGCCACGATTTCATCGTAGACCTTCTCCAGCCCCTTGACGCTGCGCGACAGCAACACAACAGTGGCGCCGTGGCGGGCGAAGGTCAGCGCGGTTTCCCGGCCTATGCCCTGGGAGGCGCCGGTGATCAGGATCACGCGCCCTGCCAGCGCGTCTTGAGCAAACTCGGTCTTCATCGTCATGGTTCTATTCCTAAGTCTTGCAATACCGCCGCGGCCGCGGCCGCGCCGCTGCGCGCCGCGCCCTCCAGCGTGGCCGGGTACTCGGGGTGCGTCCAATCCCCGGCCAGATAAATCCCTTTGAGCGCCGAACGCGCCGCCGGCCTGTCCAGGCCGACCTCGCTGGCGAAAGTCGCGCGTTTTTCCACAACCACCCGCCGCTGAACGGGATCGGGCAAATGCGGCGCGACGCGGCGCGCGTCCGCCAGCGCCCGCGCCGCCAACTCTCCGGCGTCCGGCAACTCCGTCGGCGCGCTGAGCACCGCCGCCACCAGACCGGCCTCGCCGGCCAGCGCCTCGCGATCGAACAGCCAATCCATGCCGCCGCCGCTGACGCCCAGCATGGGCGCGGGCAGCCGCGGCGAAACGTCGAAGCGCAAGTAGACTGTGGCGATCGGCCAATAACGGAACGCCGCCAGCGCCGGCTTCAAGTCCGGCGCGTCCAGCAATTCCGCCGCATGGTAGGGCGCGACGGCGCTTATCACCGCATCATACCCTTCATCGTCCACCTTCGGCCCGTCCTCGCGCGAAACAATCCGCCCCGCGCGGCAGCCGGCTCGCAGCCGGGCGCCCCTTTCCGACAGCCAGCGCCAGGCCGGCTCGGGAAACAACGCGGACAGGCCTGCCGCCGGCAACAACAAATCGCTGTCCTCGCGCCGACCGCCCAGGCTGTCGCGCAAGGTCGCAGCCAACACCCGCATCGACGCCGACTCCGGCGGCGTATTCAGCGCGGACAGGGCCATGGGCCGCCAGAAGTCGTCGCGCAGCCTGCGGCTCTGGCCTTGCTCCGCCAACCACTCGGCCACGCTGCAATCGCGCGCCAACCGATAGCCTGCGCGCCGCAAGCCGTCCAGCGCGCGCGCCAGCCGCCACTTGTCTCGCCATCCGAGCCCCCGCGCCGCCAGCAAGCCAGCCGCCAGGTGCAGCGGCGCCGGCAGCCGGGGGCAATCCAGGCTCAAGCCCCCCTCCCGCCGCCATTGCAGCGGCCTGCGCAACAACAGTTGATCGGGATCGGCGCCGACAATCCGCATCAGGCGCAGGCATTCTGCATACGCGCCGAGCAGGATGTGCTGACCATTGTCAAACCTGCTCTCTCCGCGCCCGCTGCAACGCGCGCGGCCGCCGGGTTCGCGCCCGGCCTCATAGACGGTGACATCGGCATGCTCCGCCAGTTCCACCGCCGCGGCGAGCCCGGCCCAGCCGGCGCCCACCACCGCCACCCTGGGTCTCACGGCTTGTAGCCGAAAGTCCAGGTTTTCCAGGCCAGCCACAGCTTGCGGCCGGTTCCCAGCGACAGGCGCTGGTTCAGCACCTTGGCCGGACCATCCTGCTGGATTTCCCGCAGCGTGGCGCGGTAGATGGCCGCCATCAGGAGCCCCGGACGCTGCGATTTGCGGTCCGCCGCCGGCAGCAGCTCCCAGGCTTTGCGGTAATGCTCGTGCGCGCGCTCGATCTGGAACGCCATCAACCCCTTGAAGGCGTCGCTTTCCTCGTAATGGAGAATGTCCATCGCCGGGCAGTTGAAACGCTGCAGCTCGTCCATCGGCAGGTAAATGCGATCGCGGCGGGCGTCTTCGCCCACATCGCGGATGATGTTGGTCAGCTGGAAGGCGATGCCCAACTCGTGCGCGTACTCCAGCGTGCGCTCGTCGGTGTAGCCGAAGATGCGCGCCGCCAGTTTGCCCACCACGCCGGCCGCCCGGTGGCAATACAGCAGCAAATCCTGGAAGCGCTGGTAGCGGACCATGCCCAGATCCATCTCCATGCCATCGACGATCTCCTCCAGCTCCGATTGCGGCAGCTGAAACGCCGGCAAATGCGGCAACAGCGCCTGCATCACCGGGTGATCGGCCTCCCCGCGATAGGCGCGCTGCACTTGGCCGCGCCACCAGGCCAGCTTGGCCTGGGCCACTCCCAGGTCATGGCATTCATCCACAGCGTCGTCCACCTCGCGGCAAAACGCGTATAGCGCGGTGATCGCGCGCCGCCGCTCTTCCGGCAGAAAACGGAAACTGTGATAGAAGCTGGAGCCGCTGGCCGCGGCCTTGTCCTCGCAATACTGATCGGGCGTCACGCGCCTCTCCCCTGCTGTCGCCCGCCCGCTTGGCGGAAAGGCTCGTTTTCAGCGCCGCGCCGGCTCATTTGGCCCGGCACGCCCGCCACATCATATATATCCAATCGCCAGCGCCCAGCGCGGGCCGCTGTCCGAACACGTCGCCGCCTGACGCGTGCAGCTTGTGCAAAATACGGTCGCCGCCCATCACGATCAGCCTCAGTTCCAACCCCAGCCGGCCGCGCAGCGTTCTTCCCAGCGGCGCGCCAGCCTGCAGCATCTTGCGCGTCCGCTCCACTTGGAACAGCATCAGCGCCCGCCACTTGGCGTCGGCGCGGCCGGCTGCGATCTGCGCCTCATCCACGCCGAAGCGCGCCAAATCCTCTTGCGGCAGGTAAACCCTGCCCTTGCCCCAATCCACCGCCGCATCCTGCCAAAAGTTGATCAGTTGCAAGGCGGTGCAGATGCCGTCGGCCTGCGCCAGGCTGCGCGGATCGGTCTCGCCGTACAACGCCAGCATCAGCCTGCCCACCGGATTGGCCGAACGGCGGCAGTAGTCGACCAGCTCGCCGAAGCTCTGGTAGCGCGTCTTGACCACATCCTGGCGGAAAGCGGACAGCAAGTCGCGCATCGGCTGCAGCGGCAACGCATGCGCTGCGACGGCCGCGGCAAGCGGGGCCATCAGCGCGATTCGCGTCGGCTCGCCAGCCGCGATGCGGTCCAGGTCCGCCTCTATGCGATCCAGCTCGGCCAAGCGCTCGGCGGGGGCCGCGTCGCCCTCGTCGGCCACGTCGTCCGCGTAGCGGGCGAAACGGTAGATGGCGTGCACCGCGCGCCGCATCCGGCGCGGCAACAACAAGGAGCCCACCGGGAAATTCTCGTAATGGCCGACCGACATCGCGCCCTCCTGCGCATCCGGGCCGCCGATTATACCCGACGCCTCCCCGCAGCGTCCCGCGCGCTGACATCGACATGCGACTATGTCCTAAAGCATTCCAACAAGCCTTGCCCGGCAATTTTCACTTTTTTCATCGCAAGGTGTTTACAATCGACAAAAACGCGAATAGAATGCTCAGCACTGTGAACGCAGCGACGGACCAACGGGGGTATAGCTCAGCTGGGAGAGCGCTTGCATGGCATGCAAGAGGTCAGCGGTTCGATCCCGCTTATCTCCACCAACCGACTGCTTCACAATGAAACCAGCCCGCTCGCGCGGGCTTTTTTCATTGCGCTCCGCCATCCGGGCCGCCGGAGAATTCGAGACTGCCCGCCAGCGCCCATCCGCGCAAAAAAGCCGGACCTCGGCCGGCTTTTCCATCCATCAAGACCGGCTCAGCCACAAGCCGCCCAAAGACGCGCCACCGCCGCCGCTCTTGGCCGCCTCGGCCAGCCTGGCCTCGTAAGCCTCCCTCACCCCTGCCGGCACGCCGCGGACCGGCGTGGCCGATTCGGCCAAACGCTCGCGCAATGCGCCGCCCAGAGCATCGGCAAATGCTTCGCGCGCAGCCCCGTCCGCCACCGCCTCGGCCTGCCGCGACAAATCCTCCGGCAGCCGCAAACGCGCGAGCCTGGCCTGAAAAGCCGGCAAGTTCTCAGACGTCAAACGCTCCAGCATCGGCAGCAGATCCTTCTTCAGCATATCCTCTGCCACCTGCTCGACAAATCGCTGGCCATCCAGGCGCCGCAAGGCGATCGACTCCTGAATGAAACCCGAAGCATCGCTCTCGGCCAGATCAGGATGCCGCATGGCAAGACCCGCCCGGAGCATGGTGCGGTTGTCGTTGGTGAAATTATTCTCGCCATTGCCGACATAGGCCGGCATCAGGCCGGACAAGGCAGCGGATGCCGCCTTTACCGTGCCCAGCTGCGGCGACACTACCACGGAAGCCACTTCGGCGCCCACCTGGTTTTCCACTTCCCGCACGACGCCGCGGGAGCTTGTCTTGGCGAAATAATCGCGGGCGGCGAGAAAATCCCTCACCAGGCTGCCCAGCACATCCCAATCCGCGCGCGCGCCGCCCTCCGGCCGCATGGCCAGCAGCCCGGCCTCGATTTCCGCCGCGGACGCCCCTCCCAGCAGCATATTCGACAACGCCTCGCCCCCCGCTCCAGGCAAACGGTCCAATTGGCCCAGGATGCGTTCGGCGGCATGATCCAGATAGGTATGCTGCACCCGGCCCGCCAGTTGCGCCACCGCGGCGCCGACGACAACCAAGCCGCCATCGCTGTTCGCGCCACGACTCTGCAGGCCGAGGACGGTGCGGAAAGGCTGGTCGCTGTAAACCTGGTCATAATCGTAAACCGGCTCCAGCTGCGATGCGATTTCACCCAGCATGGTGCCGGCGCTGCCCGGCTTGTTGATGTCCTGCCCCAGCGCGTAGACGTAGTAGTCGGCCTGCAAGCGTTGCGCAGCCTGCGATACGCCGCCTCCCGGCGCGGTATAGCTCAGACTCATCCCGCCAGCCTCCGCCGGCGAGATCTCCAAGGCATCCACTTTATGCAGCGCAGTGCCAGCCAACTCCGGCGCGAATTTCAGCTGATTGCCATCCAGCAGCACTGGCGCGGTGGTGCGCACAAACCAAGCCACCTTGGCGCCCAGCTCGCCCGCGCGCTCCACTGCATCGATGCCGGCATTGGGCCCATGGACCACCACGGTTTTTCCGGCGAAACGGGATGGATCCGCGTCGCTGGCGCGCATGAACTCGTCCAGATCCATCACCTTGCCGCGCAAGGCCTCCGGCTGGGTCAGACGAATATTGCCCAGGCGCTTTTCCGCCTCAGTTTGCGGCGCGGCCTGATTCCAGATGCTGGTATGCGGCCCCGCGCCCGCGCCCAGCACGACTTGGCGGCTATCCAGCACTCTGCCGTCGTCCAGCGTCAGGCGGAAGCAGCCGTCGTCGAGACGGCTGATGTCTTTCACCTGCGCCTCCAGGCGCTCGGCGCCCAGCGACTCCAGCCTGCCGATCTGCCGGCCATTGCCGGCGGCGAATTCGCCGCGATCGGCATAGCCGGGGTCGTAAGCCGGCGCGCGCTCGCCCCACTGCCCGATGATTTCGCTCTGATGGTTGATGTAGCCTTGACCGCGCACCGACGGCGACCACGCGTCCTCGATGCCGATCACGCTGACCTTGCCCAGCAACGGCTGATCGTCCTCGCCCCCTTCGAAGCGGCCCGACATTTCATTGGCGAGATAGGCGATGCTGCTGCCCGCGCCGATGAAAGTCACCTCGCGCAAGCGGTGTGGATCCAGCCCAAAGCCGGCATCCCCCACCTTTCCGCTTTCCGCCGCGCCTTGCGCGCGGCCTGACTGCTGCGCGGAGCCGGCCGAACCTGCCGGAAGATGCAGTCTATGTCCGATGAGCATTTTCTTCTCCCTGTGTTGATACGGTCGTTTTACCTATCGGCCCCACCGGGAAATATAAAAATTTGCTCATCCATACCGTCAACAGCTCAAATCTGCACCAGATCCCTGGCGCCCGCCGTCAGCGTGGAAACATACTCCGCCGTGCGCGCCTCGCGCGGCGCGCCGAATATCTGCGCGGCGGAGCCCGCCTCGACCACGCGGCCGTTTTCCAGAAACACCACGTCGCGGGCGACGCTGGAAGCCAGACGCAGATCGTGCGTGGCCATCAGCATGGTGACGCCGTCGGCGGCCAGCTGGCGCAACACCGCCACCACTTCCGCGGCCAACTCCGGGTCCAGCGCCGACGTCGGCTCGTCGCACAGCAAGAGCTGCGGCGACGGCGCCAGCGCGCGGGCGATCGCCACCCGCTGCTGCTGTCCGCCGGACAGCGTGGACGGCCAGGCGTCGGCCTTATGCGCCATGCCCACCTTGTCCAGCAACTCGCGCGCCCGCGCCTCCGCCTTGTCCCGCGGCCAGCGCTGCACGGTCAGCAGTCCTTCCATCACGTTCTGCAGCACGGTCTGATGCGGAAACAGCTGGAAGCTCTGGAACACCATGCCGGTGACGCGGCGCACGCGCAGGATGGCGTCGCGGGACAACTTCCTGCCGGGTTCGAAACGCAAGGTCTCGCCGGCCAGCTGCAGCTCGCCGGCATCCGGCGTCTCCAGCAGATTGGCGCAGCGCAGCAGCGTGCTCTTGCCGCTGCCGGACGGGCCGATCAGCGCAGTGACGCCGCCCTCGGCCAGCTCCAGGCCGACATCATGCAGCACGGTCTGCCCGCCGAAGGATTTGACGATACGACTCAGCTTGATCATGACGCGACCCCTACCGGCGCCACGTGCCGGTCAAAACGTTTTTCCAACCGTTCCTGCAGCCAGGTCAATACGGTGCTCAACAACAGATAGATCAGCGCGGTCTCCAGATACAGCAGCAGCGGCTCGTAAGTGGTGGCCGCGATGCGCTGCGCCGCCTGGAACATTTCAGGCACCGTCAGCACCGCCGCCAGCGAAGTGTCCTTCACCAGCGAGATGAAGGAGTTGGCCAGCGGCGGCACCGCCACCCTGCCCGCCTGCGGCAGGATGGTGCGGCGCATCGCCTGCGACCAGCTCATGCCCAGCGAATACGCCGCCTCCCATTGAGCCTTCGGCACCGACGAAATCGCGGCGCGTATTACTTCCGAGGTGTAGGCGCCTACGCTGAGCACGAAGCCGAGCAGCGCCGCCGGGAACGGATCGAACACGATGCCGACCCGCGGCAAGCCGTAAAAGATCACGAACAGCTGCACCAGCAGCGGCGTGCCGCGCACCAGCCAGGAATAGCCGCGCACCAGCAAAACCAGCGGGCGCGGCCCGAACAGCCGGACCAAGGCCACCGCCAGGCCCAGCGCCAGGCCGCCGGCGAAAGACAACAGCGTCAGCGGCACGGTGAATACCAGGCCTGCATACAAAAGGGACGGCAGCGAATCCGCCATCAACTGCAACCACGGGGGCATTGCCGCTCCTCAACTCAGCGCGACACGTCCGCGCCGAAATACTTGCGCGAAATCTTCTGATAGGTGCCGTCGGCCTTGATCGAGGCCAGCGCCTTGTCGATGGCGGCCTTCAGCTCCGGGTTGCCCTTGCGCAGCAGCACGCCGGACGCGTCGCCGTTAGCCTCGGTGGCGGCCACTTTCAGGCGGGACTTGGGCTGCTTCTTCTTGAAGTCCAGGAAGGACAAGCTGTCGTTGATGGTGGTCTCCACCCGGCCGGACTCCAGCAACGCGACTGATTCATTGAAACCCTGGGTCGGAACGATCTCGGCGCCGTAGCGCTGCGCCAGCTTGCCGAAGTTGCTGGTCAGGGTGTTGGCCGACTTGCGGCCCTTCAGGTCCTCGAAACGCTTGATGTCGCGGTTGTCGTCGCGGACGATCAGCACCGCCTTGGAGACGATGTAGGGAACGGAGAAGTCGTATTTGACCTTGCGCGCGTCGGTGATCGCCACCTCGTTGATCACCACGTCGTAGCGCTTGACGTCCAGGCCGGCGATCAGGCCGTCCCACTTGCCTTCGACGAATTGCGGCTTGACGCCCAGCTTGGCGGCGATCGCCTGGCCTATCTCCACGTCGAAGCCGGTCAGGCCGCCCGCGGCGTCATGATAGGTGAAGGGCGCGTAAGTGCCCTCGGTGCCGATCTTCAGCACGCCGGCCTTGCGGATGTCGGCCAGATCGTCGGCATGAGCCACGGCACCGGCCGCGGCAAAAATCAGCGCGAACGCTGCGTTCAGTTTCTTCACTTTCGATTCTCCAAAATACGGCATCCCAGCCGGAATATCGGCCAGCCACTGAGACACCATATCAGTCGAAAATTAGAACACTAAGTAATATTATTTTACTTTATTATTCCATTTAGCAATTAAAATACCCAAAATGCCTTTCCATTGCGCCGCAAACAACGGAACGGCCAATCAAAACGGGTAAAACCTGCATTTTTCCAAAATATTTTCACAAACCGCTTGCACGGCCAAATTGGTCAAGGTATAGTTCGCCTCCTGTCGAGACCGAACGGTCGGCGCGAAAGCGAAATCGATGGATATGTGGGGGTATAGCTCAGCTGGGAGAGCGCTTGCATGGCATGCAAGAGGTCAGCGGTTCGATCCCGCTTACCTCCACCAACAATTCAGTCCCCATCGTCTAGAGGCCTAGGACACCGCCCTTTCACGGCGATAACCGGGGTTCGACTCCCCGTGGGGACGCCATAGTTTCATGTGGGGGTATAGCTCAGCTGGGAGAGCGCTTGCATGGCATGCAAGAGGTCAGCGGTTCGATCCCGCTTACCTCCACCACAATACAATTCAGAAGTAAGTCCCTATCGTCTAGAGGCCTAGGACACTGCCCTTTCACGGCGGCAACCGGGGTTCGAATCCCCGTGGGGACGCCAGCATACTGGGGGTATAGCTCAGCTGGGAGAGCGCTTGCATGGCATGCAAGAGGTCAGCGGTTCGATCCCGCTTACCTCCACCAGTTAAAAAGCCGAAATCTTATGATTTCGGCTTTTTTCTTTTTATTTATCAAAATTACACCAAAATAGAAATTGGCGCCGCAGCGCCAACCACTCCGCGGCTCACCGCCGCAAGCCGGACCTAGCGCGCGCCCCGGCGAAACAGCCGCGCCACGCCCGCCAGTTTGGACGCGTAGTCCGGGTCCGTGGCATAGCCGCCCCGCGCCAACGCCGAGGCGAAAGCCTCCGCGTCGCCGCCCACACCCAACGCCGCCCGGTAGCGAGGATTCGACGCCAGCAGGTTCGCGTAGTCGTCGAACGCCGCCCGGTAATCGGGATACGCGCGAAACGACTCTACCCGACTCTGCTTCTGGCCATGAATGAACTCGGTAGTCATCGCCGCCGCCGCGTCGCCTCGCCAGCGCGAATCAGCCTTGATGCCGAACAGATTGTGGCTATTGCTTCCATCGCCGCGCACCAGCGGCTTGCGCCCCCAACCCGACTCCAGCGCGGCATGCGCCAGAATGACATCCGGCGCCACGCCCAGGCGCGCCGCCGCAGCCTGCGCATGCGGCAGCATTTCCTCCACGAAAGCCTGCTTGTCTTTCGGCGCGAAGGCAGCATCGATCGCTCCCCCTCCCAGCTGCTGGCGAACCCGCCAGGCCTCCGGAGACAAGGCAGGAACCGCGCCCGCCTCGCCATTGGCGATATAACGCTCCACTTCGGAGCGCACGCCGGCGAATTGTTCGGCAAAACCAGCGCCGTCGGACGGCAAGTCCAGCGGCAAAGCCACTCTGTTCGCCCCCCAGCCCGCAGCCGGCGCGCCATCCATGTCACTGCGCCGCGTAAACATCGCTCTCGCCTTCCAATACCCGCAGCAACAGTTGCCTGCGCTCCTGCAGCAATTCGCCATTGCGCAAATTGCGTTCGCGGCAAGCATCTATCAGTCCGCGCAGCCGCCTCACATGCGCATCGCCCTGCTCGCGCAAGGGTGCCGGCAAAGCGCCGATCACGGCATCCACGGATCGCTCGGAGCCTGCCGGCAACAAGGCGTCGACCAGCCCCTGGCGCTCGCGCCGGCTGCCCTCCAGCCTGTCGCACAACCCGGATATCTCCGCCGCGCACGCCTCCAAACCGGCGGCATCATGTCCCAGCGCGGCGCGGAACTGTCTTTCCAGCAGATCGACAAGCTTGGGATAGTCGGACAAATCGCCGCCTATCGTGGCGAACAGCCGCCGATACAAGGCCTTTGTGTCCATCAACGTCCGCCGTGATATTGATCGATCAGCCCGGCCAGCCGTTGCGCGTCGAAACGCACCTCGCCGCGAGCCAGCGCTGCGCGGACCGCCTCCACCTTGGCCTGGTCGATTTCCGGCATCGCCTGCAGCGAAGCCGCCAGCGGAGCCTCCGCCGGAGAGAGCGCCCTGGAGGCAGGCCGCGGCGCATCGCCCGCCACCGGAGCCTCAGCCTTGCCTGCGGCCGCCTTGTCGCCGCGCCAGGTGCTAAGAGAGGAAATCTGCATCTATCTGCCTACTGACTATATGGGTGTGATACCGTTACTAGGCGACGTCGCGCCGCCAAACTTAAACCGGGAAAACAAAAAAGCCGCGCAACCAACGTCGCGCGGCCTCCCGGGGCGGATCAGAAATTCTCCGGCAACATCTTCAAGACGATGATGCGCCGATTTTCCAAACGGATGTAATGGCCGTAGATCAACTCCTTCAGGATACGCGCCACCATCTCGCGCGAGGAGCCGATCTGGTCGGCGATTTCCTGCTGGGTCAACTGCTTGCGCAGAATCAGCACGCCATCCTGCTCGATCAGCATCTGATTGATCAGGATGCGCACCCGGCCGTAGACGTCCAGCAGCGCCAGATTGCGCGCCAGCATGGTCATGTGCCGCACCAGCGAAACCAGGTAGCGCATGATGTGGCCGCGCACCTGCTCACATCCGGGCAGACCGTCTTCGCTGTCGAAAAACCGCTTGAGCGCCTCGCGGGAAAAACTCAGCAGCACACTGTCCTCGTCCGCCACCGCATTGCTGCCGCGCTCGCCGCAGTCCACAAACGACTCCATGCCCAGCAACTGGCCGGGCATGAGCATCTGCAGCACATATTTCTTGCCGCCCGGCTCGGACACATAAACCTGCATGCAGCCGCCCAGCAGCAAACCTACCGAATCGGACTCGTCTGCCTCCTCGTACCAGGATTCGCCCTTCGCCAAACGCACGGTTTCCGAATACTCCAGAACCCGGTCCAGCGCCTCGTCGTCTTCCAAATGACCAAATAGCGGCGTCTGCCGCAACATCTGCCTTACTTGCTCTTGATTCATCTCGGTAACACGTCCCCGACTTATCAGCACGCCAAACCACCAAAGAATGCTGTAGTCATTAATTATTGTTTGCTGTATGAGATATGACTCATACAGGCGACATTGTTATCAAAGGTGGGGAAATTGTAAATATTTTGGTTAAAATTTATGTGAAAAAAGCACAGAAAAAATCTATTGAAACAAAATTTTTTCTGTGCTTAACAAATTTTAACAGCAAATTACTTGATACCGATGGTATTTGATCTCAATTTTTGTAATTCATCGGCATTTGGTAGCGCTAACGCAACACCTGGCGGGGCGCCGCTGGTTTCCGCAGGCGCGCCGAACATCGACACCACCGCCTCGGCCTGGCCGGAAGTCAGCACCAGCAGCTCTATCCGGCGATTGGCGGCCGCCAGGGGATGCCGCTTGTCCAACGGCGCCCGTTCGGCCATGCCGACCACTTGCAGCACCGAATCGGCGGCCAAGCCGCCCTGCATCATGTGCACCCGGGCAGCCATTGCCCGATTGCTTGACAATGACCAATTTGACATGGCGGCGAACCCTCCCGCGCGATGATATTGCGCGGCATCGGTGTGGCCGACCAACAGCAGACGGTTGTCTATCTCGCCCAGCATCGCGCCCATTTGCTGCAGCAAGCCGCGGAATTTCGGATCGACGATGGCGCTGCCGCGCTCGAACATGCCTTGCTGGTCGGTATCATGCAGCGTCACCCGCAGGCCATACGGCGTCACCACGGTCTGCAAGTTGCTGGAAAGCCCGGCCTCCTTGCTCATCTGCGCCAGTTGCGCAGCCAACTTGCGCAGATCCGCCTCGCTGTCGTAGCGCTTCCTCGGCAACTCCGGCGGCTCGCTGGCGCGCTTGTCGCTGTCGCGCAGAGCCGACTTGCTGGCCGCCTGGCTGCCGGCCTGCCCGGGTATGGGATCGCGCGGGATCAGCGTGCCAGGCGGGTTGCCCATGTGGTCTATCTGCCGGCCATTGCCCTGCAACAACGGGCTGCCGCCGGAAGTGGTCAGCAACTGCTGCAGATTTTCCTGGTCGCGGGCCGCCAGTACCCATAACACCAGGAACAGGCACATCAGCGCCAGCACGAAGTCGGCGAAAGCCACTTTCCAGGCACCGCCATGCCCCTCATCGGATTGCCGGCGAGATACCTTCTTGATCACCGCGCCTTCATGATCGCCCTTGTTCTTCAGGCCGGCCATCGCTTAACCCAGCCCTTCCATCGTATTGATCCAAGACTCCAGCTGCGAAAAGCTGGGCTTGGTGTTCAACTGCACCAGCCGGCGGCCGGCGTCGATCGCCAACAGCGGCGGCTTGCCGGAAACGTGGGTGGTCAGCACCACCTTCACCGATTCAAAATGGGACAGCTCTTCCTTGACCAGCTGATGCATCACGTTGGACAGCGGGTCCAGCACGCCGTAGCAGAAGAAAATGCCGATGAAGGTGCCTACCATCGCCGCCGCCACGCTGTTGGCGATCTCCCCGGCGCTGGCGCCCTGGCTGACGGTGTTCATCGCCATCACGATGCCCAGCACCGCGGCCAGAATGCCGAAGCCGGGCATCGCCTCCGCGATCTTGTGCAAGGATTTGGACGGTTGGTTCAGCTGCTCATGGATCGCATCCAACTCCTGGTCCAGCACGCCTTCCAGCTCGTGGGCATTGATCTTGCCCATCGCCATCAGCCGGAAGTTGTCGACGATGAAGGCCAGCAGCTTGCGGTTTTCCAGCACCAGCGGATAGCGGTTGAACAAGGAACTTTGCTTCGGCGCCTCCACGTGCTGGTCCAGCGCCTTCAGGCCGCGGCTGGCGGTGATCAGCAGCTCGTACATCAGCAACAGCTGCTGGCGCTGGAATTCGGCACCCTGCTTCTTGCGCACCACCACGCGCTTGATCTGGCTGCCCATTTCCTTGAGGACGTGCGGCGGGTTTCCCAGCACGATGGCGCCCAGCGCCGCGCCGCAGATGATCAACAGTTCCACCGGTTGCCAGATCACCGACAGCACGCCGCCGTGCAGCATGAAGCCGCCGAATACGCAAACCAGCACGATCAGAATGCCAAACAATTGCTGCATGGGATGTTTCCTTGCCTCAGGCCGCCATCAGACAGGCCTGCATCTTTTTCAGGGCGCTCTTGTTGATCTGGCAGATGCGGGCCTCGGTCAGCTCCAGCACCGCCGCGATCTCCTTGAGACTCAGTTCGAATTCGTAATACAGCTGGATCACCTGCCGCTCGCGCTCGTTGAGCGCGGTCAGCGCGCGCGCCAGCTCGCTTTGCCGCTCCAGCCGGGATTCCGGCGACCCCTCCGCCGCCAACTCCATGCCGGAGGCCACCAGCTCGTCGAAGCTGGCCATCGCCTCGGCGTTCTCGGCCAGCAACGCTTCGCGGTAGGCGTCCGCATCCAGCCCCAGCAAGGCCATCGCTTCCGCCTCGGAAGGCTCGCGCCTCAGCTTGCGCCGCAGTTCGCGCAAGCCGTCGCGGACTCGATGAGCTTCCTGCCTCACCGAGCGAGGCCGCCAGTCCAGCCGTCGCAACTCGTCCAGGATGGCGCCGCGGATGCGCAGCATGGCGAAGCCGGCAAAGCGCTCGTCCGGCTCGCCGCCGTAGCGGCGCAGGCAATCGAGCAGCGCCATCAGCCCGATCTGCTCCATGTCCTCGCGATCGAACACGCCGCCGGCCTGGCTGGCCAGCTGGCGAGCGGCGCGCTTGACCAGCGGCGCGTAGGCCGCCAGGTGACGCCCCTCGTCGGCCGCCTGGCAGGGAAGCTCGTAGCTCTCGGCGTACATCGGCTTATTCGATGATCAGCTTGCTGACCATCACCTCGGTGAATGGCTGCTCGCGCCCCTCGCGCGCATAGTTGGCGCGATAGGAGCGGTCCAGCAGCTTCTGGAAATCGTCGATGTTCAGCGCGTTGGCCCGCTCGCGGGTCAGTTGGGACAGCGCGCGCACCGCCACGCTCTTGAGCAGCGGCAGCTGCTCCTTTACCTTAGCCTCGCTCTCCAGGCTGCTGCGGAACACGAGGTCCACCGCCATGTAGCGCGCGTCGCCGCCGGATTCGCTCTTCAACATCACGATGATCTTGTCCAAGGTGACGAAGCGGTATTCGGCCGGCGGCGGCTTCACCGGCTCCGCCTGCGCCGATTGCTGGTAATACCACCAACCGCCGCCGCCGGCGCCGGCGACCAGGACAGCCACCAGCGCGGCCACGATCAGGGTTCTGCTATTCATCAATCACCTTCCTTCTCGTCAACCCTGATCCAATTGAAAAGCGTCGGCCTGCGCCCACCCTTGCTCGCTCAAGGCGCGCCCTGGCTGCTGCCGCTCCTGCTGCTCGCGCCCCTGGCGGCCGCCCTGTCCATGGCCGGAAGGCAGGCCCTCGCGCACCTCCACCGCCACCTGGGTGTACTGGCGCCCGCCCAGGTCCTGCCGCAATGCCTCGCCTATGCCTTGCAATTGGCGCACCACTTCGCCATGCGAAGCGGTCAGTTCTACCGTCAGCGCGCCGGCATGATGACGCAGGGAGATTTCCAGCGTGCCCAACGACGGCGGATCCAACCGCAACGTGGCTCTGTCCATGTTCTGGCTGGACAAGGCCGGCAACCGTTCACCCAGCGCCGCCTGCAGCTTGCCGCTCCAGCTCTCCGGCTGCGCCGCCGGCAAGGCCAGGCTGAAACTGTCTGCAGGCTTCCCGGCATCGGCCGGGCGCGCCGCCGGCAAGACATCGGCGCCGGGATGAAGCTCCAGAACCCGCGGCGTCGCCAGATCGGCCAGCGGCGCCGGCAATGGCTTGTCCGCGAGCCTGGCCGCAGGCGCGGCATCGGCGATCCGGCCGACATCTGCCGCAGGCGCGTTATCAGCCTCAGGAGACCGGGGCGCCAGCGGCTGGCGCGGCATCAAGGCCTGCCAGGTCTGCGGCTGCAGGGCCGGACTCAGCGCGGCCGCGTCCACCGCTTTGCGCGGCTTGTCGTCCGCATCGCCCTTCTCCGCCGGCGGCTCGCCGTCGGCGGCCAAGGCGGGAACCGCCTGGCGCGAGGCATCCGCCAAGGAAGGCGCAACCGCCTCCAGCGGCGCCTCCGGCAGCGCCTGGCGCGCGCCGGCGTCGGACATCGCATCGGCGAAGCCCGCCGTCGGATCGACATCCATCCACGACAGATCGTCCATCGCCGGGTTGATCGCCGCCTCTCCCTCTCCCGGCGGCGCGGAAGCAAGGGCCGCGGTTTGCGGCGGTGCCACTCTGCTCATGCTTGTTCCCATTCACTGAATTGCGCGTAGGCCAGCCGGCCTTCGCGCTGTTGCCCGATCATGGCGATCTTGCCGCCCAGCGCATCCAGCTCGGCCTGGCTCATCGCCAGCGCCTCCCGGTAAGCGGCAAAAAGCGCCTGCCGGTCATCCGCGTCCAAGCCGCAGCCGGACTGCGTCAAAGCCTGGCGCAAACGCGCGTCGAATGCGGTCAGCGCGTCCCAATCCCCGCGCCGGGCCGCATCGACCACGCTTTGGCACCAGCGCTCGACCTCAGGCCGCGGCATGCTGGTCCCGCACGCCGATCCAGCCGCCCTTGAGCATGACCAGCAGCTTCTCGGCCTCGTCCAGCGGCGCGCCGTCGAGTTCCACGCTGGCCTGATACAGCCGGTGGGCGCAGTAGTCGTACAGCCGCGCCAGGTTGGCCACCACTTCGCCGCCGGCTTCAAAGTCCAGAGCGCTGGACAGGCCATTGAGAATATTGATGCACTTGCTGATGCTCTCGCCCTTCTGCTCGAAGCGCTGGTGCGCCAAGTGGCCGCGCGCGCGGGCAATCTCTTCCAGAAGGCCGTCGAACAGCACCAGCACCAGCTCCACCTGGCTGGCGGCGCCGGTCTGGGCTTCCAGATTGACCGCGTGATAGCTGCGATAGGCTTCGTAATCCACGATCTCGTCCTGCTTTCTTTCAAATTCAGAAGTAATTGGAATTGGCGCCGAACATGCTCATGGTCTGCGTCATCTGGTCCTGCATGCTCTGCAGCTTGGTGAACTGCGCCAGATAGCGGTTGTAGGTCTGCTCGAAATTCTTCTGCAGCGCCTCCTGGCGCCGGGTCAGATCTTTCTGGTTGCGGTCCTCGCTGTCTCGGCGCAGCTTGAGCAAACCGCTGCTGCTGTTCAGCCATTTGTCCAGGTAGTCGGCGCTTTGCTTGAGCGCGCCGTTCTGGTCGGCGCCGTTGAAAAAGCGGTCCAACGCGTCCGGGCTGGCCTTCAACGTTTCGCCCAGTTTCTTGCTGTCCAGCTCCAGCGTGCCCTCGCGGGTGGCCTTGATGCCCAACTGGCCCAGGGTGACGCCATCGTAGGACTGGCGCAGGATGGCGTTGAGCTGGCTCTTCAAGCCGCGGATGCTGGAGTCGTCGGCGAAGGCGCCTGCCTGCTTGCCGCTGCCGCCGGACTGCGACATGTCGGAAATCGCCTTGTAGATCTTGTTGTACCCGTCGATGAAGGACTGGACGTTGGCGGTGGTGTCGCTGTCGCCGCGGCTGACGGAGATTTGCAGCGGCGGATCGGTATCCTTGCTGACCTTGTTGACGGTGAAGCTGACGCCCTGGATGTTGTCGAAGGTGTTGGAGCCCTGCTGTAGCTTGACGCCGTTGGCTTTCCCACCCAGCCAGACCACGGCGTCCTGCGCCTTGCTCAACTCCTTGGGCGCGGACAGGCCGTTCTTCAATCCATCGTCGCTGATGCCGGCCAGGTCCAGCGAAATCGCGTTCTTTTCGCCGCTCTTGCCGGAAGACAGCACCAGTTGGCTGACGCCGTTGTTGTTCAACACCATGGCGTTGACCTTGCCCGAGTTGCCGCTGGCGCGATTGATGGCCAGCGCCAGCTCGCTCGGCGACAACTTGCCGTCATTGTCCCGGTCGGCGCCGTCCAGCGCGACTTCGAACGACTCGCCGCCGCCCAGTTTGACGGTGAACTTGTCTCCCGCCTTGGCGGCGGCTCCCGCCAGGTCGCCCATCAGCAGTTGCTGCGAACTGGCCAGCTGCTCGACGAATACGGTGTAATTGCCCGCTGCGGCGTTGCCTTTAGCTGTGACCGTGGCGGCGCCGTCCGGCGTGGCGGTGGCGTTCATCGCTACCAGGCTCTTCTTGCCGGTCAGCGTGGTCAGGCTGGACTTGTACTCCTGCAACGCCTTCTGCAGCTGGTTCAGCGCGTCGCCTCGCGACTTGGCCGCCTTGGTCTGGCTGTCAATCTGCGCCTGCAGCTTGCTTAACTGGCCGCGCGCCAGGTTCTCAGCCCAGGTGGAAGGGGGCACCGCGTTGAAGTCGATAGCCATCGGTATTCCTTTCGTCCGCTAACAGGTATGTACCCAGCCAAGGCGACCATCGGCGGCCCAGACTGAAACAGCGTGAATATTCACCACTAGCCACACCCCCTGAGCCACGCCTGGCCGGCGGTTTCGTCGGTGCGCTTCTGCTCCGCCCGGCTCTGTTCGGTCCGCCATTCCAGCAGTTTCTCTTCCCGCAACAGCTTCACCTGCTCCTCGCGCCTGCGCGCGTCCTGCAGGCGCAGCCGGCTGACCTCGGCGTCGGCTTGCGCCAGTTGCAGATCCTGCTGTTGCGATTGACGCAAGCCCAGCAAGTGGCTCTTGTAGCCGGCGCAATTGAGCGCCAATGCCGGATGGCCAGCCGTGCCGCTGGCGCCGCTGGCCGCGCTGAGCTGGTCCAGCCGTTCGATATTGCGCCGGTAGCGCTCCTGCAGCCGCCGTTTGGCGGCCAGCTCGGTTTCCAGCCGCTCGCCGTCGCGTTCGCGCAGCCTGAGCAGCAAGTCGAGTTGTCTTATCGGCTGGTTCATGCGGTGGCGAGCTCCTGCAATTGGCGCAAACAATCGGCGTAAGGCGCGGCTTCGCCGGCGCCCTGGCACAGCAGGGCCTCGATGGCAGGCTGCAGCCGCAGCGCGCGATCGGTGGCGGCATCGGCGCCGGGCACGTAGGCGCCCAGCGGCAACAAACCTCGCACCTCCTGGTAGCGGCTCCAGGCGCCGCGCAGCTCCCGCGCGGCGGCGGCGTGCCCGCCGTCGATCAGCTGGCTCATGCAGCGGCTGACCGAGCGGGAAATGTCTATCGCCGGGTAGTGGCCGCGCTCGGCCAGCTCCCGGCTCAATACGATGTGGCCGTCCAGAATGGCGCGGGCGGTATCCACCACCGGGTCTTGCTGGTCGTCGCCCTCGGCCAGCACGGTGTAGATGGCGCTCATGCTGCCTTCGCCGCCTTCGCCGTTGCCGGCGCTTTCGGCCAGGCTGGGCAGCAGGCCGAACACCGACGGCGGATAGCCGCGCGTGGCCGGCGGCTCGCCCAGCGCCAGCGCCACTTCGCGCTGCGCCATCGCGTAACGGGTCAGAGAGTCGACCAATAGCAGCACATTGCGGCCGCGGTCGCGATAATGGGCGGCGATGGTATGGCACAGCTCGGTGGCTTTCAGCCGCATCAGCGGCGACTCGTCGGCCGGCGCCACCACCAGCACCGCCTTGGCCAGCCCTTCCGGCCCCAGCGCATGCTCGACGAACTCGCGCACTTCGCGGCCGCGCTCGCCGATCAGGCCGACGACGACGACCTCCGCCTCGGTATGGCGGGTGATCATGCCCAGCAATACGCTCTTGCCGACGCCGGAGCCGGCGAACAGGCCCACGCGTTGGCCGCGGCCCAGGGTCAGCAGCCCGTTGATGGCGCGCACGCCCACGTCCAGCGGCGTATCGACCGGTTTTTTCTTCAAGGGATTGATTTGCGGCGGATGGGCGGCCAGCGGCGCGTCGCCGCCCAGGCGGCCCTTGTCGTCCAGCGGCTCGCCCAGGCCGTTGACAATGCGCCCCAGCCAGCCGTCCCCTATCATCAGTCCGCCGTTATCCGGCGCGGGCAACACCCGCGCGCCGGTGGCGAGGCCGACCGGCTTCTTGAACGGCATCAGGAAGGACACCTCGCGGCGGAAGCCCACCACCTGCGCCTGCAGCCAGCCGCCGCCGGCGGTTTCCACCAGGCAGCGCTGCCCAGTTTGCAGCGGACACCCCACGCTTTCCAGCAGCAAGCCGCTGACGCCCACCAGCTTGCCGCTGACGGTGGCGACCGGCGCGTCCGGCACCGAGAGCTGGCTGAGCGCCTGGCGCAGCATCGCTTAGCCCTCTTCCGCCGACAGCTGCTCGCGCAGGCTGTCTACGCAATGCTCCAGCCGCTGCTGGCAGCCGGCGTCAGCCTCGAACTCCGCCCCGCGCACCCGGCATTCGCCCGGCGCCAGCGACGGATCGGCGCAGAGCTTCCACTGCGCGGCGCGGTCCGGGGCCAGTTCGCGGATGCGCTGGCACTCTTCCGGATTGAGCAGCACTTCCACGTCGCCCTGCGCGTGAGCGCCCTGCGGCAGCGCCGCCAGCGTTTCCTCCACCAGATCGAGTATCTGCACCGGCTTCAGCGCCAGCTCGCAGCGGATCACCTGGCGCGCTACCTTGGCCACCAGCTCCACCACTTCGTCGCGCTGCGCGGCCTGGTAGTCGCGGCACAGCTTGTTCAGTTGTTCGATGGCCGCCGCTAGCGGCGCCCCCAGCGTTTCCAGCCCGGCCAGCGTCTCGGCGCGCGCGGCGGCGACGCCTTCGGCGCGGCCTTGCTCCAGCCCCGCCAGGTAACCCGCGTCGCGGCCGGCGGCCTCGCCACTGTCGAAGCCTTCGCGGTAGCCGGCGTCCATGCCCTGGCGGAAGCCGTCCGCGGCCGAAGCCTGAACTTCGGCCGCCGCGTCGGGTTCCAGCGGCGCGCCGTCTATCAGCGGCGGAAATCGGAAAGGTCGCCAGTGCTTCACTCGACCACTTCCTCAGGGAACAGCTGCAGGTCGATCTCGCCGGCGTCAGCCAGCTGCTTGACCTGGGCCATGATCTCGCGGCGCGCCTCCTCGACGCGGCTCTTGGGCACTGGCCCGGAGCGGCGCATGGTGGCCTCGAAGTTTTGCGCCTGGCGGCGCGGCATGGTCTGAATGATGGCGTCGCGCACCGCAGGCTCGGCGCCCTTCAACGCGATCGCCCACTGCTCCAGCGGAATGTCCTCGCAAATGCGCATCAACACTTCCTCGGTCTGGCGCGACAGGACGAAGAAGTCGTACATCCTCACCTCGATTTCGTCGACGATCTCCGGATCGTGCGCGCGCAGCAGCTCCATCATCCGGCTGCGGTCGCCCGGCAGACGGTTGATGATGTCGGCGGTCTGCTGCATGCCCTCCACCGCGGTGCTTTGCGTGTGCAGGCTTTCCAGGCAGCGATTGACCAGTTCGTCCAATTCGTTCAACAGTTCGCGGTCCACATCTTTCAAGCGGGCGACATTGACCAGCACGTCGTCGCGGCTGGCTTCCGGCAGCGCCTCCACCACTTGGCCGGCCAGCGCCGGCGGCAGGAAGGCGAGGAACACCGCCTGCATCCGCACGTGCTCGGCGGCGATGCGATCGGCCAGCCACTGCGGCGACACCCATTGCAGCCGCGCCATCTTGGGACGGATGGCGTCGCCGTAGATGGTGTCCAGCACGCTGCCGGCAATGTCGCCTCCCAGCGCCAGCTCCAGCGAACGCTTGAGGAAGCTGCGGCTGGCGCCGTGCACGCCGCTTTGCTCGCGGTACTCGTCGAAGAAGCGCTGCATCGTGGTTTTCACCGCGTCCACCTTGATGCCG
Source organism: Chromobacterium phragmitis (assembly GCF_003325475.1). Classification (NCBI taxonomy): domain Bacteria; kingdom Pseudomonadati; phylum Pseudomonadota; class Betaproteobacteria; order Neisseriales; family Chromobacteriaceae; genus Chromobacterium; species Chromobacterium phragmitis. The sequence continues at coordinate 4,642,373 of NZ_CP029495.1, forward strand.
CTCATGCCGGACATCGCCTGCGTCACTTGCAGCAGCTCTTCGCGGCTGAGGCAGCGCAGCACGGCGGCGGCGGGCTCCTCGCCCATGCACAACAGCAGCACCGCGGCCTGTTCGATGGCGCTCATCTGGCCGTTGCCGGCGGGAGGAGAAGGCGGAATGTAAGCCGGGAACTCCGGCGCCGGATTATTGTTTGCGTCCATTGTTCTGCACCCATTGCTTGACCACTTCGGCGACGCGCTCCGGCTCCTTGGCAGCCAGGCCCTTCAGGTGTTCCACCATCACGTCCACCGGCGAGCCGGCGGGCGGCAAGTCGTAGTTTTCCAGCAGCGGCACCACCGGGCTGTCTCCCGGCGCGGCGGCCAGGGCAGCCTGGCGCTGGCTCGCCGCCTCGCGCAGCGGACGGTTGTCCAGCAGCGGATCCTCCGGCGTCACGTCCAGCTCGTCCGGCGTGTAATCGCTCAGCTTGCGCTCGGCCAGCTGGCGGGCGAGCTTGAGCAGCGGCCTCGCCAGCAGCAGATAGGCCAACAGCAGCGCCACCGCGTAGCCGGCCCAGCGCGCGCCCTCGAACCAGGTTTCCGGCTGTTCCCAGAAGGGCTCCGCCGGCGCCGGCCGCGCGAAGCTGAGCGCGGACACTGCCAGCGCGTCGCCGCGCTCGGCGTTGATGCCCAGGCCATTGCGCAGCAGCTTGTCGATATTGGCCAGCTCGGCCGGCTGCCATCCCTTGCCGCCGGGTGCGGCGGCCTGGTTCAGCGCCACCGCCACGCTGAGGCGCCGCAGCGTGCCGCGCGCGCGCTTGATATTGGTGATGTTGCGGTCGTAGGCGTATTGACGGGTGACGGCGTTCTTGCTGTTGCCGGCCTTGTCGGCGGCCGGCGACGAGGAGTCGGTATTGACCGGACGGTTGCTCAGCGAGCCCGGCACGCCCAGCGCCATCCGCTCGGTGCTGGTTTCCTCGCGCGAGGCCTCGTTGGTGACCTTGGGCGCCTCCCCGTATTTTTCGCGGGTTTCCTCGACGCGGTCGTTGTCGACGTCGGCGGTGACGCTGACCTTGAAATTCTCAGCGCCCAGCGCCGGCGTCAGCAGATCGCGCGCGTTCTGCAACGCTTCTTCGCGAAAGCGGCGCGCCGCCTCGCTACTGTTGCCAGCCACGCCGCCGTCGCTCAGATCCACATGGGCGGACAGCAGATTGCCGCTCTGGTCCACCAGCGTCACCTGCGACGCATCCAGCGTGGACACGCTGCCTGCCACCAGCTTGACCACGGCGGCGATCTGTTCGCTGGACAGGCGCTGGCCCGGCTTCAGCGTCACCACCACCGAGGCGGAGCCCTTCTCGCTGCCCGCGGTGACGAAAGAGGTGCTGCGCGGCAGCGACAGATGCACCCGCGCCGAGCGCACCGGATCGAGCGCCTGGATGCTCTGCACCAGTTCGCCCTCCAGGCCGCGGCGGAAGCGCACATCCTGCACGAACTGGCTGACGCCCAGCGGATCGTTCTTATCCAACAGCTCCAGACCGGCCGGCAACTGCGCCACCACGCCCTTGGCCGCCAGCTGCATGCGGGCGCGGGCCAGATCGCCGTCCGGCACCAGCACCTGGCCAGTCTGGGGATGCACGCGATACGGTATCTTTTCGGCGTCCAGCACCGCCATCATGTCGGCGCCGCTCACCTTCTCCTGCGCGCCGAACACCGGCTTGTAGCTGGCATCGTCGCGCCATAGCCACAGGGTGGCCACCACGCTCAGGCCGATGGCCAGCAGCACGATGGGCAGCAACGTGCGCCAGGCGTCGGCGGGCAGCAGCTTGCGGCCCGCCATTCTCAGTTGTACCGCGGCCAGGCCGCTGCGCAATTGTTTGACCACAGTCGGCTCCCGCTTACAACTGCATCTTGATCAGATCGTCGACGGCGCCGACCACTTTGTTTCGCACCTGCATCAGCATCGAGAACGACAAGCTCGCCTCCTGGCTCATCAGCATCGCGCCGACCAGGTCGTCGCTCTGGCCGCTGTCCACTTCGGTCATCTTTTCCGAGGCTAGGCGGCTTTGCTGGTCGACATCGCGCACGGCGGAGATCATGGCCTGGCTGAAGCTATGGCCGGCGGACGCGTCCTCTTGCAAAGCGTTGGGCGCGGGGGCGGACTGGCCGAGCTTCGCCATCTCTCCCAGCAGCTGGCTGCGGTCGGCGTGGATCATCACTCCCAGATTGGTGGCCATCGTTCATCCTTAGAAAAGCGGTATCGAAACTATTCAATCCGCCTGCAGCGTTTGTTAAATGCAGGCTGTCGGATTTTAAACTCACCGCTTTAGCATACCGATGGTACTTTTCACATTCCCAGCCGTGAATTTTCCCCCTTTACCGCCGCCGGACAGCCAGTAAGATGCACACTCCCAGCAATCGCCGGAGGCTGCCGCGCAGCCGTCGGCCATGAAACGAAGCCCTGATGCCCAAAGCCAAAATCGTCGCACCGCAGGAAGGCGCCCGCCTGCAGGCATTGGACCTGCGAACCCTGGGCCGCCCGATACACCTGCTGCCGCTGTTTGCCCGCGCCTTGCGGCAGGAACTGGATGACTTTCTCGAACGCGAGCTGAACCGCCGCTATCACGCCGGCTTCCGCATCGACGCGCTGCGCCAGCAGCTGCCCGCAGGTGACGAGCTGCGCTGGCAATGGCACGCGCTTGGGGAGTGGCAGCTGGGCAGCCACTTCGACCGCGGCTTGCTGCTGGGCATACTCGACTACCGCTTCGGCGCGCGCGCCGCGGCGGCTGACGACGCGCTGCCGGCCGAGACCGAAACCGAGCGCCGCCTGGGGCGCACGCTGGCCGAACGGTTGCTGCCGCGCCTGGCCCGCGCCATCTGCCAATTGGGCAGCGCGCCGCAACCGGACGCCGGCGCGCCCGAGCTCATGGGCTTTCCCGCCCAGGCGGCCTGGCAGCTGGAAGTAGACCTCAGCGACGGCGGCGCCAGGCTCGGCACGCTGCGCCTGCGCCTGAGCGCGACCGCCTTCGACTCGCTGTTGCAGAATTTGTCCGGCCAACGGCCTCGCCTTCTCGGCACCCCCGACTGCGCCAACTTCGCCGAGCGCCTGCGCATCCGCCTGGACGCCCGCCTGCTGGAGCAGGAGCTGCCGCTGGGCGCGGTGCTGGACCTGCGCCCCGGCAGCGTGCTGCCCGTCTCCATGCAGCCCAGGGCCGAGGTCTGCGCCCAGCGATCGCCGCTGTTCAACGCCCAGGTGGTGGAACGGCAGGGCAAGCTATGCCTGGCCGGCTTCGCCGACATCGAATAAACCAAGGAACCCGCATGGAACTGAACCAAGATTTCGACCTGGACGGCATTCTGGACGGTCTGGACGCCGAAGCGCCGGCCGCCGTTGAACCGCCCCCTGCGCCGCGCGACATGACGCCCTTCCTGCGCAAGATTCCGGTCAAGCTGACACTGGAAGTGGGCAGCGCCGACATTTCCCTGGCCGACCTGTGCCAGATCGGCGCCGGCTCCGTGGTGGAACTGGACAAGGTGGCCGGAGAACCGCTGGACATCAAAGTCAACGGCACCGTGATCGGCCGCGCCGAGGTGGTGGTGTCGGGCGACAACTACGGCCTGCGCGTGGTGGAGCTGAACGACCTGCAACTGGACAGCCTGGCCTGATGAAACGCTTTCGCGCCTTGCCGCCGCTCGCTCTCGCGGGCCTGCTGCTGGCCCCGCCCGCCTGGGCCGAGCCGCTGAAGCTGTTGTCGGCCAATGCCGGCGGCGCGTCCGTGGACTTCACGATCAAGACCCAGATCCTGATCCTGATGACAGCGCTGGGCCTGCTGCCGGTGCTGGTGCTGATGATGACCAGCTTCACCCGCTTCGTCATCGTGCTGTCGCTGCTCAGGCAGGCGCTGGGCCTGCAGCAGGGCCTGCCCAACCGCCTGGTCACCGGCGTGGCGCTGATCCTGACGCTGCTGGTGATGCGCCCGGTCGGCCTGCAAGTATGGAACGAAGCGATGGTGCCGTTCGATCAGGACAAGATCACCATGCAACAGGCGCTGGAAATCGCGGCCAAGCCGGTCAGCCGCTTCATGCTGGCGCAAACCAACAAGGCCGCGCTGACGCAGGTGGCCCGCCTGTCCGGCGAGGAGAACATCGCCAAGCCGGAGGATCATGCGTTCACCGTCAAGCTGGCCGCCTTCGTGCTGTCCGAGCTGAAAACCGCGTTCCAGATCGGCTGCATGCTGTTCATCCCCTTCCTGGTGATAGACCTGGTGGTGTCCAGCGTGCTGATGGCGATGGGCATGATGATGCTGTCGCCGCTGGTGATCTCGCTGCCGCTTAAGCTGCTGCTATTCGTGCTGGTGGATGGCTGGTCGCTGACCGTCAACACCCTGGTCACTTCGATCCAGGCTTATTAGAAGGACGGAAAGCATGCTGACTCCGGACATCGCGGTCGACATCGTCAACGACAGCCTGCGCGTGGTGGTGACGCTGGTGACGCTCTTGGTGCTGCCCAGCCTGATCGTCGGCGTGGTGGTCAGCCTGATCCAGGCCGCCACCCAGATCAACGAGCAGACGCTGTCCTTCCTGCCTCGGCTGTTGATCGTGCTGTTGACCATCGCGCTGGCCGGCCACTGGATCACCGGCTACCTGATGGATTTCTGCGTCGCCATGTTCCAGCGCGCCGCGAGCCAGGTGGGATAGCGATGCAGGGCCTGTACGCCCAGTTGCTGGACCTGATTCCCGCCGTCTGGTGGCCGTTCTGCCGGCTGATGGCGGCCTTCGCCATCGCGCCCTTCATCGGCGACGCCGTGGTGCCGATGCGCGCTCGCGTCGGCCTGGCGCTGGCGCTGGCCGTCGCCTGCATCCCAGGCATGCCCGCCCATTCGCCCATCGACCCGTTCACGCTGCATGGCGTCGCCGCCAGCGTGGAGCAAGTGGTCATCGGCCTGTTGTTCGGCCTCGCCTTCCAGCTGACTCTCTCCATTCTCGCCTTGCTGGGCTTTTTGCTGTCTTCGCAGATGGCGCTGTCGATGGCCATCATGAACGACCCGGGCAACGGCAACAGTTCGGACGTGGTGTCCAGCCTGCTCTACCTCCTGGCCGCCCTGCTGTTTTTCGCCATGGACGGCCACCTGGTCCTGGTGCAGGTGGTGTACGCCAGTTTCCGCGCCTGGCCGCTGGGCGGCGGCATCCCGCAGGCCTCGCTGCCGGTGCTGGCCGCCAGCGTAGGCTGGGTGATGTCGGCGGCGATGATCCTGGCCTTGCCTGTGGTGTTCGCCACCTTCGTGGTGCAGGCCGGCTTCGGCATGATCAACCGCGTGGCGCCGGCGCTGAACCTGTTTTCCCTGGGCTTTCCGGTGGTGACGCTGTTCGGCCTCTCTACGCTGACCTTGCTGATGCAGGTGCTGCCGCCGCAATACCTGAGCCTGAGCGAGCAAACCCTGCGGCTGTTGAACCGCCTGCTGGAGGTTGGCCATGGCTGAAGGAAAACAGGGCGACAAGACAGAAAAGGCCACCCCACAGCGGCTGCGCAAGGCGCGCGAACAGGGCCAAGTGCCGCGCTCCAAGGACCTGGCCGCCGCGCTGGGCCTGCTGTTGGCGCTGAAGATGATGTTCTGGCTGGCGCCGGGTTGGCTGGATGACTTCCGCCAATTGTTCGCGCTGGCCTTCGCCTCGCTCTCCGGCCAAGGCGCGCTGGAAAACAGCTGGTCCAAGCTGTTCGGCGGCACCTTGCTGCTGCTGCTGAAAATGCTGGCGCCGCTGGCCGTCATTCCCGCCGCCATGCTGCTGCTCAGCCTGTTTCCCGGCGGCTGGGTGTTCGTGCTGAACCAGATCAGCCCCAAGTTCGAGCGGATGAACCCGCTGGCCCACCTGTCGCGCCTGGCCTCGCCCAAACACGCCAGCGAGATCGGCAAGTCCATTGCCAAGGCGCTGATTCTGGGCTGGCTGCTGTACCGGATAGCCCGCGACACCATAGGCGATTTCTTCGCCCTGCACAGCATGCCGCTGCTGCCCACGCTGGCCGGCGCGGCCGATCTCTTGCTGACCAGCCTGCTCAAGCTGGCGGCGGTGTTTTTGCTGTTCGCGCTGGCCGACCTGCCGCTGCAGGTATTCCTGTTCCTGAAGCAACAGCGGATGAGCAAGCAGGAAATCAAGGAAGAGCACAAGAACACCGAAGGCCGCCCCGAAGTGCGCCAGCGCATCCGCCAGTTGCAGCAGCAGATGGCGCAGCGCGGCGTGCGCAAGGCGCTGCCCGGCGCCGACGTGATCATCGTCAACCCCAGCCACTACGCGGTGGCGCTGAAATACGACGAGAACCGCGCCGAGGCGCCGTTCATCGTCGCCAAGGGCGTGGACGAGATGGCCCTTTACATCCGCCAGCTGGCGGACGAACTGAAACTGACGGTGCTGCCGCTGCCGCCCTTGGCGCGCGCGGTGTACCACACCACCCAGGTCAACCAGCAGATCCCCGCGCCGCTGTACCGCGCGGTGGCGCAGGTGCTGACCTATGTCTTGCAACTGAAGGCGTTCCAGGCGGGTAGCCGCCGCAGCCGGCCCACCCTGCCGGACCTGCCTATCCCTCGCGAACTGTCCGACCCCGAGCCCGCATCATGAACTCGCTGACCAAACTGCTTGCCGACATCGGCCGCCATAAGCTCGCCGCCCCGCTGTTCCTGCTCGCCATTCTGGCGATGGTGATGCTGCCCCTGCCGCCCTTGGCGCTGGACATGCTGTTCACTTTCAACATCGTGCTGGCCATCATCGTGATCCTGGTCAGCGTATCGGCGCGGCGGCCGCTGGATTTCTCGGTGTTTCCCACCATCATCCTGGCCACCACGCTGATGCGGCTGTCGCTGAACGTGGCCTCCACCCGCGTGGTGCTGCTGCACGGCCATGAAGGCACGCATGCCGCCGGCCGGGTGATCGAGGCTTTCGGCAACGTGGTGATAGGCGGCAACTTCGTCGTCGGCATGGTGGTGTTCGTCATTCTGATGATCATCAATTTCATGGTGGTGACCAAAGGCGCCGAGCGGATATCGGAAGTATCGGCCCGCTTCACGCTGGACGCGCTGCCGGGCAAGCAGATGGCGATCGACGCCGACCTCAACGCCGGCCTGATCAACCAGGAGCAGGCTCAACAGCGCCGCCGCGACATCGCCACCGAGGCCGACTTCTACGGCGCGATGGACGGTGCGTCCAAGTTCGTCCGCGGCGACGCCATCGCCGGCATTCTGATTCTGATCATCAACCTGTTCGGCGGCGTGGCCATCGGCGCGCTGATGCACGATCTGTCGATGGGAGACGCCTTCCGCCAGTACGCGCTGATGACCATAGGCGACGGCCTGGTGGCGCAAATCCCGGCGTTGCTGCTGTCTTCCGCCGCCGCCATCATCGTCACCCGCATCAACGACGAAGCCGACATGCCGCAACAGGTGAGCAGCCAGATGCTGGCGTCGCCCACCGTGCTGATGAGCGCGGCCGGCATGATGCTGGTGCTGGCCATCATCCCGGGCATGCCGTGGCCCACGTTCCTGGGCTTCGCCGCGTTGTTGGGCTATGTGGCCTGGCGCATGCACGCGCGCCGCCCGGCGCCTCCCAGCGCACCCAACCAGGCGACGGTGAAGTCCGCCTTGCAGGGCGAATCCGAAATCGACCTGGAATGGAGCACCCTGCCCTACGCCGATACGCTGGGCATCATGCTCGGCTACAGGCTGGTGGCGCTGCTTGACGCCGGCCAGGGCGCGCCGCTGGCCAAGCGGGTCAAGGGCGTGCGTCAGACCCTGTCCGAGCAGATGGGACTGCTGCTGCCCACGGTGAATCTGCGCGACGACCTGCGCCTCAAGCCGTCTCAATACGCGATCCAGATTTCCGGCAACACAGTGGCCGAGGCCGAGGTTTACGCCGATCGGCTGATGGCGATTCCCTCGCCCGACGTCTACGGCGAAATGGACGGCATGCCCGGCATCGATCCCGCCTTCGGCATGCCGGTCGTCTGGATCGCCCAGGCCGACAAGAGCAAGGCGCTGGGACTGGGCTACCAGGTGGTGGACTGCGCCAGCGTGATGGCGACCCACCTGAACAAGGTGATGCGCGAAAACGTGGCCGAGCTGTTCCGCCACGACGACGTGGCCGCGCTGGGAGAACGGCTGTCGGCCCTGGCCCCCAAACTGGCGACGGCGCTGGGGCAAGCGCTGACCCCGGTGCAGCAATTGCGCGTGTTCCGCCAGTTGCTGCAGGACAACGTCTCGCTGAAAGACATCGTGCCCATCGCCTCCGCGCTCCTGGAGGCCAGCGACAGCACCAAGGATCCCATCATGCTGGCGGCTGAAGTGCGCTGCGCGCTGAAACGGCAGATCATCCAGTCCATCATCGGCCCGCGCGACGAGATACGCGCCTTCAATCTGTCCGCCGATCTGGAAAACCTGCTGCTCGCCGCGCTCGGCCAGGCGCAGCAGACCGGCAAGCCGCAGTTGGACAGTTTCCCCATCGACCCCAACGTGCTGCAGCAGCTGCAAGCCAACATGCCGGTTGTCCGTGACCAAATGAAACAGCAAGGGCAGCCGCCGGTGCTGCTGGTGATGCCGCAAATCCGCCCTTTGCTGGCGCGCTATGGCCGGCTTTTCGCACCCGGCCTGCATGTGCTCTCCTACAATGAGGTGCCGGAAAACCGGCAAGTCAGCCTGACCGGCACGTTAGGCTGACCCTTTGCGCCTCCCGCGCCGGATGCTTGCCATCCGGCGCGACTCTCCGCTCCCTCCCTCCCCACCCCTCGCTCAGAGGGTCGCACGGCTTTCAATCAATTCAATGCCTTAACCGCCGAGATGGCGAAGACCGCCATTTCGGTTGTCGTTCCGCCATCAAAATGACAATTATATTTTTCGCATGTTGTGAAAATGCAAAAGCATGATTCGCAAAATTAGGAAAAATTGCCTGCATGAGCATTTTTTGCACACATGTCGCGCGCATGGGTGTTAGGATCGCGGATATGAAAATCATGTGACAGGGCATCGCCATGACCACCCCCAAATCCGCCAACGAAATCATCTGCGACAACATCCGCAAACAGCTGGACCAGTTCCGCTGGCCGGAGCCCCAACAAGCCAGCCTGATCGAACAGATCCTGGGCCTGAGCACTTCGCAGGCCTACCGCAAGCTGAACGGCAGCAGTCCGTGGCAATTGGCGCAGGTAGAGCGCCTGGCCCAGTATTTCAACATCCCCGCCTCCAGCCTGCTGGTCGACCACAGCCAACAAGAAGGCCAGACGCCGCCGGACAACGAACTGACGCCCGCCATCCTGCATCTGAACAACCAGAGCGGCGAGGCGCACTGCTGGATACAGCTGGGCGAGCAGCTGGCGGACGACTCCTGCGCGCCGCTGTTCCTGGCCAAGCGCCTCCACGATTGCTGGCACGTGTTTCCCGGCACCCAGTTCGACGGCGAAGACGGCTACGAAGTGGGCTACCTGACGATACGCCCGCCCAAGCGCGCCAACGCCAAGCGTCTGCTGGTGGCCGTGCTGGACGACAAGGATGCCGACCTGCTGTCCGCCATCCTGGTGCAGCAAGGCCTGTTCGCCCTGCCCTACCAGCAGCCCCAGGCGCTGCTTCAGGCGCTGGAGCGAGAAGACTTCGACGCCTTCGTGCTGGATTGGGTATTGGGCGAGCCCACCAGTTGCATGGAAGTGATCGAGACCATACGCCGCCGCTCCGCCACCGTGCCCATCGTGGTGCTGACCGGCTACGCGCTGGAGCACGAAAGCGAATTGTCGCGCGCGCTGCAGACCCACGGCGTCTACTACATCGGCAAGCCGGCGCCGGGCTCCATCCTGGCCCTGCAGATCAAGAACATGGTCACCAATGCGCTGGAACACGCCTGACTCTTTCCACCGCAATGAAAACAGGCTCCCAACTGGGAGCCTGTTTTTTTTTTGGGGGGGGGATAAAGCCGCGCAATCTATGGCAAAGGCAGGGAGGCCAGCGCGGCGCGCAGCCGCGCGCTGTCGAAAGGCTTGCTCAAGGTGGCGGCGAACCAGCCGGCGCGCGCGTCGTCGAATTCCTCCGGGTCAGCGCTCATCGCCAGCATCAGCGGCCGCTGCGCCTGCTTGCGCGCCAACTCGGCCAGCTGATAGCCGCTGTCGCCGCCCAGCTGCATGTCCAGCAGCAACACGTCGAAACGGCGCTGCAGCAGACAGTCGCTGGCCTGGCTCAGCGTGGCGGCGCACGCCACCTGATAACCATCCTGGCTGAGCAGCTCCGCCACCGTCGCGCGGATTTCGTCATCGTCTTCCACCACCAGCACGCTGCGGCTCCGCTCCGCCTCGCCAACCTGGCGCAGTGGCAGCCTCACGGTGAACAAGGACCCCGCGCCAACCGCGCTCTCCATTTCAATGCTGCCGCCAAACAGGCGCACTAGCTCCTTGACGATGGACAGGCCCAGGCCGCTGCTGCCCGGACGGCGATTGCGGCCCTGGCTGAACGGCTGGAAAATGCGCTGCCTGTCCTCGTCGGCGATGCCGATGCCCGTGTCTCTGACTTCGATCCACAACTCGGCATGATCGCTCTCCACGCCCCGGGCCTTCAGCGTGACGCCGCCTTGGTCGGTGTAGCGTATCGCATTGGACACCAGGTTGCCGACGATCTGGCGCAGCCTCGTCTCGTCCAGCAGCGCCATCTCCGGCAGCGTCTCCTCCTCGTAGCGCAGCGCCAAGCCCTTGGCGTCGGCCAGCGGCTGCATCACATCGATCACCGCGCGCAGCGCGGCGGACAGTTTCACTCGTCCCGGATTCAGCCGCAGTTGCATGTTCTTGATCGCGGAAATGTCCATGATGTCGTGCACCTGGCTGGTCAGCTGCGCCATGCCCGCCTTCATCCGCTTCAGCGCCAGCTGCGCCGCAGGCTGAGGCGCCACCGCCGGCTCCACCAGCTCCATGCACATCTGCATCGATTGCAAGGGCGAGCGGATTTCGTGGCCCAGGGTGCCGAGGAAAGTGGTGCGATCCAGCTCCAGCGCCACCGTCGCCTGGTGCGCCGCGCGCTCCTGCTCCAGCAGCGACTGGCGCACTTCCGCCAGCTCCTTCACCTCGCGGAAGCGCATCAGCACCAGCAGCACGCCGGCGATGCCGCCGCACAGCACCAGTTGCAGCATCAGCATTTGCGAGCGCTGGCTGGCCAGCGCCTTGGTCCGCGCCACCCGGGCGGACACTTCCGCTTCGCGGCTTTGCACCGCGAAATTGGCCAGCACCGGCCTGAGCGCATCGATGCGCACCACCATGCGCCGCGCCCAATCCGGCGTGATCCGCAGCCAGTTCCTGTCATGCATCAGCGGCCCCAGCGCGGCCACCAGCGCCTCGAAGCCCGGCACCCTCCGCAACTGGCGGTGCACCAGCACGCTGTCCGGCGCCTCGAACACCTGATAGCGGCTTTGCAGCAGCTGGAACTGGATGCCGGGATCGAAACCGGTGGGTTCCCCGGCGTAGCCGATCAGTTCGGCGCGGGTTTTCTCCAGCTCGATGTGCAGCTGGGCCACGGTCCAGTACAGCTGTTCGCTCTTGCCGCCGTCTATCAGCGCCTGGCTGGCGCGGTCCAGGCGGTAGAAATTCCAGCCGGCGGCCAACAGCAGCACCAGCAGCGACAAAATCAGCCACCACGGCGCCTGCACGTAGCGCCTCATGCCGCCCAGCCTCACATCACCTCCATCGCTTCCACCTGCCACACCAGCTTGGCGTCCAGGGGCGGTCCCTTGTCGGCGTCCGGCATGACTTGCAGCGGGTACATCAGCCACAAGGGGCCGTAGTGGGCGACATCGAACGGCTTGTTGTCGATGCGCCGCGCCAGCACCACGCTCTGCTTGGCCAGCTCGTCCACCGAGATGTCGTAGCGGTAATAATTGATCGCCAGCACCCTCACCATCGCGCCCTTGGCCTCCACCTTGGCCAGGATGTCGCGCACCAGCGGGCCGCTGAAACGCACCGACGGCGTCCAACTGGTGGAGGTGGTGAAACTGACTTGCTTCAGCTTGGCCAGATCGCTGTCGCGGAACTGGTAAACGCCGCGCTTGGCGTCGGTGAAACGGCCGATCTTGCCCGACACCGTCAACACCACCGGATCGCCGCCCGCCAGCGCGGGCACGCTCAGGCAGAGGCCTACCAAGCAGCACAGGGCCTTACGCATAGCCATCCTCGAATCGCAAATAAAAAACGGCCAATTATATTCGCCGCAAGCCCGCCGCAACCAGTGCCGCGCGCAGAAAACCGGTTTGCCGCCAATATTTCGCAACCATTTCGCCCCCCAGAGAAAGGGGAAAAAAACAAAAAAGCCAGTGGCGGGCCACTGGCTTGCATCGCCGCGGCCCGAAGGCCGCATGCCGATGTTACTGCAGCAGGGACATGGCCATGCTGCTCATGCCGCCGCTTTGCTTCAGCATGGAGGTGCTGGCTTGCATCAGCATCTGCTTGGCGGTCATGTTGGCGCTTTCGTTGGCGTAGTCGGTGTCCATGATGCGACCCTTGGCTGCCTGCGTGTTGTTGTTCACGTTGGACAGGTTGTTGATCACGTGGTCCAGACGGTTGGCGTTGGCGCCCAGCGCGGAGCGCACGGTGCCGACGGCGTCCAGCGCCGCATTGATCGAGGTAATGGTATCCGTCTTGCCCACCTCATCCGAATTGCCGGCCGCAGAAGCGGAAGCGAAGCCTTCTACGGCCTTATCCAGGTCGGCTTGCAGAGCAAGTTTCTTGGTTGCGTCGGTTTCACCATCCCAAGCGGCTTTGGCTGCCGTCAGAACATCATTCGCAGCTTTCAGATCTTTTTGAGTCGCCGGATCGATAGAGCCTTGCGCAGTCACCATCGCTTCAATGGCTGACTTATATTCTGCGTTCTTAGTTGCGTCCAAAGCCAATTCGGCCTTGGCACCATCAACAACCAGTTTCTTGGCTGCAACCAGCTTGGCAGTAGCTGCCGGGCCTGCGGCCGGACCGCCTTCTTTTTCGTACTGAGTCGATACTTTGCCCAAAGCATTGTCCAGGCTGGTCATCTCGCCAGTCAGGCTCAGCTTCATCGACTCATCCGCGCCGGCACCGATTTGGAAGCTCAGAGCCTTGGTCAGCTTACCGCCTTGCAACAGCTTCTCGCCGCCGAAGGAGGTGTTCTTCATAATGTTGGTCAATTCCTTACCCAGCTGATTGAACTCAGCTTGCATTGCTTTCTTGTCATCGGCGGTGGTGGTTGCGTTGGAACCTTCGGTGCCCAGGTCCTTCATCCGTTGCAGGATGTTGGTCACTTCGTTCAGCGCGCCTTCGGCGGTCTGCAGCATGGAGATGCCGTTCTGGGCGTTCTTCATGGCGACGGTCATGCCGCGGCTTTGCGCGTCCAGACGGGTGGCGATCTGCAGGCCGGCGGCGTCGTCCATCGCGGAGTTGATGCGCAGGCCGGTGCCCAGGCGGGTCATGGAGGTGGACAGCGCCGTTTGGGTGCTGTTCATGTTGGACTTGGTGTTCAGTGCCGCGATATTGGTGTGCAGGCTCAGCATGGGAGTGCTCCGTCGGTTTGGTTGTTGAGCGGCATCGCTGCCGTTACCCCAGCAAGGCGGCGGCGCGGCGCGGGAACTTAAATATCAATCGAATGTGAAAAATCACATCATCTTTATCAAGCGAATTTCTTCATCTCCGCTGTCTATACTCAGACATCACCGTCCTGCCACGCCGCGCGGCCCCCCTCATGAACGTGCAATCGAATCCCTTCCTGTTCGAAAGCGCCATCCTCAGCCACCTGCCCGGCTTCGGCGCGGTTCGGACCACCCAGCTCGCCGGCTATCTGTCGGTGGGCGACGCGGCCGGCGGCTGGCTGTATTTCTGGTTCAGCGAAGCCGGCGGCCAGCCAGAGCAAGCGCCGTTGCTGGTATGGGTCAACGGCGAGTCGACCCGCAGCGCCATGGACGCGCTCTTCGACGAGCACGGCCCCTATCTGCTGGATCCTTCCGGCCGCGTGTACCCCAACCCGTTCAGCTGGCACCACCATGTCAACTACCTGATCATCGATCAGCCGCTGGGCCAGGGACTGTCCTTCGCCACCCATGCGCGCTACCTGCCGGAAACCCATGACGAAGCCAGCCTGCAGCTGTACCACGCGCTGCAGGAGTTCCTGCTGCGCTGGCCGCGCTACCGGGAACGGGATTGCTATCTGTTTGGCAGCGGCTCGACCGCCCATACGCTGGCGCGCCTGGCCCACCGCATCCTGGACGGCAACGGCAGCGGCCAGCCGCAGATCGAACTCAAGGGGCTGGGGCTGGGCAACGCGCTGCTGGCGCCGGAAATCCAATTGCCCAGCCACATCGAATACGCGCATCAACACCGGCTGATCAATCTGAGCGAGAAAAACCGGGCGCTGGAGCGGCTGGAACAATACCGCCACGCCCTCGCCTCGCCAAACAGCCTGCAACGCCAGCTGGCCAGCGGCGTCGCCATCGGCATCGAGCGCTTCATCCAGCAATGCTGCGGCCGCGATCTCCGGGACATACGCCATCCGCCTGCAAAACCGTCCCGCCTGCTGGATGAATACTTGAAAAAACCGCCGGTGCAACAAGCGCTGCGCCTGGATGCCCGCGCCGACGGAGTGCCGCCGGCCTTGCCCATCCAGCTAGGCGAAGCCGCGTGGCTGGAGAGTTCGTCCCATCTGTTCCCGCCGCTGCTGGACCAGCTGAAAGTCCTGTTCTTCCATGGCGAGTGCTCGCTGGAGGGGAATTACCTCGGGCTGGACGCCTGGCTCAACACCCTGTCGTGGACGCAGGCGGATAATTTCCGCCTGCAAAAGCGCGTGGCCTGGCGCCCCTACGGCATGGCGGCAGGCCTGATTCGCCGCCATGGCGACCTCTCGCAAATCATCATCCAGAATGCCGGCCTGAGAGCGACTCGCGACCAACCCGCCGCAGTGCAGGCTATGCTGCGGGATTTCCTTGCCTGCGACTACGTCAAACATGACATTTGAGTTGACCATCCGGCGCGGCGACGGTGTAATTAGCCATCGTCTACACGGAAGCCATCCATGTCGAAACATTCCCCACGCGCGGCCGAACAGCTCTGGCAGGCCTGCGGCTTGGATGCCGCCGCGCTGTCGCGCCTGGCGCTGCCCTCCTCGCGTCCCATCCTGCCCTCGTCCTTCGACATCGCCGCCGCGGCGCAAGCCGGCATCGGCGCTTGCGCGCTGGCCGCCGCCGAGCTCTGGCGCCAGCGGGGCGGCGAGGCCCAAACCGTGCGCGTGGACGCCGGCCACGCCGCTGCGGAATTCCGCAGCGAGCATTATTTCCGGGTCGATGGCGAGCTGCCCGCCGACCCTTGGGACAAGATCGCTGGCCTCTATCGTTGCGGCGACGGCCGCTGGGCGCGCATCCACACCAACTTCGCCCATCACTGCCAGGGCGTGCTGGGGCTATTGGGCTGCGACTACGATAAAAGCGCGGTGGCCGCCGCGCTGGCCTCCTGGTCCGCCCTCGACTTCGAACACGCCGCCGCCGAACGCGGCCTGGTCGTCGCCGCTTTGCGCGGCTTCGACGAATGGGACGCCCATCCCCAAGGACAAGCGGTCGCGGCGCTGCCGCCGCTGACGCTCACCCGGCTGGACGACGCCCCGCCCTTGCGGATGGGCGACGCGGACAGGCCGCTGGACGGCGTGCGCGCGCTGGACCTGACCCGCATCATCGCCGGCCCGGTGGCCGGGCGGGCGCTGGCCGCCCACGGCGCCGACGTGCTGCGCGTCACCTCGCCCAGGCTGCCCACCATCCCCACGCTGGACATCGACACCGGCCGCGGCAAACGCAATGTCCAGCTGGACCTGCTCGACGCCGGCAGCCGGGAAATCCTGCGCAGCCTGCTGGCCGACGCCCATGTCTTCATCCAGGGCTATCGCCCCGGCGGCCTGGCCAAGCTGGGCTTCTCGCCCGTGGACGCCGCCAGGCTGCGACCCGGCATCGTCTACGTCAGCCTCAGCGCCTACGGTAAAGCCGGCCCCTGGGCCGGCAGGCGCGGGTTCGATTCGCTGACCCAGGCCGCCAGCGGCTTCAATCTGGCCGAGGCGGCTGCCGGCGGGGGCGAACAGCCGCGCGCGCTGCCCGCCCAAGCGCTGGACCACGGCGCCGGCTATCTGGCCGCGCTGGGGGCGATCGCCGCCCTGCTGCGCCAGCGGCGGGAAGGCGGCAGCTGGCATGTGGAGGTGTCGCTGGCCCAGGCCGGCCACTGGCTGCGCGGCCTGGGCCGGGTGGAGAACGCCATGGAACTGCCGCTGCCGTCGCTGGATGACGTCCGCCCCTGGCTGGAGGAGAGCGATTCCGGCTTCGGCCGCCTGCTGGCGGTGAGCCATGCCGCGCGGATGGAAAAAACGCCGGCGCGCTGGGAGCGGCCGGCCATGCCGCTGGATAGCCATGCGCCGTCCTGGACTGGCTGAAATGACAGGTTCATCTCCGCGCCGCCGCGTTGAAACTGGCGGTTTTCCCATGCATGGCGAGGATTGGATGAAAACCAACAAGTACCTGATCGAGGCGTTGCTGTTCGCCAGCTATGTGCTGTTCGGCATGAGTTGGGCCGGCGGCAGCGCTTTCATTCCGCAGATCATGCGCGAGCTGGGCCTGCACGATCTGGCCGCCGGCTCCCACATCAGCAACGCGGTGGCCGCCGCCAAGCTGCTGGGCACCTTTGTCGCGGCCGGCATCCTGTCCCGGCTGATGGCGAAGAAGGCGGTGGCGCTGGCGATGGCGCTGATGGCGGTGGGCGCGCTGACGCCCTTCGTCCACAGCTATCCCTGGCTGCTGCTGGTGCGTTTCCTGATGGGACTGGGCGGCGCGCTGATCATCGTCTATTTCGCGCCCATCGTGATGCAATGGTTCGAGCCCGGCGAGCGTCCCTTCGTCAACGGCCTGAACTCGGTCGCCTTCAATGTCGGCACCGCCGCCATCCTGTTCGGCCTGCCGGCCATGCTGGGCTGGTTCCGGGACTGGCAGACCACGCTGCTGGCCATCTCGCTGGGCAGCGTGGCCTGCCTGGGGCTGTGGCTGGTCTTCGGCGCCGACGGCGCGCAAGAGAAGAAACCTGCAGCCGACGGAACGCGCCACACGCTGGGCCAGGGGCTGAAAGAGCGCTTCAACTGGCTGCTGGCCTTCACCTACAGCGGCACGCTGTCCTTCTACGTGATCCTGTTCAGCTTCTATCAGAACGCCGGCATCCAGCAGGCCAAATTCGTGGTGCTGGCCGGTTTGGCCGGCACCGTGGCCGGCATCTGGCTAGCCCGTAAAATGACGCGTCGGCTGCCGTTGCTGCGCGTCTCCGGCCTGCTGCAGTTGCTGGCGGTGATGGGCTTGCACGCGCAAGTATGGGGGTGGAGCGATGATGCCGGACTGGTCACCGCTTCGGCGCTGGCCGCGGGCTTCTTCATTTTCCTGCCCATCACCAGCCTGGTGACGCTGGCGCAAGAACAAGCCGGCATGACGCCTGAGAAAGTGGCGGTCACCTTCAGCCTGTTCTGGTTCCTCAGCTACCTGCTGGCCACAGTGTCGCCTTATCTGTTTGGCTTGCTGGTGGACCTGCGACATGGCGACTACGGCCTGGCGATGGCCTTCGCCACGCTGCTGTCGTCCACCTTCCTGCTGGGTTCGCTGCTGATGCGCGAAACGCGCGAGCCCGCCGCCCGCCAGGCCGCGCAATCCGCCTGAGGCCGCCAGCCGCTAGACGGCCAGCCTGCGCAGATTGAGGCTGGCCGGCACCCGGATGTCGCGCTCGGCCAACGCCACGCCCTGCAACAACGCCAACGCCTGGCTCAGGCTGGCTTCGGCCAGCGCGCGGCTATCCTGGCGTATGGCGTCCACCGCCAGCGGCAGGCAATCCAGCAGCGGATGATCATCGAAAGTCAGCAGAAATTGCGGCGCCTCGCGCATTCGGTGGCGTTCGCGGATGAAAGACAACACTCCCTCCAACAGCGTGATGGACGCGGTGAACAGCGCGCGCGGGTAGCGGCCGTTCCCGGCATGCCAGTCGGCCATCATCCGGTAGCCGGACTCTCGCTGGAAATCGCGCTCTGCCACCCAGTCCGCGCCCTCGGCCAGCCCCGCGGCCGCCAAGGACTGGCGATAGCCCGCCAAGCGCTCGCGACTGGCCGACAGCGCCGGCTGGCCGCCAAAATACGCCAACTCGTCCACGCCCGCCGCCAGCACCGGCGCCAACAGCCGCGCCACGCTGTCGCCCGCGTCGGTGACCGCCGACGGGATGCCGCTGCCAGGGATATGGCGGTCGGCGAACACCAAGGGCAGCCTGCCGGTCCAGGCCTGGTAGCGGCCGGCGTCTGCGCCGCACGGCACCACGATCATGGCATCCACCTGGCGCGCGGCCAGTTGGCCGATGCCGGCGCTCTCTCGCTCCAGGTCTTCGTCGCTGGTCACCATCAGCAACTGGTAGCCGCGCTCGCGGCAGCCGTTCTCCAACGCCTGCGCCAGCGCCGCGTGGGTGGTGTTGGTCAGGTCCGGCACCACCAGGCCTATGCTGCTGCTGCGCCGGCTGCGCAAGCTGCGCGCCTGCTGGGAAGGCTTGAAATGATGCTCGCGCGCAGCCTTCTCCACTTTCTCCACCGTGGCCGGAGAGATGCGGTAACGTTCGGCATGGCCGTTCAGCACCATGCTGGCGGTAGTGCGCGATACGCCGGCCAGCGCGGCGATGTCGTCTATGGTCAGGCGTTTGAAGCTGCTCATGGTCGATAGCGGGATCGATGATGCGGAAATGATAAACGCAATATGGCAAAGCGGGGCCGCGCGCGCCCGGCGCCGGCCCCGCTCGGCTCAGCCCTGGATTATTGATGAACCAGGTTCAGCGGCACCGGGATGAACTTGTCGACCTGCTGGCCGTCCGCCAGTTTCTTGGCGGTCTGCACGCCGTACTGGCCGATCAACGCCGGCTGCTGCTGCACGGTGGCGGCCAACGCGCCGGACTTGACTGCGGCCACCGCGTCCGGGGTGGCGTCAAAGCCCACCACCACCACATTCTTCAGGCCGGCGGCCTGGATCGCCTTCACCGCGCCCAGCGCCATTTCGTCGTTATGCGCGAACACGCCTTGGATGTCCTTGTTGCCCTGGATGATGTTCTCCATCACCGACAGGCCCTTGGCGCGGTCGAAATCGGCCGGCTGCTTGGCCAGCAGCTTGACACCCTCCTTCTTGTCCACCACCTGGTGGAAGCCCTCGCCGCGCTCGCGGGCGGCAGAAGAGCCGGCAATGCCTTCCAGCTCGACGATGCGGCCCTTGTCCCCCAGCTTCTCCAGCAGGAACTTGCCTGCCATCACGCCGCCGGCGATGTTGTCGGACGCGATGTGGGCGCTGACTTCGGCGCCGTTGACGCTGCGGTCCAGCGACACCACCTTGATGCCCTTGGACGTCGCCTCCTTCACCACGTTGGCCACCGCGGACGAGTCGGTCGGGTTGATCAGGATCACGCTGACCTTCTTCTGGATCAGGTCCTCCACGCTGGCTTGCTGCTTGGCCGGATCGTCCTGCGCGTCGACGGTGATCAGATTCACGCCCTGTTTCTTGGCTTCAGCCGCCGCGCCGTCGCGCAGCTCGACGAAGAACGGGTTGTTGAGCGTGGACACCGCCAGGCCGACAGTGATCTTGCCATCGGCCGCCGCGGCGCTGGCGTCGCCGGCCGGCGCGCTGCCCGGACCCTGCTTGGAGCAGGCGGCGATGCCGAAGGCCAGGATGCCGGCCACGAGCGGGGTAAGAATGCGTTTCATGCTGATGCTCCCTGAGAAATGGTTAATGCACTGCATTGGGCGGCGCGCGCCGCCATCGTCACTTCTTGTTGCTGCGATCCAGCAATACCGCCAGCAGAATCACCGCGCCCTTGATCACCTGCTGGTAGAACGAAGACACGCCCAGCAGATTCAAGCCGTTGTTCAGCACGCCGATCAGCAGCGCGCCGATCAGGGTGCCGAAAATCCAGCCTCGGCCGCCGCTGAGGCTGGTGCCGCCCAGCACCACCGCGGCGATCGCGTCCAGCTCGTAGCCGGTGCCGGCCGTCGGCTGCGCCGAATTGAGGCGCGAGGTCAGCACCACGCCGGCCATCGCCGCCATCGAGCCGGAAGCGGTGTACACCCACAGCTTGACCCGGTCCACCTTGACGCCGGACAGCCGCGCCGCCTCCTCGTTGCCGCCGGTGGCGTACAGGTGGCGGCCGAACACGGTCTTTTTGAGCAGGAACCAGAAGCCGGCGAACAGGATCAGCATCCACGCCACCGGCACCGGCACCAGGCCGGCGATGTAGCCGCCGCCCAGCATCGAGAACAGCTCGCTGTCGAAGCCGGTGATCGGGCTGCCGTTGGAAAACACCAGCGCCAGGCCGCGCAGGATGGTCATCGACGCCAGCGTGGCGATGAACGGCGCCACCTTGCCCTTGCTGATCACCAGGCCGTTGAACAAACCCATCGCCGCGCCGGCCAGGATGCCCAGCAGCGTGGCCAGCATCGGATCGACCCCGGCTTGCAGCAAGCTGGCGGTCAGCACCGAAGACAGCGCCAGGATGGAGCCGACCGACAAGTCGATGCCGCCCAGCAGGATCACCAGCGTCATGCCGAAGGCGATCAGCGCGTTGATCGACACCTGCCGCATCACATTCAGCAGGTTGTTGACGGTGAGAAAGTCCGGGCTCATCACGGACAGGCCGACGGCCACCAGCACCAGGGCGATGAAGGGGCCTAGGCGTTGCAGATTGGCTTTCTGTTGCGGGGTCATGCTTGCTTCCTGGTTTCGATGTCAACGGCCCCGCCGGTCGCGGCGGCCATCAGGGTTTCCTGGCTGCAGCCGGCGGCGTCGAAGATGCCGGCCTGGCGGCCCTCGTGCAGCACCAGGATGCGGTTGCTCAGCGCCAGCACTTCCGGCAGCTCGGACGACACCATCACGATGGCGGCGCCGGCGGCGGCCAACTGGTTGACGATGTGGTAGATCTCGGCCTTGCCGCCGACGTCGACGCCGCGCGTCGGCTCGTCCAGCAGCAGCACCTTGGGCGGATTCGCCAGCCATTTGGCGAACACCACTTTCTGCTGATTGCCCCCGGACAGCGATTTGACGTCCAGCTCGGCGTCGCGGGTGCGGATGCGCAGCTGCTCTATCAAGCCGTCCACCGCCCGCTTCTCGTCGCCGGCGCTCACCACGCCCAGCCGGGCATAGCGGTCCAGATGCACCAGCGTCGCGTTCTCGCGCAGCGACATGCCCAGCACCAGGCCCTTGCTCTTGCGGTCTTCCGGCACGAAGCCCAGGCCGGCGGCGATGGCGTCGCCCGGCGCGGCCACCTTCAATTCCTCGCCGTCCAGCGCCACGCGGCCGGCGGTGCGGCGCTTGGCGCCGAACAGCGTCTTCAGGATGTCGCTGCGGCCGGAGCCCATCAGCCCGGCGATGCCCAGCACCTCGCCGGCGCGCACCTCGAAACTGATGCCGGCGATCATGTTCTCATCGGCGAGGTTTTCCACCTTCAGCCGCACCGTGCCCGGAACGGCTTCGCGCTTGGGATAGCGGTCGCCGATCTCGCGGCCCACCATCATCCGCACCACCTCGTCGAAATCGGTGCGGGCGATTTCGCGCTCGCCGACGAAATAGCCGTCGCGCAGCACGCTGATCTTGTCGCACACCCGGAAGATCTCCTCCATCCGGTGCGAAACGTAGACGATGGCCACGCCGTTTTCCTTCAGCTGGGCCATCAGGCCGAACAGCGTGTCGATCTCGCGCTCGGTCAGCGCCGCCGTCGGCTCGTCCATGATCAGCACGCGGGCATTCAGCGCCAGCGCTTTGGCGATCTCCACCATCTGCTGCTGGCCGATGGACAAACCGCCGGCCTCGGCGTCGGGATCGATGCCGCCGACGCCCAGCGCCGCCAGCTGCGCCTTCGCCTCACGGCGCATGCGGCCATAATCGATCAGGCCGAAGCGCGACGGCTCGCGGCCGAGAAACAGGTTTTCCATCACCGACAGCTGCGGGATCAGGTTCAATTCCTGGTGGATGATGGCGATGCCGGCCGCCTCCGCCGCCGCGGTATCGCGCAGCTCGGCCTTGCGGCCATCCAGCAGGATGTCGCCGGCGTCGGCGCGGTGCACGCCGCTGAGTATCTTCATCAACGTGGATTTGCCAGCGCCGTTCTCGCCCATCAGCGCGTGGATCTCGCCGCCGCGCAGCGTGAAATCGACATTTTCCAGCACCTTGACCGGCCCGAAAGCCTTGCTGATGCCGCGCATGGTCACTTGCATGGTCCGGCTCCTCAGAAGATCACGCCGGAATGCAGGATCACGTTGGCGTACGGGGTGCATTCGCCAGTGCGGATCACCGCGCGCGCCGCCTGGCAACGCTGCTTGAATTCCTCGTGGCTGACGAAATCCAGCGCCGCGCCGGCCTGCGCCATCTCTTCGGCCTTGTCCTGCACCGCCTGGTTGTGCAGGCGGCACTCGATGGCGAACACCGCCCGCTCGCACTGGAAATCGGCCAGGACGCTGTCCAGCGTCTCAATGAAGCTAGGCTGGCCCAATTTCAGCGACAGGTCCACGCACTCGACGCCGGGCGGAATGGGCAGGCCGCAATCGGCGATCACCAGGCTGTCCGTATGGCCCATGGTGGCCAGGATGCGAGCGATGTCGCGGTTCAAATGGCCATGTTTCTTCATCCCTCGCTCTCCAGAAAAGCTTCCAGTTCCGCCAGCGTGGGCATGCCGCCCTGCGCGCCGGGACGGGTGACGGCCAGCGCGCCGGCCGCGTTGGCGCGGCGCACCGCTTCTTCCAGGCCCAGCGGCAAGAAGGTCGCCAGCGCGCCGTTGAAGGTGTCGCCGGCGCCGGTGCTGTCCACCGCCTTCACCTTGAAGCCCGGCTGGTGGCGCAACTGGCCGCGCGCCAGCGCGAAATAGGCACCGTGCTTGCCGTGCGTCATCACCAGCTTGCCGGGACGTTCGGCCAAGAGCGCGCGCCAGTCGGCGTCCGGCTGGGCCAGCATGGTCAGGAATTCATGTTCGTTGGGCGTCAGCAGCGCGACCCGCTGCAACAGCTCTTCCGGCAGCGGCACCGCCGGCGCGGGGTTCAACAGCAGCGCCTTCTTGTGGCGGGCCGCCAGTTCGGCGGCGCGGCGCACCGTCGCCAGCGGAATTTCCAACTGGGTCAGCACCACGTCGGCTTCGATGAAAGCCTGCTCGGCGGCGTCCAGATGCGCGGGCGTCAGCTTGTGATTGGCCCCCGGCGCCACCAGGATGGCGTTGTCGCCGCCGCTGACCGTGATGGCGGCGATGCCGGTGGGTCCGTCCACGGTCGCCATCCGGCTGCAATCCACGCCTTCGCGCTCCAGGTGGGCGCGCAAGTCGCGGCCGAAAGCGTCATCGCCGACGCAGCCCAAGAGCGCCACCTCCGCGCCCAGGCGGACGGCGGCCACGGCCTGGTTGGCACCCTTGCCGCCCGGATAGGTGGCGAAGCCATCGCCCAGCAGCGTCTCGCCCAGCTTAGGCATGCGCTTGGCGGACACCACCAGGTCCATATTGATACTGCCGACAACCAGCACCCGAGTCATGCGCTCTCCCTATGTACCTTTGCTACACAGCATGCTTGCAATACATGCTAAAACGTAATCAGCACCGATTTATAGCAGAACTTTCAAACCAATTGGAAGAGCTGCAGCAAAAAATGTAGTCGCCAGACTACATATTTTTACGTGAAGATATTATTTGCCACACGCCATTTTCCATTCCGCCATGGGCGTTGCCGCCCGGCTATGCCATCATTGCCGCTTTCACGGGAGCGGCGCATCAAGAGAGGCGCCGTCTCGCCGATGCATGGTCGAAACACAGGAGGACGCATGGTCTGGGACGGGCAGGAATTGCTGGCGATGTACTGGAGCGACGCCAAATGGCAGATCAACCTGCTGGTGACCGCCCACATGCTGGGCGGCTTGCTGCTGGGGAGCCTGCTAGGCTACGAGCGCTGGTACAACGGCCGCGCCGCCGGCATGCGCACCTATGGCCTGGTGTGCATGGCGTCGTCCGCCGCGATCAGCATCATCGGCTATTCCGGCTACTGGTACGGCGGGCACTCCGCCGACATCATGCACGGCGACATGACGCGGGTGGCGCAGGGCGTGCTGACCGGCATCGGCTTTCTCGGCGCCGGCATGATCATGAAGGAAGGCTTGAGCATCAGCGGCCTGACTTCGGCCGCATCGGTCTGGATGTCTTCAGTGATCGGGATACTGATAGGCGTGGGCTTTTACGCCGCCGCCGTCGCGCTCACGCTGACCTGCATGGGCTTCGTCACCGTAGTCAACCGCGTCGAAAACGTGTTGCCGCGCCGGGTCAGCCTGTTCGTCACGCTGAGGCTGGCGCGCGAGCACAGCTGGACGGTGGAGTCGCTGGCACGCCGGCTGGAGCCCACCGGCCTCAAGCTGCACGAGGAAAGCATCAGCATCCAGGCGGACCAGGCAGGCACGCGCTGGAGTTTTCTGATCTCGGCCCAGGACCGCCGCACTTTCATCAGCGTGGTGGACCTGGCGCGCGACATCATGGCATCCGACCACATCCTGGAGCTGGACCTGCAGCCGGCGCGCAATTAAAGCGCCGCCGACAAGACTTGGCAGAAAAGCGGCGCCGTTTACAGCGCCACGCCAGGCGGCGGCTGGTCGTGGCTTTGCGCCATCGACTGGTGCGGCAGCTCCAGATAGCTCTTGGTCTGCATCTCCGCCAGCCGGCTGGCGGTGCGGAAGAATTCGCCGGACTGCAGGCCTTCGGTGTAGATCTCTTCCGGCGGCGCGTCGGCCGAGGCGATCAGCTTGACGCGGTTGTCGTAGAACACGTCCACCAGCCAAGTGAAGCGCCGGGCGATGGACGCCTGCTTGGCGCTGAGCCTGGGAATGCCGGACACGAACACCGTGTGGTACTCGCTGGCGATTTCCAGATAGTCGGTCTGCGCGCGCGGGCCGTCGCACAGGGCCATGAAATCGAACCAGGCCACGCCCGGCGATAACCGCTTCACCGCGATCTCCCGCTCCAGCACGGCGATGGTCTTCTGCTTCAGTTCCGCGCCGGTGCTCACCCGCTGGAACAGCTGCTCCATCCGCCGCTCGCAAGCCTCGTCCGCCGGCACCATGAACAAGGGCTCTCGCGTCAGCTCGCGCAGCCGGTAATCATGGCCGCCGTCCACGTTGAGCACGTCCAGCTCCCGCTTGATCAACTCAATGGTGGGCAGGAAATTCTGCCGCTGCAGGCCGCCCGGATACAAACCGTCTGGCTCGTAATTGGACGTGGTCACCACCACCACGCCGCGCTCGACCAATGCCGCCAGCAGCCGGCCCAGTATCATCGCGTCGGCGATGTCCGACACATGGAACTCGTCGAAACACAGCAGCCGCGTCGCCTTGGCGATCTGATCGGCATAGGCCAGCAGCGGGTCCTTGCCGCCGGCGAACTTGCGCAGCTCGCGGTGGGTTTCCGCCATGAAATGGTGGAAGTGGATGCGCCGTTTGCGGCGGTAAGGCACGCAGGCGTAAAAGGCGTCCATCAGGAAACTCTTGCCGCGCCCCACGCCGCCCCAGAAGTACAAGCCGCGCGGCACCTCGGGACTTCTCAGGCTGCGGCCTAGGAAGCGGTTGCGCTTGGTCTTGAAATCCACCAGTTGATGCCACAGCCGGTCCAGTCGCTCGATGGCGGCGGCCTGCGCCGCGTCGTGGATGAAACCCGGCTTCTCGCTGGCCTGCTGATACCAGCCCTTGGGGCTGCAATGGACGTTCTCGTCCGGAGAGAATACGTGTTGCGACATGGTTATGCTTGTTCTGCGCTGCGTTTGACGCCGCCAGGGCGGCAAGGGAATGCTTGAATGATAACCGCTTTGCCCGCGCCGCGCCGCATTCAGCGGCAAGACGCCAGCCGCATGCCGTAGGACGAGGCCAGCCGGGACAGCTCGCCGTCCTTGCACATCTCGTCCAGCGCGCGGTTGAACTCCTCCACCATGCCAGGCTTCAGCCGGCTGCGGGTGAAACCGTACAGGTAGGCCAGCTGCTTCACCTCGGCCAGCTGGCGCACATTGGACAGCGTGTCCTGGCGTATCCAGTAGCGGGCGACGTCGTCATTGGAAAACGCCACCGCCTCGGCGCCGTAACGCCCGGCCGACAACTTGCGCAGCACGGTTTCCGGATCCAGCTCCACGGTCATGTTGACGCCGGCCACGCCGGCCACCAGCTTCTCGCAATTGGTCTGCGACAGCGACGGTCCATATACCGCCACATTGCGCCGGGCCAGGTCGGAGGGCTGCCGGTAACGCAGCCCGTTGCCGCTTAATGCATATAGACCATAGCTGCTGGTCAACACCGGCTTGGTCAGTTCCATCACCGCGCGCCGCTCCGGCGCGTCCTGCGCCAGCACCAGGCCATCCGCCCCGCCCTGGCTGATGGTCAGCAACGCCCGCTTCCAGACCATGATCTGCACATTGCAGTTCCAGCCCAGCCGCGCGCAAGCGCGCTGCAGGATGACCACCAGCGCGCCATCCGGCTTGCCGGACGAATCCTGAGTGATGAAGGGGGGAAACAGCTGGGTGACGAAGTACAAATCTCGAGAGGCCGCGCCGGCTTGCATGCCGACGCAGGCCAGCAACAGGACGGCCAATCGTTTCAAGCCCGTTCTCGCTGCGTTCACATCGTCCCCTTCCCCTCCCGTTTACCGCAGTATAGGCGGGCGCGCCTCAGCGGGCTTGCCTGGCGCGCCAGGCCGCCATCGACGGCCTATGCCATTGCGCATCGGCATAGGCGGCCAAGTTCGGCGGCAGCTCCTCTGCCGTCAAACGCTTCAGCAGCAGCGCCAGCTCGGCGTCCACGACGCACCAGTCGCCGAACAAATTGCCGCCGCCGGCCGGCGCCACCGCCTCGGCCACCGCGATCAGCTTGTCCGCCGCCTTGCGCGCCGCCTCGCCCAGCGGCAAAGCCGGCTTGCGGCCGAACACCGTCTCGGTGCTGCGCTCATCGCGCAGCGGCAGCAGGTCGCTGCGCAGCCAGGCCTGCAGCTGGCGGGCGCGGGCGCGGGCTTTGAGGTCCGCCGGCAAAACGCGCGCGCTGTCGGGATAGGCTTCTTCCAAGTATTCGATGATGGCCGACGATTCGCTCAGGCGAAAGCCTCCATCCGCCAGCATGGGCACGCGGGAGGTCAATGATTGGGCGCGGTAGGATGGTTCGAACTGCTCGCCGCCGGCGAGATCGCGGGTGAAAACCTCGAAGGGCAGCTCCTTCTCGGTCAGCGCGATGAAGACGGCCATCGCGTAGGGGCTGAAGAAATCCTGATCGACGTGGAGCTGCAGCATGGCGTTTGAATCCTGGAGGAAAATGCCATGCTATTGGCAATGCGGCGCCCAAGCAAGGCCGCCGCCGCAAACGGAGCGTCAAGGCATGCGCGACGCTGGGGTTCCGAGCGGGCGTCCCGCACCGACAGCCGCCGCATCCACTCCCCGCGCGACACCGCTCATGCTCAGCCGAACAAGCCGGTGGACAAATAGCGGTCGCCTCGGTCGCAGACCACGGACACGATCACGACGTCCTTCAACTGCGCGTCCAGCCTCAAGGCCACCGCCAGCGCGCCGCCGGACGACGGCCCGGCCAGAATGCCCTCGCGCCGCGCCAGCAGCCGGGCGGTGTCTTCCGCCTCCTGCTGGCCCACATGTTGAATCTCGTCGACGCGGGAGAAGTCGCAGATTTTGGGCACGTATGGATCTTCCCACTTGCGGATGCCGGCGATCTGGCTGCCCGGCTCCGGATGGACGCCGACGATGCGGATGGCCGGATTCTTTTCCTTCAGGAAGCGGCCGGTGCCCATGATGGTGCCGGTAGTGCCCATGCTGGACACGAAATGGGTGATGCGGCCGCCAGTCTGCTCCCAGATTTCGGGACCGGTGGTCTCGTAATGGGCCTGCGGATTATCCGGGTTGGAGAACTGGTCCAGGATGCGCCCCTCGCCCGCGGCCTCCATGCTGCGCGCCAGGTCTATCGCCGCCGGCATCGAGCCCGCCGCCGGCGTCAGGATCACCTCCGCCCCGTAGGCGCGCATCGCCTGCACCCGCTCGGCGCTGGAGTTTTCCGGCATGATCAGCACCATGCGGTAGCCCATCATCGCCGCCGCCATCGCCAGCGCGATGCCGGTATTGCCGCTGGTGGGTTCGATCAACGTGTCGCCGGGCCGGATCTCGCCGCGCTGCTCGGCGCGCCGGATCATGGACAAGGCGGGCCGATCCTTGACCGAGCCGGCCGGATTATTGCCCTCCAGCTTCAGCAGCACCACATTGCCGTTGTCGGACGGCAAGCGTTTGAGGCGAACCAGCGGCGTGCCGCCGACGAAATCTTCCAGATGTTTATACACAGAACGTCTCCCAGAACTGGCCACATTATATCGATTGGCTATCAGCAGATGCGAAATCGTTATTTCTAATCTAATAACCATCGGTAATCGGACAGTCTGCGCGAGCGACGGCGCCTGTCGCCGCCCGGGGAGGCGGCGTCAGCCCATGTACGCCATCAGCCAGGTCATCGCGCCGACGAAGCTGCAAAAGATCAAGCTGTGCTTCAAGGTGAGGCGGAACAGGTCCGCCTCCTTGCCTATCAGCCCCACCGCCGCGCAAGCGACGGCGATGGACTGCGGGGAGATCATCTTGCCGGTGACGCCGCCCGTGGTGTTGGCCGCCACCAGCAGCACGTCCGACACGCCCAGCTGGTGCGCGGTGGCGGCCTGCAAGGCGGAGAACAAGGCGTTGGACGAAGTGTCCGAGCCGGTCAGGAACACGCCCAGCCAGCCCAGGAAGGGCGAGAAGAACGGGAAGGCTTGGCCGGTATTGGCCAGACACAGCGCCAGCGTGCTGGACATGCCGGAATAATTGGCGACAAAGGCAAAGGCCAGCACCATGCCGATGGACAGGATGGGCCGGCGCAGCTCGACCAGGGTCTCGCCAAACGCGCGCGCGCCGTCCGCCGGGCGGAACTTTAGCAGCGCCATGGACAGCAAGGCGGACAGGAAGATGGCGCTGCCGACGGCGGACACGATGTCCAGCTTGTACAAGGCCTCGTACGGCGTGTCATGCGCTACGATCGGCGCAGTCTTCAGCACCAGCTTGTCCAGCCCCGGCACGTGCAGCTTCCAGATCGTCCCCTCCAGCGTGCCGCCCTTGATGAACAAGGCCTTGAACGGTTTGACGCTCCACACCGTCACCAGCGCGGTCAAGATCAGGAAAGGGCTCCAGGCGCGCGCGATCTGTCCCAGGCTGAAGCCGCTCGCCTGCCGGGCTGACGGCGCGCGGCGGCCGTTGAAAGTGAAGATCTCGCTGGGCTGCCACGTTTTCAGAAACAACGTCAGGCAGATCAGGCTGACCAGGGCCGAAGTGATGTCCGGCAACTCCGGTCCGATGTAGTTGGACGTGAAAAACTGGGTGACGGCGAACGACACCCCGGCCACCAGGATGGCCGGCCAGGTCTGGCGCACGCCCTTGAGGCCGTCCATCATCATGACCAGCCAGAACGGCACGATCACCGACAGGATGGGCAGCTGATGGCCGGCCTTGGCGCCGATCAGGAACGGGTCCAGTCCCGTCACCTGCCCGGCCACGATGATCGGTATCCCCATCGCGCCGAAGGCCACCGGCGCGGTATTGGCGATCAGGCACAACCCGGCCGCGTATAAGGGATTGAAGCCCAGCCCCACCAGCAAGGCGGCGGTGATCGCCACCGGCGCGCCGAAACCGGCCGCGCCTTCCAGAAAGGCGCCAAAGGAGAAACCTACCAGCAGCATCTGCAGCCGCTGGTCCTCGGTCACCGACAACACCGAAGCGCGGATGATGTCGAACTGGCCGGTCTTGACCGTGATCTTGTACAGGAACACCGCGGCGATGATGATCCAGGCGATGGGCCACAAGCCGTAGCCGAAGCCGAAAGCGGCCGCCGCCAGCGCCATCTTGGCCGGCATGCCGTAAAACAATATGGCCACCGCCAGCGCGATCAGCACGGTCAGCGTGCCGGCGATGTGGCCCTTCAATCGCAGCACCGCCAGCGCAACGAAGAAAAAAGCGATGGGCAACGCGGCCATCAAGGCCGACAGCACGGGGCCGCCGGCGGGAAAGTACTGTTGGGTCCAGATGCCTTGCATGTGAAGCTTCTCCTCATTCCTGGTTTCGCAGGCGCAGCCGCTCCCCTGCCGAGGAACGGGATCGTTTCGGCATGGCAGGACTGGCTTGCGTTTCTTGGGTTTACATCAGCGTTGAAAAGGCGGCCTTCATGGCGGACCGCTTGGGTTGGTGCAGAAATCCAGCAGCGCCTCGATGCTGGCGTAGGGAATCCCGCCATGCTCGGTCAGGCCGATCTGGCAGGTGCGGCTCATCGACACGCCATGGCGGCAGGTTTCCGGTAGCGCCGGCTTCAATCGTCTCAGGCTGTGGGCGTTCAATTCCGGCATGGTGAAACCCTTGTCGCCGGCGAAGCCGCAGCAGGCGATGTCCGGCACGGTCAGCTCGTCGCAGCAACTGGCGGCCAGCCGCTTCAGACTATCCGCCGCGCCCATCGCCGTCGCGCTGCACGGGATATGCAGCGCCAGTTGCGGCAGCCGCCGGACGATGCTCAGCCGCGGCAGAACTTTTTCCGCCAGAAAACCGGCGGCGTCGAACAGTTGCAAGCGCGGGTCCAACAAGCCCTCGGCCTGCGCCTGCTTGACGCGGGCCGCGCACGGACTGTTGTCGAGATAAACCGGATGGCGGCCATCGCCGCTCGCTTGCAGCAAGGCATGGTTCAAGGACACCTGGCTGAAGGCCAAAGCGCCGGCCGCGTTGGCCGAGGCGAAAGGCTGGCCGCAGCACAGGCCCTCATGGCCGGACGGATAGACTGGCGCGAAACCGGCGCGGCGCAACAGGCTCACGGCATGGGCGGCGACGGACTCCCCGCCCTCGCCCTCCGCCAGCGCGCGGTTGACGCAGCTGATGAACAGCGCCACCGGCTCGCCCTCCCCTCCCGTCTCGCGCAGCGGCGCGGCGGCGCGCGGCAAGCTAGCCGGAACCAATGGAATGATCTTGCGCTCGCCCGGCTGGCGGCGCGTCAATGCGTTCAAGCGCTGCGTTCCCGCCAGATGCGCCAGCTTCAAACCGGTCCTCGCCGCCGCCGTCATCCATCGCATATGCCGCGCGGCGAAGCCGGCCAGCGCCGGACGCTTGCTTGGGCCTTGCAGCTTCTTCATCAGCAGGCCGGTGTTGATGCCCACAGGGCAGCGCGTGGCGCACATGCCGGTGGCGGCGCAGGTATCGATGGCGCGGTAGCGGTAGCCGGCCTTCAAGGCCGCCAGCTCCGCCGCGCCGCCGCCGTCGCGCTCCAGCTGGCGGATGCGCCGCCAGGTGACGATGCGTTGGCGCGGACTCAGCGTCAGCCCGTGCGAGGGACAGGCCGGCTCGCAGAAGCCGCATTCGGTGCAGCGGTCCACCAAATCATCCGCCGCCGGCATCGGCTTCAGGTTTTCCAGATGCAGCCTGTCGTTGTCGGTGATGATCACGCCGGGATTGAGCAGGCCGTCCGGGTCGAACAAGGCCTTGATGCGGCGCATGATATGCCAGGCCGCGTCGCCCCACTCCTGGCGCACAAAGGGCGCCACATTGCGGCCGGTGCCGTGCTCGGCCTTCAGCGAGCCGTCGTACTCGCCGGCCACCAGATCGCTGACGTCTTGCATGAAAGCGTCGTAGCGCGCCACCTCGGCCGGGCTTTCGAAGCCGGGCGCGAACACGAAGTGCAGATTGCCGTCCAGCGCATGGCCGAACAGCAGCGCCTCGTGGTAACCATGCTTGTCGAACAACGCGCTCAGCCTGGCCACGCCGTCCGCCAGTTGCGGAGCAGGGAAGGCAACGTCCTCTATCACCACCGTGGTCCCCGTCGGCCGCGCCGCCCCCACCGCCGGGAACAGGCCCTTGCGCAAGGCCCAGTAGGTTTCGCACTCGCGCGCGTCGCGGCTGAAGCCGCTGGAGACTTTGGGCTGGAAACCAGCCAGCAGCGCATCGATCTGGGCCGAGCATGCGTCCAGCCTGGCCTCGCTTTCCGCCCGCAGTTCGATCAGCAAACAGGCGCTGTCCGGCCCCACCGGCCGATGCAGGAAATCCGGCAGTCCCGGCTTGCCCTGCACCGCGCGCAGGCTGCGGCTGTCTATCAGCTCCACCGCCGACACGCCGCCGGCATCTCGCGCCGCGCTCAGCGCCGATACCGCGTGGCAACAGGACGCCAGATCGTCGAACCACACCAGCGCCGAGGCCTTGTGCGGATGCTCGATCACGGTATGGAAGGTAATCTCGGAAATGAAGCCCAGCGTGCCTTCGGAGCCGATCATCAAGTGCGCCAGCATGTCCACCGGATCGTCAAAGTCCAGCAAGGCGTTGATGCCGTAGCCGGTGGTGTTTTTCAGCCGGTATTTGCGGCGCACCCGCTCCGCCAGCTGCGGATCGCCGGCCAGCTCGCGCGACAGCTGCGCCAAGCCATCGAGCAGATCGGCGTGCGATTCGCGGAAGGCCGCCACGCTGGCCGCGTCGGCGGTATCCAGCATGGCGCCATCCAACAGCAACACCCGCAGCGAATGCAGGGTGTGGTAGCTGTTGTCGCGGGTGCCGCAGCACATGCCGCTGGAGTTGTTGGCGGCGATGCCGCCTATCTTGGCGGTGTTGATCGACGCCGGATCGGGGCCGATCTTGTGGCCAAACGGCGCCAGCATCGCGTTGGCGTGCGAGCCAATCATGCCGGGCTTGAGACGGATGCGCGCGCCGCCGTCCAATACTTGACCATGGTTGAAGCCGTCGCCCAGCAGAACCAGCACCGAATCGCTGACCGCCTGGCCGGACAGGCTGGTGCCGGCGGCGCGGAAGGTGACGGCGACGCGGTGCAATCTGGCCAGCCGCAGCAGCGCGGCCACTTCCGCCTCGCTGTCCACCTTGGCGACGATCTGCGGCCGCAGGCGGTAAAAACTGGCGTCGGTGCCGTAGGCTAGGGTGGACAACGGGTCCGTGTAGATGCGCTTGTCCCGCATGACGCGGCGCAGGTCTTGCAGAAACGCTTGATGGGCCGGACTCATGCGGACCTCCCCTTGTTCGCTTCGCGTTCGCGGAGCAGCTCGTGCAGCGTCTTGGCCGCCGGCGTCAGCGGCAGGTGGTTCTGCGTCCATCCCAGCTGGTTCTTGGGCGCGTGCTGGCGCAAACGCGTGGCCGCCCAGCCGAACAGCCGATATAGGTTCGGTGAGGCATGAACCAGCCGCCAGCCCTTCCAGGCCAGGCGCTCCGCGCCGCCGGCCGCCGCGCCCTGACCGCGCAGCGGGTGCGCCACGCGTTCATCGGCCGGCCGCTGGCTTTCCTCGCGCAGCCGCATCAGCATCTCCGGAATCGGAATCCGCACCGGACATACCTCGCCGCAAGCGCCGCACAGGCTGGACGCGGTCGGCAGGTCGCGGGTGTTTTCCAGCCCCATCAGATGCGGCGAGATGATTTCGCCTATCGGTCCCGGATACGTCGTGCCGTAAGCGTGGCCGCCGATGCGGGTGTAGACCGGACAATGGTTCATGCAGGCGCCGCAGCGTATGCATTGCAATGTCTTGCGCAGCTGCTCGTCGGCGTAGGCCTGGCTGCGGCCGTTGTCCAGCAGCACCAGATGCACTTCGCGCGGGCCATCCTTCTCGCCTGCACCGCGTGGACCGCTGATCATATTGAAGTAGGTGGTGATGGGCTGGCCGATGGCGGAGCGGGTCAGCAGGCTGTACAGCGGCGCCACATCCTCCAGCTTTTCCACCACCTTTTCGATGCCGGTGATGGCGATGTGAACGTCCGGCACCGTGGTGCACATGCGGCCGTTGCCTTCGTTTTCCACCAGGCACAAGGTGCCGGTTTCGGCCACTGCGAAGTTGACGCCGGACAGGCCGACATCGGCATCCAGAAACTTGCGGCGCAGCACGCGGCGGCCGATCTGGATCAACGCGTCCACGTCCTCGGTGTAGGGCGTGTCCGGCAGCTGCTCGTGGAACAGCTGGGCGATATCCTGCTTGGTCTTGTGGATGGCCGGCATGATGATGTGGGTGGGTTTCTCGCCCGCCAGCTGGACGATGTACTCGCCCATATCGCTCTCAACCGCCTCCACGCCCTGATCGGCCAGGTAATGGTTGAGCTCGATCTCCTCGCTGACCATGGACTTGCCTTTGACCATCAGCTTGCCGCGCCGAGCTTCGACAATGCCGTGGATGATGCGGTTGGCCTCCTCCGCCGTTTCCGCCCAATGCACTTTCACGCCGTTTGCCGTGAGCTTGTCTTCCAGCTGTTCCAGCAGCTCCGGCAGCCGGGACAAACAGCGCTGGCGTATGCCCTCGCCCAGCGTGCGCAGCGCGGACAGCTCCGCCTCGTCCGGAAATGCCGCCAGCCGCTTGGCCATCAGGAAGTCCATCGATCCGCGCAGGCTTTGCCGCAGCTTGTCGTCACTCAGCGCCAGCCGCGCGTTGTCCTTGAAGGCGCGCGACGGGTAGACGGTGATCTTCTGCTCATTCATCTCGCCTCTCCTTCCACATCATGGATGGCGATATGCGGCGGCAGCACGGCCAACACCAACAGCTCGCGCGGGCCGTGCGCGCCGTAGGCCAGCGTTTGCTGGATGTCCGCGGTCTTGGACGGCCCGGAGATCAGCAGCGCGTTGGTGGGCATGCCGGCAGACCAATTCTCGCCCTTCATCGCCGAATAGAAATCCGGGTACAAGGTCGCGGCGTCGAACAAGGCGATGTGCAAGGGCGGCACCAGGCTCATGGTGCGCGGCTCTGCCTCGTCCGGCCACAATACCAGCGTGCCGGTGGCGGCGATGCCGCAGCGGACCGACGTGAAACCGGCGGCGATGTCGAACAACTCCGCCTTCCAGCCATCCACCTCGCGTTCGAACCAGACGATGCGCGGCGCGCCCGCCCTGCCCTCAAGGCATTGCGCCAGCCTGCGGCCATGCGGCGTGTCGGACAACAGGATGGAATCTTGCGGATGCGCGGCCAGCCAGCCGGCCAGCGCCGCGTCCCACTCGGCCCCGCGCGTCCACAGGATGTCGGTTTTCACCGCGCGCATCATCGCCGCCCAATGGCGCAAGCGGGCGATTTCATCGTCCTGGCTGGCAAAGCGCTGGAAATGGCTGGCCAGGTCCGGGCGCGAAAACGCCTGCCGTGGCGCGGCGCGCAGCCTCTGCAAGATGGAAGCTCGGGCGCTCATCGCTTGCCTCCGGTGCGCTCCAGCAGAAAGCTGGCCAGATGCCGGCCCTGGAAGCCGCTGCCGCACTGGCCCAGCTTGCCGTTGATATTGAGCAGGCAGCCGCCGTCGGCGGTAACGAATTCCACCGCGCCGCTGTCCTGCAGGGACTGGGCCTTGTCCGCCACCATCGCGCCGGCGATGTCCGGATGCTTGATGGAGAAAGTGCCGCCAAAGCCGCAGCATTCGGACTCATGGTCATGCGCCACGCGCTCGACGTTCTGCAGCCGGTCCACCAGCGCCCAACTGCTCTTGTGCACATTCATCTCTCGCCGCGCCGAGCAGGAGGTATGCACCGCCACCTTGACCGGCGCGCCCTGGTCTTGCGGCCGCCAGTCCAGGTGATTGAGCAGGAAATCGGAAAATTCCACCACTCGCGCGGCGATGGCGCAGGCCGCCATTTCATCCGCCTCGCCGGCGAATAGTCGCGGCCAATGATGCTGGATCATGCCGCCGCAGGAACCTGACGGCACCACGATGTGCCAGTCTTCCGGAAAACAGGCCAGCTGCGCGCGCGCCACGGCCAGCGCTTCCTTGGGATGGCCGCTGGTATAGGCCGGCTGGCCGCAGCAGCTTTGGGCCTGGGGGAAATGCACCCGCACGCCCAGGCCTTCCAGCAGGGCGATGGCGTCTAGGCCAGCTTCCGGCAGGAACAGGTCGAGCAGACAGGTGCCGAACAGGTAAACGTCGGCAGGCGTCTTCATGGCTTCCTTTGTAAATTGGTAAGACCAATTTTCTTATAAAAACCACTTTAGAGTGAATGCTTGAAGCCGTCAATATGACAGGCGCGCCCAAAGCGCACAGAAGCGCCTCTGTCATCACCCGTTCCCGCCTTCGCCCATGAGGCAAGCGGAATCGCGCCGAAACTAGCCTTGTGGTTTTTTGGAGAACGCGGGAGGCGAACAAAGAAAGAGGATGCGCTAACGCGGTCTGGCGGACCTCGCGGAACCAAGCCCCCCGGACAAGCTGCAACCACGTTGCGCGGCTTGCATCGGCCGGCCCAGCCTCAGACTCTTAGCTGGAGTGGCTTAGACCCGCTAACAAAACCTATATTTTGCGCAGTGGCGCACATGGAAGATCAGCAACTTACAAGCGACCGCCTGAGGTTTTGTTAGCCACTCTTAGCCGAGCCAAGGCGGCGAGCGATCATCCCCGACGCTCCCAGCGATATCGGCTTTTTCATGCGCGCCGCGGAATCGCTCGCGCATCGCGCTCTGGCATTCAATCAATATTTCCATAATAATGGAAATATGGAAACCTTAACCGCCGCCGAACGCCTGGCCGCCCTGGGGCATGAGTCCAGGCTGTCCATCTACCGCCTGCTGGTCGAAGCCGGCCCGAACGGGCTGATCGCCAGCGCCATCGCCGAGACGCTGGGCCTGCCCGCCGCCACGCTGTCCTTCCACCTGTCGCATCTGAGCCGGGTGGGCCTGGTCAAGGGCGAGCGCGAGAGCCGCTTCATCCGTTATTCAGCCGAATACGGCGCGATGGACGCGCTGATCGGCTTTCTGACCCGCAACTGCTGCCAAGGCGAGCCCTGCCTGCCGCAAACCGCCTGCCGCGCGCCGCAGCCATCCGATGACGGAGACAAACAACCATGAGCCAACTGAAAACCGTGCTGGTGCTGTGCACCGGCAATTCCTGCCGCTCGCAGATGGGCGAAGCCATCCTCAATCACGAACTGGCCGGCCTGGCCCGCGCTCTCTCCGCCGGCACCGCGCCGCAGCCCAAGGTGGCCGACGGCGCGATAGCGGCGCTGCGCCTCATCGGCCTGCCCACCGAGGGCCTGCATCCCAAGGATGTGGAAGCCGTGATGAACGAGGATATCGATCTGGTGGTCAGCGTTTGCGACAAGGCCAGGGAAAGCTGCCCGGTGTTTCCGCGCCCGGTCAAGCGCATCCACGTCGGTTTTCATGATCCGCACGGCGAGCCGCTGGACAGCTTCATCCGCGTGCGCGACGACATCCGCGAGCGGCTGGTTCCCGCCGTGCGCGCGGCCCTGGATATTTGAGGAGAACGCATGAGCACGCAGCACAACACGGCAGTCCCGTCCGCCGCGCGCGGTCCCGCCATGGGCTTGTTCGAACGCTATCTGACGGTATGGGTGCTATTGTGCATCGCGGCCGGCATCGCCGCGGGCCAATGGGTGCCCAGCCTGTTCCACGCCATAGGCCGGCTGGAAATCGCCCGCGTCAATCTGCCGGTGGGCCTGCTGATCTGGGTGATGATCATCCCGATGCTGGTGAAGGTGGACTTCGGCGCGCTGCATGAGGTGAGACAGCATGTGCGCGGCATCGCCGTCACCCTGTTCGTCAACTGGCTGGTCAAGCCGTTTTCCATGGCGCTGCTGGGCTGGCTGTTCATCCGCCAGCTGTTCGCGCCCTGGCTGCCGGCGGAGCAGCTGGACAGCTATATCGCCGGCCTGATCCTGCTGGCCGCCGCGCCCTGCACCGCCATGGTCTTCGTCTGGAGCCGGCTCACTAACGGCGACCCGCTGTTCACGCTGTCCCAGGTGGCGCTGAACGACGCCATCATGCTGCTCGCCTTCGCGCCCTTGGTCGGCCTGCTGCTGGGCATCTCGGCCATCGTCGTGCCCTGGGACACGCTGCTGGCTTCGGTCCTGCTCTACATCCTGATTCCGGTGGTCCTGGCCCAGCTCTGGCGCAAGATGCTGCTCGCCAAAGGCCAGACCGCCTTCGACGCCGCCATGGCCAAGATCGGCCCGTGGTCGATGGCCGCGCTATTGGCGACCTTGGTGCTGCTGTTCGCCTTCCAGGGCGAGGCCATCCTGCGCCAGCCGCTGGTGATCGCGCTGTTGGCCGTGCCCATCCTGATCCAGGTGTTTTTCAACTCGGCGCTGGCTTACTGGCTGAACAAGAAGGCTGGT
The DNA here is from genome assembly GCF_003325475.1 of Chromobacterium phragmitis. Lineage (NCBI taxonomy): Bacteria > Pseudomonadati > Pseudomonadota > Betaproteobacteria > Neisseriales > Chromobacteriaceae > Chromobacterium > Chromobacterium phragmitis. The sequence goes on from NZ_CP029495.1 coordinate 4,680,499, forward strand.
GAGAAACATAGCGTGGCCTGCCCGTCGGCGTTGATAGGCGCGTCCAACTTCTTCGAGCTGGCCGTCGCCGCCGCCATCAGCCTGTTCGGCTTCCACTCCGGCGCGGCGCTCGCCACCGTGGTGGGCGTGCTGATCGAGGTGCCGGCCATGCTGCTGGTGGTCAAAGCGGTGAATGCCAGCAAGACATGGTATGAAACTTGATACGCGGCAGGCATTCCGCATGCCGCAGCCGCTCCGCCCGGCCCCTTCCGCCTGCCGACAGAATACGCGCCAGGCCGGGGCATTCTTTCCGATGTGCGCATCCGATCATCCCAGAACCGTTTCTTGACGCCCCCTCTTTGCCGCCTCTCCCATTTTGTCGACTTCCGCCTCAGCGCGCTCCTCACTTTCCTCTTATTTACCAAAGACATGAAAACACATATGGAATATTCAAATTGCGAATTAATTGCCATTAATGTACGATCACACGCTTAAAACTTATGGGATATCAGCTCCCATGCGCACATTCAAATACAAACTAGAGACAATCATGAAATCATTTCTCGCCATCGTGATGACAGCATTCATGCTTACCGCTTGCCAAGGCAGCAACCCCGCACAGGAAGAGTTGCTCTCGTATCTGAACAAGGACATCAAGCCCTTGGCCGGCATCGAAGAAGAGGTGATTGGCGAATACAACAGCGTCAGCGGCGACAACTATCAGGACGACGAAGTGATGCACGACAAATTGGTCAACGTCATCCGCCCGAAATACGCCTCGTTCCTGACCGCGCTCGAGAAAATCAAGCCCGCCACGCCTGAAGTTCGGGCGCTTCACGAACAATATATCGATGCCGCAACCGAGCAATCCCATGCCATGGACGAAATCGTCACGGCACTGGAAGAGCAGGACTCCAGCAAAATGAATGCCGCAAATCAGAAACTGGACAGCGCCCGCAAAAAATTCCGTGAATTCAACAACAAGCTTGAAGACACCGCCAAGCAACTGGACGTCGAACTGGGCGCCGACAAGAAAGACAAGGCCGCCTGAACAAGCGTCGCGGAAACATCCGGATCATGAACAGAACGGGAACCTCGCGGTTCCCGTTTTTCTGGTCCTGCGGCAGCCGATAACCGCCGGTTACGGCGCCTTATCCAGCAACAGCATTTCACGCAGCTTGCTGGCCAGTTTTTGCGGCTCGTCCTTGGATACGTAGGCGTCCACCCCCACCGACTCGCCCAGTTTCTTGTTGGCCATGCCGGACAACGAAGAATGCATCAGCACCGGGATGCCGACGAAACGGGCGTCGTCCTTGATCATCTTGGTCAGCATGTAGCCATCCATCTCCGGCATTTCCACATCGGTCAGGATCAAGTGCAGCACCTGATTCAGCTTGTGGCCGGCCGCCTCCGCTTGCTGCGCCATCTTCTGCAAGTCCTCCCAGCCGCGCATGCCGTTGATGGCCGAGGTATATCGGATATGCATCGCCTCCAGCGTGCGCTCGATCTGTTTGCGCGCCACCGCGCTGTCGTCGGCGAAGAAGATGTGCCTGTCCTCCTTCACCGGTTCGATGGAGATGTAGTTCTGCGTGTCGTCCGACAGACAGGTTTCGGCCAGCACCTTCTCCACATCCATCATCATCACCAGCGTGCCGTTCTCCAGTTCGGTCACCGCAGTGACCAGGCCCGCCATGCGGTTGGTGATCATGTCCGGCGGCACCCGCATCGACGACCAATCCAGCCGCAGAATAGTGTCCACCGTTTCCACCAGGAAGCCTTGGGTATGGCCGTTGTACTCGGTGATGATCATGATTTCGGGCCGCTTGTCGGTGACGATGCCGGTGTATTTTCCCAAATCGATCACCGGCACCAACGCGCCGCGCAGGCTGACCATGCCCTCTACCGAGGCCGGCATCTCCGGCGCGGTGGTGATTTCCGGCGTGCGCATCACCTCGCGCACCTTGAACACATTGATGCCGAACACCTCCTTGCGGCCGGTGCGCTGGTCATCCCCCAGCGAAAACAACAGGATTTCCAGCTTGTTGGTGCCGGCCAGCTTGGTTCGGGCGTCAATTTTTTTCAGCAGGTCGGACATCGCGTAACTCCTTGCAAAAGACAGTATATCTTTATAGCAAAGATCCAAAATTAGCTAGATCAGCCAGCTATGACAAATGAGCATCATCCAATAATACTCACATGCTGCTCTGCCTCGATTGCTTCCCCATCTTGGCCGTGGTCAGCTCCTACACTCAAATAAGCGGGCATAACCCACCAATGCCAACAACATTAAAAATGGAGCGCATTCTTCTTCAGGATAGTTGAAATGCCGGGTAAGCTGATTGGCCGTGAACGTTGGGCTTCACAAGTTTAGACCAACCTTACCGGGCCGACTACGCAAGAGCCGCTTGACGTAAAAGACGGTATTTACAAGCTACGAGATACAGCAGCTCCTCCTCCGCACGCACCATCACCGTCGACATGTTCAGCTCCTGGCTTGCCACGAAATTTGTTAAGAGATGCTTGAACCAAAAGAAAACGGCGCATCGCCATTAAAGGGATGCGCCGTTTATGTAATAGATTGTGCCAGCGCCGTAGCACCGATAACGTTGCACTAGAACCGTAGATTGGGCTAAATGAAGTGGAGCCCAACACTTACCGAGAGAAACCACGACCTCATAAATATTGATCGTTCTATATCTCGGTGAACGTTGGGCTTCGCAAGCTCAGCCCAACCTTACCGGGCTGACTACGCAAGAGCCGCTTGACGTGAAAGACGGTATCTACGGCCCTTCGGTTACCTGACGCCCCAAGCACAGATCATTGACTAGCCCACTTCTGCGCTTCTCTCAATATTACTTTTGCTTCAAAAATTGGGTCATTCGAAGCAGATTCAATTAGATTCAAAGCACTTTCATCCGGAAAAAGCTCGTCAATTTCTTTTATTAATTCAGACGAACCATCCCCATCCAGATATTGAGACAACACAATTGCATACCATGGCCAACTTTCTTCTATCTGATGATTAAGCACAAGCCTTCTCAATGCCTGCAACTCCTCAGGCGCAAGGGAAGTAACAAACTCAGCAATGACTCCTGCCAATGTTCTTATTTCGGCACTCATATATTTATCTCCATTTACGGATGATGAGTAAGTGAATAGTTAATCCATGAGTTTCGTGAAGAAAGCTGCTCCATGAAATAATCACTCATCCAAATTTTCTTTGCCGCCAAATCAACCGGTGGCAGCAGAGAACCGTCAGCAATACCAGCCATGTAGGACGCACCGATTGCTGCTTTCTCCCCATCAATGAAAAGCACTGAATTGACCGGATCGCCAAATACATGTGGTGGTGGGTTATCAAATATGATTGACGCCGTCCTTGCAGGGGAGACAGCCCTAAATTCCGTAACTCCAGAGCCAAGCGCAGTTGCCACATCACTAGGCGAGAGATTTCCGCCCAAGGGATGATTATGGGTAAATTTATTACCCTCCAATAACCGATAGTCCCTAGCCGCACTTAGGCGTATTTCGGCTCCATTGACCAAGCCCGCACACATTACACCGGGTATCTGGCCACTTTGGCTATCAACAATAAAACCGACCTCTCGAGAAGAGCCTGCAAATCTTCCCTCAATACTCTCCAATGTTGTAACCGCCGTGTTTTAAACACCAAACCTTCCCACAAAAGGCTTGGTCCGATTCAACTATACGATCAGGTTAATTTCTGAGTGCTGATTGATAAACTGCTCTTGGTCCTCGTCAGCAATAAGAGGCTGTGCCTCAGCAGGAACTCTCGTCCTAGAAAGGCGAATACCATTCATGCACGATCGACACCAAATCAATTTCCAGCCGAATTCACTATCAGAAAAGCCAAAGTACTGATAAGAAAGGCCGATGGAATTACAAGCCGGGCATGAGCACTGAGCATATTCAGCATCGCTAGCCGGCAAACATTTCACCCAATCTAGGTAAGTAAAATTATTGACCATTATTCAAACCCCGCAAGTCGCCCTGCTTTGTTATTCTGGTAGTACTGCCAAAAACTGTCTTCAATGCCATGCGCAGCATTTTCATTTAGCCGAAGCTCTTGATTCAAACGTAAAGGATCATCTGCAAATCGATTCGGATGGCCATACAAATAAATTTGCATCGTGTGGGTCCGTTCATGACCAATCGTTTTCACAAGCTGTTCTGTATTTGTGAATGCATCCGGATAAAGATCAATCGCCCCATTCGGATGTGTATATCCGTATAGATCTTTACCGACAAGTTCAGGATCTCGAATAATGCGAACTTTGACGCCTTGCAAACCACCCCCTCCCTCTAATGCAGTCCGTAGGTTGGGCTAAATAAAATGAAGCCCAACGTTTACCGAGAAAGCCCACGACCCCATAAATATTGATCGCCACATATCGCGGTGAACGTTGGGCCTCGCAAGCTCAGCCCAACCTACGAGCTGGAACTTGATGAAGTTAGCCGTAGCCTGACGATCCGAGGCCAGATCTCTTCCCGGCACGCTCAGGCGTAAAGACGAGCCTGAGGTCCAAGCAGCATTTTCGAGCTGGCCATCGTAGTTCTCTGCGTACAGGTCAGCCTGCGTCGTCGACTGCAACACATCGCTCGATACAGATAGGCTCGGGTTGATCTTTCCGGACGCGACCAGGTCGTTGTACAGCGATTCCGAGAACCGGCCCTGTGCAGATTGGGCCATCAAATTTTCCAAGAAGCTAACTAAGTGGGCTAAAGCATAAATCTCTAGGGAAGGTCTGAACAAGTCCCCAACCTTCCCGCAAACTACTTCCACCCCAGCCTGACTCAGGACGCTACCATGCGACAGCAGATGACCTTCACCGATCTTGAGCTCGCCGCCAAGAAGAAGCGCACCCGCCGCGAAATCTTTTGGCCGAGATGGATCAGGTCATGCCTTGGCCGCAACTGGAAGCCGTCATCGCTCCGGTTTACCCCAAGCCCGGCAACGGTCGCCGCCCCTACCCGTTGTCCGCCATGCTGCGCGCCTACTGCCTGCAGCACTGGTACAGCCTGTCCGATCCCGCCATGGAAGAAAGCCTGCACGAGATCGCCTCCATGCGCCAGTTCGCCGGCCTCTCCCTGGATGCCATCCCGAACGAAACCACCTTGCTGAACTTCCGCCATCTGCTGGAGAAGCACCAGCTGACCCACGCCCTGTTTGCCGCCATCCACCAGCATCTCTCCGATAAAGGGCGGATGTTGAAGCAAGGCACCATCGTCGATGCCACCCTGATCCACGCGCCCAGCTCCACCCAAAACGCCCTGGGCGAACGCGATCCGGATAGGCATCAAACCAAGAAGGGCAATCAGTGGTTCTTCGGCATGAAGGCCCATATCGGGATCGATGCCCAGTCCGGCCTGGTGCATCACGTGGCCGGCACCGCTGCCAATGTGGCGGATGTCACGATGGTCGATCAGTTGCTGCACGGCGAGGAAGTCGATGTGTTTGGCGATGCCGGCTTTACTGGCGCGCACAAGCGAGTCGAACACCAATCGCGGGCAGTGCGCTGGTGGATTGCCATGCGGCCCGGTCAGCGCCAAGCGCTGACGGATTCAGCTGACGACCGGCAGATCCAGCTGGTCGAAACGGTCAAAGCCAAGATTCGGGCCAAAGTTGAGCATCCCTTCCGGGTCATCAAGCAGCAGTTTGACTACCTGAAAACACGCTACCGGGGCTTGAAGAAGAACACCGCGCAACTGATGACGTTGTTCGGGCTGGCCAACATCTGGCTGGCGCGAAAGGTCTTGCTGGCGGGGAGCTGAAAGGGCGGACGGCCGGGTATCCGGTCATTCTGGTGGTTGCCGGACTGAAATCGGTGGCCCTACTGCAGCCAAAGCATCTGCGAGAAATTGCATTTCTGTTTGCTCGGCAGGTTGTTCAGACCTTCCCTAACGTTTTTTAATCATGATGAAACCAATTCCGCAAGTCAGGGAAATCGGCATCAGACAGCACCCTGCATGTTATGCTCAATTATTTGGTCAGACCAACCACTCTTCTGCATGGCTTATCCCAAAGTGACCCTGCCCAAACTGTCCGACATGATCGTGCAGCAACTGGAAAAACGCATACTCGACGGCGTGCTCAAACCCGGCGACCGGTTGCCGCCGGAGCGGCAGCTGGCCGAGGAGTTCGGCGTCTCACGCCCCTCGCTGCGCGAGGCGATCCAGCAACTCACCTCGCGCGGCCTACTATCCAGCCGCCAGGGCGGCGGCACCTGGGTGACCAACCGGCTGGAGACGGCGTTTTCCGATCCTTGGGAAAAACTGCTGAACCAGCACGAGGAACTGCACGGCGACCTGCTGGAGTTCCGCCGCGTGCTGGAGGGCACAGTGGCGCGCTGCGCCGCCAGCCGCGCCACGCCGGCCGACCTAGAACGTCTGCAACGGTGCGTGGACAGGTTGCAGCAGGCTTACCGCGGCGGCGATCTGGCCGAGCAAGCTCAGGCTGACGTGGAATTCCACCAGGCGGTGGCGGAGGCTTCGCACAACGTGCTGTTCGCTCATCTGTCCGGCAGCCTGCTGGCCATGCTGCAACGCCACGTCAAGGACAACATCGCCAATCTGTTCGCTGTCGGCGAGGTGGCCGAGGCGTTGCGCGAGCAGCACTTGGCGATCTGGCAGGCGATACGCGACCACCAGCCGGACGCGGCGCGGCAGGCCGCGGAGATGCATATAGATTTCGTCGCCGACACGCTGCAGAACCAGCAGCTGATGGCCGAACGCGACGCCCGCGCCCGCTTGCGTCTGGCGCAAGACAGCGCCGGCCGATGACAAAAAAAACGCGCCGCTTCAAGCGGCGCGCTCTCCCTGATGGGACGGGATAATCAGCCCTGGCGGCTGATCAGCCAATCGACATAGCGGTCCACGCCCTCTCCCACCGACAGCATGGCCTCGCCATAGCCCGCCTCGCGCAACCGCGCGATATCGGCCTGGGTGAAGCTCTGGTACTTGCCCTTCAACGCGTCCGGGAAGTCCACGTACTCGACGATGCCCTGCGCGATCATCTCGGCCAGCGTCAGCGCCGGCTTGCCCTCGTGGCGGCGGCACGCGTTGACCGTGGCCTCGGCCACGTCGTTGAACGGCTGGGAGCGGCCGCTGCCCAGGTTGAAGATGCCGCTCTTCTCCGGATGGTCCAAGAAATGCAGGTTGACCTTGACCACGTCCTCCACCGACACGAAATCGCGGCTCTGCATGCCGTCGCCCCAGCCGTCCCAGCCGCCGAACAGCTTGACCTTGCCGTGCTCGCGATACTGGTTGAAGTGATGGAAAGCCACCGAGGCCATGCGGCCCTTGTGCTGTTCGCGCGGGCCGTAGACGTTGAAGTAGCGGAAACCGACCGCCTGCGCGGACAGGCCTTCCTTCATCCGTTGGCGCAGCACCTGGTCGAACAGGAACTTGGAATAGCCGTAGACATTGAGCGGGCCTTCGTACTGGCGCTCTTCCTTGAACACCGTGCCCTTGCCGTAGGTGGCGGCGCTGGACGCGTACAGGAACTGGATTTCCTCGTGCTGGCAATAGTCGAACAACGCCAGCGTGTACTGGTAGTTGTTGTCCATCATGTACTTGCCGTCGTGGTTCATCGTGTCGGAGCACGCGCCCTGGTGCAGGATGGCTGCCAGTTCGCCCTCGTACTCGCCATCCAGCAGCAAGTGCAGGAATTCATGCTTGTCGAGGTAATGGCTGATCTCGCAATCCACCAGATTGTGGAACTTGTCGCCGCTGCTGAGATTGTCGACGGCGATGATGTCGGTAATGCCGCGCTGGTTCAGGCCCTTGACCAGATTGGAACCGATGAAGCCGGCGGCTCCGGTGACGACGATAGTCATGTGTTGATCCTTCATTCTGCTGCGGACCCTCAGGCCCGGATGAAAATTCAGAAACCCGCGCCCGGCTGCGCCAGGTAGGACAGCTCGGCCGGCGTGCTGGCGCGGCCCAGCGCGGCGTTGCGATGCGGAAAACGGCCGAACTCGGCGATCACCCGCTCATGCCGTCGCGCGTAATCAAGATAGTTGGAGCCCGGCAAGGCCGCGTCCAGCGCGGCGAACAACGCCAGCGACCGCCTCTGGTCCGCCATGTCCTCGCTGTGCTCGAACGGCAGGTAGAAGAAAACCCGCGCCACCGGCGGCAGCGTCTGCTCCAGCCCCTGGCCGACAGCCAACCGCGCGCCTTCCCTCGCCATGGCATCGCTGGAAAAAGCGCGGGCTTCGCCGCGGAACAGATTGCGCGGAAATTGGTCGGCCACGATCAGCCAGGCCAGCGCCCCGCGAGCGTCGCCCGCGTCGATCGCCAGTTCGCCCGCCGCCAGCGCCCGCCACTGCGGCAGGAAACGGCGACGGATTTCGGCGTCGAAAGCGTCGTCGCGGCGAAACCAGGCCTCGCGCGGCCGGCTCAAGGCCTCATCGTCGCTGGCGCCGAACCAGAAAGCCAGCACCTCTTCCACTTGCCGCGCCGTCAGATTGGTCATCGCTTCTCCTGCCGGCTCACCGGCTTACAGGGCAAACAGTTCCTGCTGCGAGCACACGGCGGTGCCCAGCTTGGCCACCACCACCCCGGCAGCGGCATTGGCCAGGTTCATCGCCACCGGCAGCGGCTGACCGGCGGCCAGCGCCAGACCCAGCGTGCCGATCACGGTATCGCCTGCGCCGGACACGTCGTAAACCTCGCGCGCCAGCGTGGGCTGATGCAGCGCGCCGTCGGCGCGAAACAGCGTCATGCCCTCTTCGCTGCGGGTCACCAGCAGCGCGTCCAGATTCAGCTCGGCTCGCAACGCCTGCGCCTTGGCCGTCAGGCTGGCTTCATCCTTCCAGCCGCCGGCCACCTGGCGGAACTCGCTGCGATTGGGCGTCAGCAGCGTGGCGCCGGCGTATTTGCTGTAATCGTCTCCCTTGGGATCGATCAGCACCGGCTTGCCGGCGGCGCGGGCCAGCTGGATCATCTCGGCCACATGGGTCAGGCCGCCCTTGCCGTAATCGGACAGGATCACTACGTCGTGGGCGGCGACGATGTCGGCGAACTCTTCCAGCTTGCCGGCCAAAATTTCATGGCTGGGCGCGTCTTCGAAGTCCAGCCGGATCAGCTGCTGCTGTCGCGCCACCACTCTCAGTTTCACCGTGGTGGCGATGTTGGCATCGCGCTTGAACGAGGTGACGATGCCATCAGCCTTCAACAGCCTCTCCAGCGCGTCCGCCGCCTCGTCGTCGCCGACCACCGATAAAATGGTGGCCTTGCCGCCCAGGCCGGCGATATTGCGCGCCACGTTGGCGGCGCCGCCTGCCCGCTCCTCGCTGCGGCCTATCTTGGCCACCGGCACCGGCGCCTCGGGCGAAATGCGCGACACGTCGCCGAACCAGTAGCGGTCCAGCATCACGTCGCCAACCACCAACACCTTGGCCTTGGCCAGGGAAGAAGCCAGCATGGCAGGCTTCAACCCCAGGGTTTGCATCAGACTCATGGCTTACCTCAACGGCCGATGGCGTGGTAATCGAAGCCCTGCTCGCGCAGCCAGGCCGGATCGTACATATTGCGGCCGTCGAAAATCAGCGGCTGCTTCAGACACTGTTTGATCGCATCGAAATCCGGCGCGCGGAACATCTTCCATTCGGTGACGATCAACAAGGCGTCCGCCCCTTGCAACGCTTTCATCATGTCATCGACGAAATCGATGCCGGCAATGCCCGTCATCACCCGCTGCGCCTCGTGGGCGGCCACCGGGTCGAAAGCGGCGATGGTTGCGCCGCGCCGGGTCAGCTCTTCCGCGATCACGCGGCTGGGCGCTTCGCGCATATCGTCGGTATTCGGCTTGAACGCCAGGCCCCACAGCGCAAAGCGGCGGCCGGACAGATCTTCGCCGAACCGGGAAACCACTTTTTCGACCAGACGCAGCTTCTGTACCTCATTGGCCTCTTCCACAGCGGTCAGCACGCGCAGCGTGTGGCCGTTTTCCTTGGCCGTCTGCACCAGCGCCTTGACATCCTTGGGGAAGCAGGAGCCGCCATAACCCACGCCCGGATACAGGAAGTGATAGCCGATGCGAGGATCGGAACCCATGCCCAGACGCACCTGCTCGATGTCGGCGCCCATGGTCTCGGCCAGATTGGCCAGCTCGTTCATGAACGAGATGCGGGTGGCCAGCATGGCGTTTGCCGCGTACTTGGTCAGCTCGGCCGAGCGCACATCCATCAGCAACACGCGCTCGTGGTTGCGCTGGAACGGTTTGTACAAGCGACGCATGATCTCGGCGCCGCGCTCGTCATCAACGCCGATCACCACGCGGTCGGGCCGCATGAAGTCATCGATCGCGGCGCCTTCCTTCAGGAATTCCGGATTCGACACCACGCTGAACGCGATGTCCGCGCCGCGCTGCGCCAACTCGTCGGCGATGGCCGCGCGCACCTTGTCCGCGGTGCCCACCGGCACAGTCGACTTGTCGACCACCACGCGGTAGTCGGTCATATGGCGGGCGATATTGCGCGCCGCGGCCAGCACGTATTGCAGGTCGGCGGAACCGTCCTCGTCGGGCGGGGTGCCTACGGCAATGAACTGCACCTCGCCGAAGGCGACCGACTCGGCCACGTCGGTAGTGAAATGCAGGCGGCCGGCAGCCACGTTGCGCTTCACCATGTCTTCCAGGCCCGGTTCGAAAATGGGGATGCCGCCGCTTTGCAGAATCTCGATCTTGCGCGGGTCCACATCCAGGCAGCAGACGTTGTAGCCGGTCTCGGCCAGGCAGGTGCCGGTCACCAGGCCGACATAGCCCGAGCCAATTACCGTGATTTTCATGATTGTTTACCCAGAAATGCGGAAATGTCTTGATTGATGGCGCGCAGCGCGGCCAGCGGATCCTCGGCGCGGGTGATCGGCCGGCCGATCACCAGATAATCGGCGCCGGCGGCCAATGCGGCGGTCGGCGTCATCACGCGGCGCTGATCGTCGCCGGCGCTGTCGGCCAGGCGGATGCCGGGCGTCACCAGCTTGAAATCGCCGCCCAGCGCCTGCTTCAGCATGGAAGCCTCCTGCGCCGAGCACACCACGCCATCCAGGCCGCAATCGCGTGTCAGCGTGGCCAGGCGCAACACGTGCTCCTGTGGCGGGACATCGATGCCGACCTCGGCCAGATCCGCCGCTTCCATGCTGGTGAGCACCGTCACCGCGATCAGCAGCGGACGCTGGCTGTAAGCGGCCAGCGCCTCGCGCGCGGCCTCCATCATCCGGCGGCCGCCGGAGGCGTGCACATTGACCATCCATACGCCGGACTCGGCAGCGGCCTTGCACGCCTGGGCGACGGTATTGGGAATATCGTGGAATTTCATGTCCAGGAATACCTGGAAGCCGCGCGCGGCCAGCGACTCCACCAGATGGCGGCCGCTGGAGGTGAACAACTCCTTGCCCACTTTCAGCCGGCACTCGGCCGGATCCAGCCGGCTGGCGAACGCCAGCGCGCCGGCCGCGTCGGCGAAGTCCAGCGCCACCACCACTGGCGACGTCTCCAGGCTTCCGCTCTCTGCGATCAAAGGATTCATCGATGCTCCATCATTCTTTGCATTCAGAATGCGCGCCGACGCATGCCGGCCGCGCGATATTCGTTTGGGAGTCAGGTTTCCGAACGATTGGCGGTGAAGCTCTCCCACTCGCCGCACGCTGGACAGTGCCAGAAGAAAGCCCGGGAACGGAAATTGCAGCACTTGCAACGGTGCACGCTCAAACGCTGTGAATGCTTGAGGATCAGCGCGCGCGCCACCTCGGCATCCATCCGCCCTTCCGGCGACAGTTCGTCCATCTGCGCCTCTATCATCCGGTACACGCCGGCCAGGCTGGGGCGGGCATGCACCGCTTCGCGCACGCCTTCCAGCGCCTTGGCCTCGCCATCGTAAGTGGCGATCTTCTGGTACAGGAGATCGGTCAGCTCCAGCTGCGGGAAAGTGCGTTGGTAGCCGCGCAGCAGCGCGATGCCCTCCAGCGGACGCCCCAACTTCTCGTAGGCGTCGCACAGGCGCTCGGCCGCCATCGCCAAGTATTCGTAATTCTGCTTCTCGATGCCCTGCCAGGCGGCGATCGCGGCATCGACATTGCCTTCGGCGAACTCGATGTCGCCAAGAATCAAACTGGCGCGCACGCACTTGCGGTTGGCCAGAATGGCTTCGGCCACGTATTGCCGCGCCAGCTCGTGATGGGACTGGTACAGCTCGCCCTGCGCGAGTTCGCAATAGAACTGCGCCACCTCATGCTGGAAAGAATGCGCGTCGCTGCGCAGTTCGCGCGCGGTATCTATCGCCTTCTTCCAGTCGCGGTCCTGCTGGTAAATGTCCAGCAACTGCCGGCGCGCGGCCAGGCTCATATTGCCGTCCAGCAGCTTCAGCAGGATTTCCTCGGCGCGATCCACCAGGCCCGCCTTGCGGAAGTCCTGCGCCAGTTCATTGCGAACCAGGTCGCGCTGCTCGCTGGGCAAGTCGGACGAATCCAGCATCTGCTGGTGCAGGCGGATGGCGCGGTCGTTCTCGCCGCGCTTGCGGTACAGCTTGCCCAGAATGTGCTGCAACTCCAGCGCCGAGCCCTGTTGGCGCGCCACTTCGGCCAGCGCCTGCGCCGCGACGTCGGTCTTGTCGTCCACCAGCGCGTCCAGGCCACGAAAATAGGAAATCGGCACCGCCTTCGCTTGCTTCAGCACGGCGCGCATGTCCACCCGGGCGGCGAACCAGCCCAATCCGAAAAAGGCTGGAAACAGCAGCAGCCACCACAAATCAAGTTCCAACTGCAATCCTTTCGGAACGATAGAACGGGACCAAGGTCATGCTCCCGGAAGACAAGCTCAATCGGCGACGGCGTCGCTGGGATCGTTGACCACCTTGCCGGCTGGCGGACGGTTGCGCAGCTCTTTCTTCAGCTGCGACAGTTCGCGGCGGGTTCTCAGGTAGAAACTGAAAGTGGCCAGCAGACCGACGGCGGCGCCGACGACGAAGAACAGCAACAGAAAAACAATGAACGGCGCCGACCAGGACTGGCCGAAAAACAGTTTGAATTCGACCGAGTGGCTGTTCTGCACGGTGACGGCCACCAACAGCAGCAGCAGGGCCAATTCGACGATACGCAACAAATATCGCATGGGATCGCTCGATGAGTTTGCCGGAGTGCAATTCTAAACGATAGCCCGCCGCAACCCAAGCCGCGCGAGCGGCGCGGATACGAAAAAAGCGCCGCGGAGGCGGCGCTTCTGGCATGTAGACCGATGAAACTGCGATCAGGCCTGGGTCTGTTCCATAAGGGACAAGTCCACGCGCTCGCGCAGTTCCTTGCCGGCCTTGAAATGAGGCACGTATTTCTCAGGAACCGAGACGCTGGCGCCCGACTTCGGGTTGCGGCCGACGCGCGGCGGACGGTAGTTCAGATCGAAGCTACCGAAACCGCGAATCTCGATCCGGCTTCCTTGAGCCAGGTTGTTGGCCATCGCGTCCAAAATGGTCTTGACGGCCAACTCAGCATCTTTGTAGACCAACTGAGAATTGCGCTCGGCCAGTCTCTCGGACAGCCTCGCGATCAGCTCAGATTTGGTCATGACGCTATTACTCGTTGGAACCGGACAGTTTAGCCTTCAGCAGGGCACCCAGGTTGGTGGTGCCGGCGGAAGCGCTGTCAACGGCCAGGCTCTTCAGAGCGGCGTTATCTTCTTGAGCGTCCTTAGCCTTGATGGACAGGCTGATGTTGCGGGACTTGCGGTCCACGGCAACGATCACAGCCTCGACGGCATCGCCATCCTTCAGGATGGAGCGAGCGTCTTCCACGCGGTCGCGGGACAGTTCGGAAGCGCGCAGGTAGCCTTCAACATCGGCGTCCAGAGCGATGACCGCGCCCTTGGCGTCAACGGACTTGACGGTACCCTTCACCAGAGCGCCCTTGTCGTTCATGGCAACGAAGTTGTTGAACGGGTCGCCTTCCAGCTGCTTGATGCCCAGGGAGATGCGTTCTTTTTCCACGTCGATGGACAGAACAACAGCTTCAACCTCGTCGCCCTTCTTGAACTTGCGCACGGCTTCTTCGCCAGCTTCGTTCCAGGACAGGTCGGACAGGTGAACCAGGCCGTCGATGCCGCCCGGCAGGCCAACGAACACGCCGAAGTCGGTGATGGACTTGATCGCGCCCTTCAGCTTGTCGCCCTTGTGGAAGTTGTCGGCAAACTCGTTCCACGGGTTGGCCAGACACTGCTTCATGCCCAAGGAGATGCGACGACGGTCTTCGTCGATTTCCAGGATCATGACTTCCACTTCGTCGCCAACTTGAACCACCTTGGACGGGTGTACGTTCTTGTTGGTCCAGTCCATTTCGGACACGTGCACCAGGCCTTCGATGCCTTGTTCGATTTCCACGAACGCGCCGTAGTCGGTCAGGTTGGTCACCTTGCCGAACAGGCGGGTGCCGGACGGGTAGCGGCGGGACAGACCCACCCACGGATCTTCGCCCAGTTGCTTCAGACCCAGGGATACGCGGTTCTTCTCTTGGTCGAACTTCAGTACCTTGGCTTCCACTTCGTCGCCCACGGCCAGAACTTCGGACGGGTGCTTCACGCGGCGCCATGCCAGGTCGGTGATGTGCAGCAGGCCATCGATGCCGCCCAGGTCAACGAACGCACCGTAGTCGGTGATGTTCTTGACGATACCCTTGATGACTGCGCCCTCTTTCAGGGTTTCCAGCAGAGCCTTGCGCTCTTCGCCCAGGGTTTCTTCCAGCACGGAGCGGCGGGAAACCACGACGTTGTTGCGCTTGCGATCCAGCTTGATGACCTTGAACTCGATCTGCTTGTTTTCGTACGGGGTGGTGTCTTTCACCGGACGCACGTCAACCAGAGAGCCCGGCAGGAAGGCGCGGATGCCGTTGACCATGACGGTCAGGCCGCCCTTCACCTTGCCGCTGATCATGCCGGACAGGATGGTGCCGGCTTCCAGCGCTTCTTCCAGCTCAACCCAAGCGGCCATGCGCTTGGCTTTTTCGCGGGACAGCTTGGTTTCGCCGAAACCGTTTTCCAGCGCGTCGATCGCGACGGTAACGAAGTCGCCGATGGCGACTTCAACGACGCCTTGGTCGTTCTTGAATTCTTCAGCCGGAATCAGGGACTCGGACTTGAGGCCTGCGTTCACGGTTACAAAGTTGGAATCAACTGCCACGACTTCAGCAGTGATCACTTCGCCCACGCGCATATCGTGCAGGGTGAGGCTTTCCTCGAACAGTTGAGCGAAGTTTTCCATGGAGAGGGTAGTCATCAAGCGTACTCTCGGTTGCAGGCCTTGCGGCTTGCGGGGTTAGGGTTGGAACAAGATCGTTTCCGCAATGCAGCAAAAACGACCATACAAAAAATCAACGGCCGGAAACCTGTTTTTCCTCAAACCACACGAGGACCTTGTCGACCGCCTGGTCTATGGTCAGCTCCGTGGTATCGAGCAAAAAGGCGTCCGGCTCCTGGCGCAGCGGCGCTACCGGCCGGGCGGCATCGCGCGCGTCCCGATCGATAATGTCCTGCATAATCTGAGCGAGGTTAGCAGATTCCCCCTTGCCGATCAACTGCTTATGACGGCGGGACGCTCTTTCCTCGGCGCTGGCGGTCAGAAATACCTTCAGCGTGGCGTCCGGAAACACCACCGACCCCATGTCCCGGCCATCGGTCACCAGGCCCGGACGCGCGCGAAAATCGCGCTGGCGCTGCAATAGCGCGGCGCGCACCGTCGGCAGCGCGCCCACCTTGGACGCGCCGATGCCGATTTCCTCGGCGCGGATGTCCGCGCTGGCGTCGTTGCCTTCCAGCCACACCGCGCCGTCGGAGAACTCCACCGGCAAGGCGGCGGCGGCCTCAGCCAACGCCGGCTCATCGTCCCAGCCTATGCCGCGGCGGCGCGCGAACAGCGCCAGCAGGCGGTACAGCGAGCCCGAGTCCAGATAATGGAAATCCAGGCGCGCGGCCACCAAGGCCGCCACCGTGCCCTTGCCCGAGGCCGAAGGGCCGTCGATGGTAATCACCGGTACTGTCATCGAAATCTGATCCTGTCGCATGCATTCGGCCCGCGGCGCGCCACATACGCCGCCGAGCCGATCAAACCGCGCATTGTAACTCAAGCGACGCGGCCTGGCGCGAGGCCGCGCGGCGCAAGGCGATTGCGCACGGCCTCGTCTGGCGGGTACAGTGTCCCTGACACTTATCAAGCCACGCCATTCCAAAACACAAGCGCGACACCCACATGGAACAACTGCATCTCCCCCCCTGCCCTCGCCTCGCCGGCGCCGTCAAGCTGCCCGGCTCCAAGAGCATTTCCAATCGCACCCTGCTGCTGGCGGCGCTGTCCGGCGGCAGCACCCTGGTCCGCGACCTGCTGGATTCCGACGATATCCGCCACATGCTGAGCGCGTTGAAGTTGCTGGGCGTCAAGGTGGAACAGCAGGGCGACAGCCGCGACTTCCGCGTACAGGGCTGCGGCGGCGCGTTTCCAGTCAAGAACGCAGACTTGTTCCTCGGCAACGCCGGCACCGCCTTCCGCCCGCTGACCGCGGCGCTGGCGCTGATGGGCGGCGATTACCAGCTGTCCGGCGTGCCGCGCATGCACGAACGCCCGATCGGCGACCTGGTCGAGGCGCTGAACGCCGCCGGCGCGCGCATCGAGTACTTAGGCCAGCCCGGCTTTCCGCCGCTGTCCATCTCCCCGGCCGACGTGCGCTGCGCCGGCCCCATCCGGGTGAAGGGCAATGTCTCCAGCCAGTTTCTCACCGCCCTCCTGATGGCGCTGCCGCTGACCGGCGAGACATCCGAGATCGAGGTGGTGGGCGATCTGATTTCCAAGCCCTATATCGAAATCACGCTCAATCTGATGGCGCGATTCGGCGTGCGCGTCGAACGCGACGGCTGGCAGCGCTTCACCATCCCCGGCGGCCAGCACTACATCTCGCCGGGAGAGGTCTATGTCGAAGGCGACGCCTCCAGCGCGTCCTACTTCCTGGCGGCCGGCGCGCTGGCCGGCGGACCGGTGCGGGTGGAAGGGGTGGGCGAGGCCAGCATCCAGGGCGACGTGCGCTTCGCCGAGGCGCTGGAATTGATGGGCGCGACGGTGCGCCGCGGCGACAACTGGATCGAGGCCCGCGCCGAAGGCAGGCTCAAGGCGATCGACCTGGACTGTAACCACATCCCGGACGCGGCGATGACGCTGGCCGTGGCCGCGTTGGCCGCCGACGGCGCCACCACGCTGCGCAACATCGCCAGCTGGCGGGTGAAGGAAACCGACCGTCTGTCGGCGATGGCGACCGAGCTGCGCAAAGTGGGCGCGATCGTGGAGGAAGGACCGGACTACATCCGCGTCACCCCCCCGTCGACGCTGACGCCCAACGCCGAAATCGACACCTACGACGACCACCGCATGGCCATGTGCTTCTCGCTGGTTTCGCTGCTGGGCGCGCCGGTGGTGATCAACGACCCCAAATGCGTGGCCAAAACCTTCCCGGACTATTTCCAGGCGCTGGCCGCGCTGCAGGCGCAATAATCACAATATATTGATGATTTTATCGATAGACTCCACAATATGGACATCACACAGGAGTCTATCGATGAGCGATCTGTTCCAGATGCGCCGCGATTTCATGCGGCGCTTCGACATCCCCTCCCCCACCCATCCGGAATTCCAGCCAGAACAGCTGGCGATGTGGCAGACCATGCTGGACGAAGAGCTGGACGAACTGCGGCAGGCGCTGGCCGATTACCGCGCGCTGCCGGCGCAGCCTCCCGAACAACAGCTGCGCAGCCGCGCCGAACTGACCGCGGAAGCGGTGGACGTGCTCAATGTGGTATGCGGCCTGTTGCTGTCACAGGGCCTGCCGCTGGAAGCGATGTGCGACGCGATACATGACGCCAATCTGCGCAAGTGCGTGGACGGCCGCGTGGTGCGCCGCGCCGACGGCAAGGTGCTGAAGCCGGAAGGCTGGCAGCCGGCGGACAAACAGGGGGTGATCCGCCAGGCCTTGGCGTAAGGCCTAGCCGACGCCATCCGCCGCGCGCGGCTCTCCCGCCGGCATTCCCCTTCTTTTGAAATGGGTTAAGGCCGACTTAAGCTTCAGCGACTAAGCTTGCAACATGTTCCAACCGAAACGAAAGGAGCCGACATGTTGCGCAACACTTCGCGCAGTTACGGCCAAATCGCCCGCGCCCTGCACTGGCTGTGCGCGCTGGCAGTGATCGCCGCCCTGGTCGTCATCGAGCTGAAAGGCAACTTCCCCAAAGGCAGCGCCACCCGCGGCAACTTGAGCTTCGTCCATATCCAGGCCGGGCTGATCGTGCTGCTGCTGGTGCTGCCGCGAATAGCCTGGCGGCTGAGCAATCCGCAACCGGAGATTTCCCCCAAACCCAGCCGCCTCTCAGTCCTGCTGGCCCACGCCGGCCACTGGGCGCTGTACGCGCTGATGCTGGCGCTGCCGCTGCTGGGCATCGCCTTCATTCAGGCCAAAGGCGGCCAGGTCGCCCTGCTCGGCCTGCCCATCCCCGCCTTCATGCCCAATGATCCCGCGCTGGGCAAGGAGCTGAAAAGCATCCATGAACTGCTGGGCAATGTGCTGCTGTGGCTGAGCATCCTGCATGCCGCCGCCGCGGCGGGGCATCACCTGCTCCTCAAGGACGACACCCTCACCCGCATGACCGGCCCGATGCGCTGACTCAGCGCCGGGCCCGGCTGGAGCCGCGCGCGACCAGGCGGCCCGCCAGCACCACTTTGCGCAGCGGCCGATCCGGCTGCTGCAGCCGCTCCAGCAGCATCTCCATCGCCGCGCGGCCTATCTCGTCCACAGGTTGCTCGATCACCGTCATGCCGGGGTCGGCCAGCTCGGTCCAGCTGTCGTTGTCGAACCCGGCCAGCGCCAGCTGGCCCGGCACCGCGACGCCCGCCTCCCGCACCGCCTTCACCGCGCCCAACAACAGCAAGCCGTTGCTGGCGATCAGCGCCTCCGGCGCGTCCGCCTCCCGCAGCCACCCCGCCGCCTCCGCCCGCGCCGCCTCCGCGCTGGGCGCGACGAAGCGCGCCGCCGCCGATAAACCGGCCGCCGCCATGGCCTCGACAAAGCCCGCGTGGCGCTCCGCCCCGGTGCTGCTGGTATTGCCGAACAACCCGCCTATCCGGCGATAACCGGCGCCAAGCAAATGCTCCACCAGTTGCGCCGCCGCCGCCCGGTTGTCCAACAGCACCGCGTCGCAGCGGGCGGATGGCCCGGCGCGGTCTATCATCACCACAGGAAAACCCAGCCCGGCGACGTCCAGCGCTTCCGCGGTGGCGCGGGTGGCGGCGAAGATCACCCCGCTCACCCTCTCCTCCTGCATCAGCCGCAGATACATCGCCTCCTTGTCCGGGTTTTCATCGGTATTGCACAGAATCACCCGCATGCCGGACTGGTAGGCGACATCCTCCACCGCCCGGCTCACCGCGGTGAAGAAGGGATTGCGGATGTCGGACACGATCAGGCCTATGGTGTGCGTGTGCTGGGAACGCAGCCGCCGCGCCGACAAATTGGGCCGGTAGCCGCTCTGGGCGACGGCGGCCTCCACCTTGGCGCGCAGCGCGGCGCTGACCGGGCCGTTGCCCAACACGCGCGACACGGTGGCCACCGAGACGCCGGCCAACTGCGCGACATCCTTAATGCTGGTAGTCATGTTTTTGGAAATCGTTTTCAGTCGATAAACACGATGCTGCACCAGCACATGCGCCGCTGGCAAGCCCAAAATCGCCACATAATTCAATATTTGGCCACAAGTTTGATTTTAACCAGTTCTGTCTGATTGACAGAAAAAATGTAATCGTTTTCAATTCCAGCCATATCGAGTCCACGAACGAGGTAAGCCGTGTCCGACGCCCTGCTCAATCCGCAACTGATACGCCTGGGCTGCCAGCCCGCCAGCAAGGAGGCCGCCATCCGCGAAGCCGGCCGCATGCTGGCCGACGCCGGCTGCATATCCCCCGACTACATAGACAGCCTGCTGCGCCGCGAGGCGGTGGCCAACACCTACCTGGGCAACGGCATCGCCATTCCCCACGGCATGGTGGAAGACCGCGCGCTGGTGCTGCGCACCGGCGTCGCCATCCTGCAGATTCCGGACGGGCTCGAATGGAATCCGGGCCAGCGCACCCACCTGCTGTGCGCGATCGCGGCTCGCTCCGACGACCATCTGGTAATGCTGCGCCAACTGACCCGCCTGCTGCAGGACGAGTCCAGGCTGCTGCCGCTGTTCCTCACCCAGGACAGCGCCGACCTGATCGCCGCGCTGGAGCAGCAAAGCGAAAGCCTGCCGCCGGACGCCGAAGCGCGAGACCTCGAGCACGCCGAGGAGTGGCGGCTGGATTATCCCAACGGCCTGCACGCGCGCCCCGCCGCGCTCTGGGTGGACGCCGCGCGGCGCAGCCCGGCGCAGCTGCAAGTTCGCCACGGCGGCCAGAACGCCGACGCCAAGAACCTGATCGCGCTGCTGCAACTCGGCCTGCGCCAGGGCGACCTCATCTCCGTGTCCGGCCGCGGACCGCAGGCCGAAGACGGCGTGCGCCAGCTCGTCAAGGCCATGCGCGAGGCCAGCCTGGCCGAGCAGACCGCCGCCGCCATCGCCGCCCAGCGCGCCGCGGCCCAGCGGCCTCGCGCCGGTTGGCAACCCGTCGGCGCGCCGATTTCCCTCCCCGGCATCGCCGCCAGCCCCGGCATCGCCATCGGCACCGCGCGCATCCTCGCCGGCGAGGCGCTGCAAGTGCCGGACCGACCGATCAGCCTGGCCGAAGGCGGCGACCGCCTGCACGAAGCGCTGGCCGCCACCCGGCTGCAGCTCGCCCGGCTGGCCGAAACCACCCAGGCCTCGCTCGGCGCCGGAGAAGCCGGCATCTTCCGCGCCCAGGCGGAACTCTTGAACGACACAGACCTGATCACCCTCAGCTGCCAGTTGATGGTGGCCGGCCACGGCGTGGAGTGGGCCTGGCACCAGGCGGTGGAACGGCTGGCGGAAAAAATCTCCGCGCTGGGCAACCCGCTGCTGGCCGCCCGCGCCGCCGACCTGCGCGATGTCGGCCGCCGCGTCTTGTTCCAGCTTGATCCGGCGCTGCAAGGCCATGCGCCGGCCGACTTCGGCCCGGATACCATATTGCTGGCGCCAGACCTCGCGCCATCCGACACCGCCGCGCTGGACCTGTCCCGCGTCAAGGGTCTGGCCACCGCCCACGGCGGCCCCACCGCCCATACCGCCATCCTGGCGCGCACGCTGGGCCTGCCGGCCGTAGTGGCGGCCGGAGCCGCCCTGCTGGACGTGGCCGACGGCAGCCCGGCCATCCTGGACGGCGACGCCGGCCGGCTGTACCTGAACCCCAGCGACGCGGATCTGGAATCCGCCCGCGCCTGGCAGCAACACCAGCGGGAAGACCAGCAGAAGCAGCAGGCGGAGCGCCAGCTGCCGGGCCAGACCGCCGACGGCGCGCGCATCGAGATCGCCGCCAACATCAATCGCCCCGACCAGGCCGCCGCCGCGCTGGAGGCCGGCGCCGAGGGCGTGGGCCTGATGCGCACCGAATTCCTGTTCCTGGAGCGTGACGCCGCGCCGGACGAAGAGGAGCAGCTGAAAACCTATCTGGCGATGCAGCAGGCGCTGCAAGGCAAGCCGCTGATCGTCCGCGCGCTGGACATCGGCGGCGACAAGCAGGTGCCCTACCTGAACCTGCCGCATGAGGACAACCCCTTCCTCGGCATGCGCGGCGCGCGGCTGTTGCTCGCCCGCCGCGAACTGCTGGAGCCGCAGCTGCGCGCGCTTTATCGCGCCGCCAAGGCCGGCAGGCCCCTGTCCATCATGTTCCCGATGATCAGCTCGCTGAAGGAGATCACCCGGCTCAAAGGCCTGTGCGAAAGCGTGCGCAAGGAGCTGGGCGCGCCCGCCGTGCCGATCGGCATCATGGTGGAAGTGCCCGCCGCCGCGCTGCTGGCCGACCAACTCGCCCCTTATGTCGATTTCTTCTCCATCGGCACCAATGACCTGACCCAGTACGCGCTGGCCATGGACCGCCAGCACCCCGAGCTGGCAGCCGAGGCCGACAGCCTGCACCCGGCCGTATTGCGGCTGATCCGGCAGACCGTGCAGGGCGCGGCGGCGCACCAGCGCTGGGTGGGCGTGTGCGGCGGCATCGCCGGCGACCCGCAAGGCGCGGCGGTGCTGGCCGGCCTCGGCGTCAACGAGCTGTCGATGAGCCCGCACGACATCGCGTCGGTGAAAGCCATGCTGCGCCGCCACAGCCGCGCCAAGCTGCAAGGCCTGGCAGAACAAGCGCTGGCCTGCGACAGCGCCGACGAAGTGCGGCAACTGCTGGAGGACCTGGCATGAGCGGCGCGATACACACCGTCACCGCCAATCCGGCGCTGGACCAGACCGTCACCCTGGACGCGCTGATCCCCGGCAGCGTCCATCTGGCGCGCGCCGCCACGGTCAACGCCGGCGGCAAGGGCGTCAATGTGGCCAGTTGCCTGGCAGACTGGGGCCTGCCGGCCCACGCCCACGGCCTGCTGGGCCGCGACAACTGCGGCCCCTTCGAGCAGCTGTTCGCCGCCAAGCGCATAACCGACCGCATGCTGCGAGTAGCCGGCGCCTGCCGGGTCAACATCAAGCTGGCCGATCTCGCCAGCGGCGACACCACCGACGTCAACCTGCCCGGCCCCGAAACCGGCGAAGCCGAATTGGCGTCGCTGACGGCCGGACTCCGCGACGTCGGCGCCGGCGACCTGGCGGTGCTGGCCGGCAGCCTGCCCCCCGGCATGCCGCGCGACGCGCTGGCGCGGCTATGCGCCCAGTTGAAGCGGCAAGGCGCCTGGGTGCTGATGGACAGCAGCGGCTCGCCGCTGGCCGCCGCGCTGGCCAATCCGCCGGCGGCGCTGCCCGACTGCGTGAAGCCCAACCGCGAGGAGCTGGCGCAATGGGCCGGCCGCGAGCTGCCCGGCCTGGACGACGTGGCGCGCTGCGCGCGCGGCCTGCAGCGGATGGGGGTCGGCCGGGTGGTGGTGTCGCTGGGCGAACAGGGCGCGCTGCTGGTGGACGGCGACGCGGCGCTGCTGGCCAGCCTGCCGCCGCAGCGGCCGCTGAGCACAGTAGGCGCCGGCGACGCGCTGGTGGCGGGCCTGACCGCCGCCCGCCGCCAGGAGCTGAACGCCGCGGACAGCCTGCGGCTGGCGATGGCCTTCGCCGCCGCCAAGCTGCAACGCGTCGGCCCCCACCTGCCGCCAGAGCCGCAAATACGCGAACTGGCCGCCGCCGTCAGCCTGCAAACCCTGGCCGCGGCCTGAGCCGCGCCCACTTTCCAGACAGGGGAAACACATGAGCATCGTCGCCATCATCCGCGCGGGAGAGCGCAGCACCCAGGCCAGACTGGCAGCCGAAGCGCTGCGCCAGGCCGCCAAGCAACAAGGCAAGCGGATAGACATCGAAATAGACGGCCAGCCGGCGCTGAGCGCGGACGCCGTCCAGGCCGCCGGCCAGATCCTGCTGGTGGACTGTCCCGACGACAGCCGCGCCGGACAACGGCCCGTCCGCCATGCCACGCTGGACGCGGTATTGGCCGACCCGGCCGCGCAGCTGGACAACGCGGCGGCGGCCGAGCGCGCGCTCAGCATCGTCGCCATCACCGGCTGCCCCACCGGCATCGCCCACACCTTCATGGCCGCCGAGGGACTGGCGCAGGGCGCCAAGGCGCTGGGCCACGTCATCAAGGTGGAAACCCAGGGCTCCGTCGGCGCGCAAAACGCGCTGACCGACGCTGAGATCGCCGCCGCCGACCTGGTCATCATCGCCGCAGACACTCAGGTGCAGCTGGACCGCTTCGCCGGCAAGCGGCTGTTCAAGAGCGGCACCAAGGCCGCCATCGGCGACGGCAAGGCGCTGGTCCGCCGCGCGCAAGCCGAAGCGCAGCCCTGGACCGCCGCCCGCGAGCCATCGTCCCGGGCCGCTGCTGCGGAAAAGGCCAAGGACGGCCCCTACCGCCACCTGATGACCGGCGTCTCCTTCATGCTGCCCTTCGTCACCGCCGGCGGCATCCTGATCGCGCTCGCCTTCGCCCTGGGCGGCATCTACGCCTTCGACGACGCGCACAAGGGCACGCTGGCCTGGTCGCTGTTCCAGATCGGCGCCAAATCCGCCTTCGCGCTGA
This sequence comes from Chromobacterium phragmitis, assembly GCF_003325475.1. Classification (NCBI taxonomy): domain Bacteria; kingdom Pseudomonadati; phylum Pseudomonadota; class Betaproteobacteria; order Neisseriales; family Chromobacteriaceae; genus Chromobacterium; species Chromobacterium phragmitis. The sequence continues at coordinate 4,704,669 of NZ_CP029495.1, forward strand.
TGGTGCCCATCCTGGCCGGCTACATCGCCTATTCCATCGCCGACCGCCCCGGCATCGCCCCCGGCATGGTGGGCGGCATGCTGGCCGCCAGCTTGGGATCGGGCTTTCTCGGCGGCATCGCCGCCGGCTTCATCGCCGGCTACGGCACCCGCGAACTGAACCGCCGCATCCAGCTGGGCCAGCACCTTGACGGCCTGAAGCCGGTGTTGATCCTGCCGGTGCTGGGCTCGCTGCTGGTGGGCCTCTTGATGATCTACGTGGTGGGCGAACCGGTAGCGGCGCTGCTGGCCGCGCTGACCGAGGCGCTGAAAGGCATGCAGGGCAGCAGCGCGCTGGCCCTGGGCGCGCTCCTGGGCGCGATGATGGCCTTCGACATGGGCGGCCCGGTCAACAAGGCGGCCTACGCCTTCGCCACCGGCCTGATCGCCAGCCAGGTATACACGCCGATGGCGGCGGTGATGGCGGCGGGCATGACGCCGCCGCTGGGCATCGCGCTGGCCACCCGCCTGTTCCGCGACCGCTTCACCGCCGACGAGCACGAAGCCGGCAAGGCCGCCGCAGTGTTGGGCCTCGCCTTCATCAGCGAGGGCGCGATACCGTTCGCCGCCCGCGATCCGCTGCGGGTGATCCCGGCGCTGATGGCCGGCTCCGCCCTGGCCGGCGCCGTCTCCATGACCATGGGCGTAGAGCTGAAAGTGCCGCACGGCGGCGTGTTCGTGCTGCCCATCCCCAACGCGGTGGAACACCTGCCCAGCTATCTGGCGGCGCTGGCGGCCGGCACCCTGGCCACCGCGCTGGCATTGGGCGCGCTGAAGAAGAAGATCGTCCCAGCCTGACCCTGATCGCTCCCCACCCCCAAGGCCCGGCCATGCCGGGCCTTTTCTTTTCTTTCATTGCGCCGAATCCCATTTCATCGGCATAAAAAATAACTATATTTACAATTTGTTATAATGCGGGCCTCAGACAGCACGCAGAGGCTGCTGGTTCATTCCAACAAAACAACACAGGAAAAGCCATGTCCATTACCCGTCGAGACTTTCTCAATGGTTTCGCGCTGACCGTGGCTGCCGGGCTCACACCGCTGGAAATCCTCCGTGCCGCACCCCGACAGATCAGCGCCAGCTACTACCCTCCCTCTCTCACCGGCCTGCGCGGCAACCATGACGGCTCGTTCGAGAACGCGCACAAGCTGGGCCGCGCCCATCACGCCGTCAACCTGGGCGGCGCCAAGGTGGAAGAGCGCTACGATCTGGTGGTGGTAGGCGGCGGCATCAGCGGCCTGGCGGCCGCGCATTACTACCGCAAGAAGCATCCGCAAGCCAAGGTGCTGATTCTGGACAACCACGACGACTTCGGCGGCCACGCCAAACGCAATGAGTTCAAGGTGGGCGAGCGCCTGGTGCTGGGCTACGGCGGCACCGAGTCGCTGCAATCGCCCAAGCACGTGTTCAGCAAGGAAGCGCTGGCGCTGATGAAGGAACTGACCGTCGACATCGACGGCCTGGCCAGCCATTTCCACCGCAACTTCTACCCCGACCTCAAGCTGTCGCGCGGCGTGTTCTTCAACAAGGAAGACTTCGGCGTCGACAAGACCGTGGGCGGCGACCCCTATCTGCAAGTGGCGGACGACATCGATCCCAAGCGCCTGAACGCGCGCCCGATCCGCGACTTCATCAACGACTTCCCGATGTCGAAGAAAGACCGCGACGCGCTGATCGCCCTGCACACCAGCACCCGCGACTACCTGGGCGACATGCCCAAGAGCAAGCGCGAAGCCTATCTGGCCAAGATCAGTTACAGCGCCTACCTGTCGCGCCACGTCGGCCTCAGCGCCACCGCGATCCGCTTCTTCCAGTCGCGCAGCAACGACTTCCAGGCGGTGGGCATCGACGGCCTGCCGGCGCTGGACGCGCGCAATCTGGACCTGCCGGGCTTCCACGGCGTGGCCGGTTTGGGCAAGATCAGCGCCGAGGCGGAAGCCGAACTGCGCGACCCGTACATCTACCACTTCCCGGACGGCAACGCGTCCATCGCCCGCCTGCTGGTGCGCAAGATGATTCCGCAGGCCGCGCCGGGCAAGGATATGAACGACATCGTGCTGGCCCGCTTCGACTACGGCAAGCTGGACCTGCCGGAAAACCCGGTGCGGCTGCGCCTGAACAGCACCGTGGTGCGCGTGGAAAACGCCCAGGGTCCGGTGGACGTGGGCTATCTGGACAAAAGCGGCAAGCTGCGCCGCGTGCAAGGCCGCCACGTGGTGATGGCCTGTTACAACATGATGATTCCGCACATCATGCCGGAGCTGCAGGATGACCAGAAACAGGCGCTGGCGCTGAACGTGAAGGCCCCGCTGGTCTACACCAAGGTGGTGTTGAAGAACTGGGAAAGCTTCATGAAGCTGGGCGTGCACGAACTGTACTGTCCGTCCATGCCGTACAGCCGCATCAAGCTGGACTACCCGGTGGACCTGGGCGGCTACCAGCATCCGCGCAAGCCGTCCGAGCCGATGTGCCTGCACATGGTCTACGTGCCCACCATCGCCGGCTCCAACCTGGACCCGCGCACCCAGTGGCGGATGGGCCGCGCCAAACTGCTGGCCATGCCGTTCGCCGAGCATGAAGGCATGATCCGCGGCCAGCTGCAGCGCATCCTCGGCCCCGCCGGCTTCGACCACAACCGCGACATCGCCGCCATCACGGTGAATCGCTGGTCGCACGGCTATTCCTACTTTCTCAACTCGATGTACGACGACGAAGAAGAGTCCAAGCGCATCATCGCCGCCGCCCGCCGTCCGGCCGGCAACGTGACGATCGCCAACTCCGACTCCGACTGGAACCCGTACACCCACGCCGCCATCGACCAGGCATGGCGCGCCGTAAACGAGCTGAAATAACAGGACACCCGTGATGAAACTGATGACAACCCTGGGCCTCGCGGCCCTGCTGGCCGGCGCAGCCTCCCTCGCCCACGCCCATATCGACACCGACGGCGTGCGCCGCGGCGCCTATCTCGCCCGCGTGTCCGATTGCATCGCCTGCCACAGCGCGCCCGGCGGCAAGGAAAATGCCGGCGGGCTGCCGATGGACACCCCGGTGGGCAAGATCTACTCCACCAACATCACGCCGGACAAGGAAACCGGCATCGGCGACTACAGCTACGAGGATTTCGCCCGCGCGCTGCGCCGCGGCGTGGCCAAGGAAGGCCATTCGCTATACCCGGCCATGCCCTACACCTCGTTCGCCCGCATCAACGACGACGATATGCGCGACCTGTACGCCTACTTCATGCATGGCGTGGCGCCGGTGAAGCAGGCCAATCGCGACAGCGACATCCCCTGGCCGTTGTCGATGCGCTGGCCGCTGACGCTGTGGCGCTGGATGTTCCACGACGACAGCCGCTACCAGCCTGACGCGGCCAAGAGCGTCGAATGGAATCGCGGCGCCTACCTGGTGCAAGGCATGGCCCACTGCGGCACCTGCCACACCCCGCGCGGCGCGGCCTTCCAGGAAGTGGCGCTGAGCGAGAAGAAACCCGGCTATCTGACCGGCGCGCTGCTGGCCGGCTGGTACGCCGGCAATCTGACCGGCGATGCGCGCGAAGGCCTGGGCGGCTGGTCGGTCGACGAGCTGTCGCAATACCTGCAGACCGGCCGCAACCGCCACACCGCGGCCTTCGGCCCGATGGCGGAAGTGGTGCACTACAGCAGCCAGCACATCAACGCCGCCGACCTGTCGGCGATCGCCGTCTACCTGAAGAGCCTGCCGAGCGCGGGCGCGGCCGACCCCGCGCCGGTGCGCACCGGCGCCGCGCTGTTCTTCGAAAACTGCGCCACCTGCCACCAGGCCAACGGCCAGGGACATGACAAGGTGGTGCCGGCGCTGGCCGGCAGCTCGGCGGTGATGGCGCGCGACGCCACCTCGCTGATCCGCGTGGTGCTGGAAGGCGGCGTCAACGCCCGCACCCATCATCTGGCCTGGGAATACAGCATGCCGGGCTACGCCCAGCAGATGAGCGACCAGGAAGTGGCCGACGTGCTCACCTATATGCGCCAGAGCTGGGGCAACGCCGCCAGTCCGGTGGCGGCCGGCGACGTGGCCAAGGTGCGCGGCATCGTAACCGACGGCGCGCATCAGCAGTAACGCCATCAAGCGCCAATGACGCCGCCGCCTTTCACAATGCGGCGGCGTTTTATTTTGCCCTTGTCTCAGGACGCAGTCAGCGTGAACGCATCGCGGCGCCTCACGACATGGCCCCGGGCCATTGAAATCGAGCCGTAGCTTTCGGTTGCACGCGCGGGCGATGGCGCATTAAAACCGGACCGGATACGCGCCATCGCCATACGGCGCCGCCCGGAACGCGTCCAGCGCCTCAGCCTGGGCGGAGAGGGCGGCCAACGCCGGATACTCATCTTCCGGCACGATGTCAGCCGTCATCCTCCTGCTGAAGCGCCAGGCGACGGCAGTGCTCAGCCAGGCCTGATCAATGGTCCCGCCGCCAATGTCCGGCACGCCGGATGCCAGCTCCCGCTCCAGTTCGTCGTAAGCGGCCAGCAACTGGCTGCTGATCCGCTCCAGCCAAGGCTGGTAGCGCGCGTCTTCAGGGCGCAACTTGCGCTCGTAAACGATCTGCACGCTCTTCTCGCACGCCGCCAGCGCCAGCCCGGTCACCCGCAGGCTGCGCAGCAAACGTTGCGGATCGGACGGCAGCAGGCTGCGCCCCGGCGCGATCGACTCCGCGTACTGCAGGATCAAAGTGGAATCCATCAGCGCCGTGCCGTCGTCGCAGATCAGCGTGGGAGCCTTGACCACCGGATTGATCTGCCGGAAACGGTCGAATGCGCTGAACACCGACAAGGGCTGGTGCTCGAATGGAAGGTCCAGCAACTGCAGGGAAACCGCGACGCGGCGGACATAGGGGGAATCCAACATCCCGATCAGCTTCATGGCGCTTCTCCATCATGGGCAAAATCAGTTGAAGGCGGCCACAACCCTCCTCGCAGCGGCGGCCCAGGCTTGCCGGCTGCCTGCCGGCGGCCAGATCGGCCAGCACCTCGGCCGGCAAGGCCTCCAGCCGGACAAGGGGAAGGCGATCAGACGAAGCGGACATCGGGAATCCAGTTGCGGGCGCGCCGCGCCAGCCTCTCCGCTTCGCTCTCGCCATCGAACGATACGTCGGCCGCATCGCCGAGCGGCAGGCCAGGCGTCTCGAAGGCGTTGACGCTGACCACGGCGCGCAAGCGGCCGCCGATCTCGCTGGTGACCAGCGGCGCGGCGCCGCAATCGGAACAGATGTGGAAGTCGGCGGTGCGGGTGCCGAAACGATAATGCGATACGCGCTGCGGATCGCGCAGCGTCACCTCCAGCCTGCCGGCGGGAGAGGCGGTCCAGACGCCGCCATGCTTGCGGCAGAAGCCGCAGCCGCAACGACGAGCGGGGATCGCCGCGCCGTCGGGCCAGTCGAGCTGGAAGGAAATATTGCCGCAGTGACAGGCGCCATGGATTCTCATCGCACGCTTTCCGCTGATGCCCGCGTCCGGGCGGATGCGGTCAGCATACCATGCGCCCGCGGATCAGGTTTGCCGCAGCACGCGCCTCATATCACGGGCGGCCTTCAGCGGAATGCCGGAAAAGTTGGTGGCGGCGAAATGCCCGGCCTGACGCGACGCTGTCGACAAGGCGGCGCCGGAAGCGCAGCCCACTTCCAGCGCCTGGCGCACTGCGGCGATCGGCGCGTCGTCAGGCCACTGCCGAGCGATGTTGCGCCCCATCTCGGTCCACAGCTTCTCGACGGCCAGCAACAAACCTCGCTGGATGTCGGCCTGAGCCTGCCAGATAGACGCGCCGGCCAGCAAGCCGCCGTCTATCCGCCGCTCCACCTCGCGCTCGGACAGCGGAAAACCGGGCATGAGCGACGACAACCAACAGCTGCAAGCCTCCTGTTGCGCATCCATCCAGCGGCGCTGTCCTTGCTCCATCGCGCCGCGATACGTCTCCATCGCACCGACTATCCAGCTGGCCATGCGGCCTCCTCGCGAAACGGCGCTCAAGCGCCTTGTAGTCAAGCCTGGGGACCAGGCAGCCCCCAGACATCCCGCAACGTCCTCAATAGCGTCTCCAGCACCGGATCGCCCGCCCGATCTGCCGGGTAGACGAACTGCAGCTCGGCGCGCTTGCCTACGCCAGGCACCAGCCAGACGCGACCGCTCTTTTCCCAGGCGATCGCCTCTTCCTCGCGCACCAGCGCCGCGCCTACGCCGGCGGCAACCAGCTCCAAGATCACCGACAAATGGTCGCTCTCCGCCACCTTTTTAGGCGAGATATTGAGTTCTCGCCACAACTCGGAGGTGATCTTGGACAGGCTGGAAAACTGCGAGATGCCCACCCAGGGCAGCTTGCCCAGATCTTTCAACCGGCCCTCCGCCATCTGCCCGGCCCAGGCCGCCGGCAACGCGATGCGGAAATTCAGCGTCTGCAAGGGCACGGTGACGACGTTCATGTACGGGTTTTTGCCCAGATAAAAACCCGCATCCAGCTCTTTCTTGCGCACCAGATTGAGCACATCCACTGACACGCCATGGGTCAACTGCACCTCCAGCAAAGGGTGCGCGTCCACCAACGCCGCCACCCAAGGCCCCAGCCTCAGGATGTCCGGCATCAGCGTCACGCCTATCCGAGCCTGCCCGGACAATTGACCTTTCAGGTGTTTGGCGTGATTGATGATGCCGCGCGCGGCCGCCAGCACCCCCTGCGCCTGAGGCAACAGTTCCTGGCCGGTTCGGGTCAGGCTGACGCCGCCCGCGCTGCGCTCGAACAGCGGCATTCCCACCTCCTCCTCCAGCGCCTTGATCTGGGCGGTCACCGCCGGCTGCGACAAATGCAGCAGCTCGGCCGCCTGGGTCAGATGGCCTTGCTGGGCGACAGTGACGAAGGTGCGCAACTGATAGATTTCCATGCTCTCCCCTGCGACGCCGGCTCGCGCGGCCGGATATGCCAAATGACGGCTAGGCTAACACGGCGAGCCCGCCCAAAACAAAGCCGCCTGCGGCAAAGTGCGGGCAGGCGGCCATGATCATGTCGGCTCAGGAAACGGGGGATGGCTCAATCGTCGTCGTCCCGCGCCCAGCTGGGCGCGCGCTTGGCCAGGAAGGCGGCCACCCCGTCCAGTTGCTCCGAGCCGCCCACCAGGCCCAGCGTCGCCGCGCGTTCGCGCTTCAGGTGCTCGTCCAGGCTGAGATTGGGGCTGTCCTCGATCAGCTTGCGGGCGACGGCTACCGCCGCCGGGCTTTGTCCCGCCACCTTGTTAGCCAGGCTGACCGCGACGATCTTGGCGAAACCCTGGTCCACCACTTCCTCGATCAGGCCTATCTTCAGCGCCTGCTCGGCCGACACCACCTCGCCGCCCAGGATGATGCGCTTGGCCCAGGACACGCCCACCTTGTCGGCCAGCGTCTTGGTGCCGCCCGCGGCCGGTATCAGGCCGACCTTGGCTTCAGGCAGGCCCAGCTTGGCGCCGCGCTCGGCGATGATGTAGTCGCAGACCAGCGCGCATTCCAGCCCGCCGCCCAGCGCGAAGCCGTTGACGGCCGCCACCGTGACGCCGCGATAGCCGCGTATCGCCTGCAGCGCATTGGCGAAAGCCTGCAGCAGAGCGTCCGCGGCGGCCTTGTCACCCGCCGCGAACTGCTTCAAATCCGCTCCGGCGGAAAAAAACGCGTCGCCGGCGCCGGTTATCACCACCGAACGCACGGCATCATCCGCATTCAACGCCTGCAGCGTCGCCGTCAGCTCATTCAGGCTGTCGGTCGTCAGCAAATTGGCAGGCAGGTTGGAAAGCGTGATGATGGCCGATTTGCCCAGCCGTTCGAGTGTCAGATACCTGGCCATATTGTGTTCCTCACTGTATCCCCATTCCTTTCATTCAGCAGCCCAGACCGGACCGCTCCGCCTCTGTGGGCGGAGCGCTCCCATTTCCGGCCCGGCTCCGGGCCGGACCGCGTCCGCCATGCCGGCGGCGCAGTCCTGTTGTCGCGCCCAAACTGACATTTTCTTTGCAAACTGTCCTTTTGGCCAGTAGGCGAAACAATTATCTTCAACCTTTTTTGTAGAATGACTGTTTCAACAATGCCAAAAAGAATCGAACAATGCGCCGCAAACCCCGCCGTCAAGCCAAATCGGCGCGCTACAGCCGTTTCGTCATGCCCTCTGTTACCATAGAGCTTTCCTGAACCGCTTGCGGCATGATTGAGACAAATTTCTGGATTCTGTTCCTCGCCGGCCTGCTGGGCGGCGGACACTGCGTGGGCATGTGCGGCGGCATCGTCGCCGCCCTCACCCTGCATCAGCCGGCCGGCGGCGCCCGCTGGCGGGTTCTGGCCGGCTACAATCTGGGCCGCATCGCCAGCTACGCGCTGATCGGCGCGTTGCTCGGCGGCCTGGCGGCGGGCGGGCTCAGCCTGGCATCCACCCACGCCTGGCAGCTGGCGCTGGCGGCGCTGGCCGACCTGATGCTGATCGCGATGGGCCTCTATCTGGCGGGATTCGCCCAAGCCGTCGCCGCGCTGGAAAAACTGGGACAGCCGGTATGGAGGCGGGTTCAACCGCTGGTGGGCAGGCTGTTGCCGGTGCGCTCCGCCAGCGGCGCCGTCGCGGTGGGCGCGGCATGGGGCTGGCTGCCCTGTGGCCTGGTCTACAGCGCCTCCATCTCGGCGCTGGCCAGCGGCTCCGCCTGGCATGGCGCCGGCCTGATGCTGGCCTTTGGCCTGGGCACCTTGCCCAACCTGCTGCTGATGGGCGTGTTCGCCGACGGCCTCCGCCGCTGGATGCAAAAACGCCCAGTCCGGCTGGCAGCCGGGCTGGGCGTGGCGGGAATCGGCGCCTGGAAGCTGGTTCAGCTCCTCAGCGGAACGATTTCATGATGGTGTCGACATTGTAGCGCATCAGCTGCAAATAGCTGGCGGCCGGACCGCTCGGGCCTGACAGCGCGTCGGCGTACAGCTTGCCCCCCACTTGCACCTTGGCTTCGGCCGACAATTGCTTCAGCAGCCGCGCGTCGGTCATGTTTTCCATGAACACCGCCTTGACGCCTTCTTTCCTCACCTGGCGCGTCAGCTGCGCCACGCCTTTGGCCGATGCCTCGGCCTCGGTGCTCACGCCCTGGATCGCCAGCACTTTCAGCTGGTAACGCTCGCCCAGATAGCCGAAGGCGTCGTGCGAAGTCAGCATCTTGCGCTTGGCCGCCGGCACCGAGGAAAACTGCTGCTTCGCCCAGTCGTCCACCGCCTTCACCTTGGCGGCATAGTCGGCCGCGCGGCGCTGGTACTCGGCCTTGCCGGCCGGGTCGGCCTGGATCAAACCGGCGCTGATGTTCTTGATATAGGTCTGCACCCTCGCCGGATCATGCCAGGCATGCGGATCGACGTCGCCGTGGTCATGGCCGTGAGCGTGGTCATGCTCGGCATGCTCTTCTTCCGGCGCCTGGCGGGTCTTGATGCCCTTGGACGCCACCACGGTCACGCCGCGGAAGTTGGCCGCCTTGTCCAGCCGGGTCATCCACCCTTCCAGCCCAAGGCCGTTGGTGACCAGCACCTTCGCGGCGGAAACCTTCTTGATGTCGGCCGGCGACGGCTGGAACACGTGCGCGTCCTGATCCGGCCCCACTAGCGACACCACTTCGACGCGATCGCCGCCGATCTCGCGGGCCATGTCGGCGATGATGCTGAAGCTGGCCACCACCGGCACCTTGGCCAGCGCCAGCGCCGGCATGCCCAGCAACAGCAAGGCGGCTAGAGTTTTCTTCATGAGGCTTCCCCTTAGTCGGTTCAAGATTCCAGATGCCGCGCGCGGATATAGCGCGGCAGCGCTCCGCCCACCGGCGCGAACAGCAAAGACAGCAGATAGACCAGGCCGGCCAGCAAGATGATGGCGGGACCGGACGGCAACTCGAAGTGATAGGACAGCAACAGCCCGCCCAGGCCGCTGAGGAAGGCGATGCCCACCGCCAGCGCCAGCATGGCCTCGATGCGCTCGGTCCACAGCCGCGAGGTGATCGCCGGCAGCATCATCAGGCCAACCGCCATCAGCGTCCCCAGCGACTGGAAGCCGGCCACCAGGTTCAGCACCACCAGCATCAGGAACAACAGATGCCACCAGGCGCCGCGCGCGCCCACCGCGCGCAGGTAGACCGGGTCCAGGCTCTCCAGCAGCAGCGGCCGGTAGATGACGGCCAGCGTCAGCAGCGTCGCCGTGGCCACGCCCGATACCAGGTACAGCGCAGCGTCGTCCACCGCCAGCACCGAGCCGAACAGGATATGCATCAGGTCGACGTTGCTGCCGCCCCTCGACACCAGCAACACCCCCAGAGACAAGGACAGCAGATAAAAGGCGGCGAAGCTGGCATCTTCCTTGATGCTGGTGAAGCGGGTGGCCAGCCCGGCCAGCAACGCCACCAGCACGCCGGCGACGAAGCCGCCCAAGCTCATCGCCGGCAGGCTGAGGCCGGCGAACATGAAGCCGACGGCGGCGCCCGGCAGCACCGCGTGGCTCATCGCATCGCCCATCAGGCTCATGCGGCGCATCACCAGGAACAGGCCGATGGGACCGGAGCCCAGCGCCAACGCCAGGCAGCCGGCCAGCGCGCGGCGCATGAAGGCGAATTCGACGAAGGGAGAAACCAGAAGATCGTACAAGTGTTGCATCAGGCGTTTGCTCCATCCAGGCCGCAAACCGGCGCCTGGGCCTGCCAGTGGGCGGCGGTGTCCACCGCGCGCCGCAAGTTGTCATCGGTCAGCACCGCGGCGCTGTCGCCCCAGGCGATCACCTCGCGCGCCATCAGCAGCGTGCGCGGGAAATGCGCCCTCACCTGCAGCGCATCGTGCAGCACCGCGATCACCGTGCGCTTCTCGCGCCGCCACTGCGCCACCAGGCCCAACAGATCCTCGGTGGTCTTGGCGTCCACCGCGTTGAAGGGCTCGTCCAGCAGGATCACCCGCGCGTCCTGCACCAGAATGCGGGCGAACAGCACGCGCTGGAATTGGCCGCTGGACAAAGCGGCGATCGGCCGCAGCGCGAAGTCGGCCAGACCCACCTGCTCCAGCGCCTCGATGGCGCGGGCCATGCCGTCGCGTCCCACCCGGCCGAAGGGGCCGCTCTGGTGCCACAGGCCGGTGCCGACCAGCTCCAGCACGCTGACCGGCATGCTGCGGTCTATCTCCGCCTGCTGCGGCAGGTAGGCGATGTCGGCGCGGCGATGGCCATTGAGGTCCACGCTGCCGGAATCGGGCGTCAGCGCGCCTATCATGGCCTTCAGCAAGGTGCTTTTCCCGGCGCCGTTGGGACCGAAGATGGCGGTGGCGTCGCCGTCGGCGAAGCGGCCGCTGATGTGGTGCACCGCCGGATGCCGCTGGTAGGACACCGTCAGATTGTTCAGGGCGATGCTCATGCCAGCTCCCGCAATGCCCACCACACCAGCAGCCACAGGCCGGCCAGCGGCAACAGCGTCAGCGCGACGCGCTGGCCGGCCGACATGGCCAGCAGGCTCAACGGCGGGCGCAGATTGGCGGCGGTCACATGGCGGTGCGGCTCATGCGCATGGTGGTGATCGTGAGAATGCGTGTCGCTCATTCCAGACACTCCTTCAGCCAGGCTTCCACCGCTGCGGCGTCGAATTCGGGCGCGATCAACTCGAAGCGGCTGTCGCGGCGCCAGGACACCTGGGCGGCGCCCCACTGCCCGGCCGCCCAGTTCAGCCATACCCAGCTGTCCAACACGCGGAACACGCCCTTGGCGCGCGTCAGGCCCGGCACTTTCTTGGGCAGGTCGTCGAACAGCCGGGTCAGCCGCTCGCCGTCGAAATTCAGTTCCGGCTCGAAGGTCCAGCCGGCCGATTGCCACGCGCTGGCGTTGTCGGGCAAAACAGCCGGACGGTAGCGCGGCTTGGCCGCCAGCTCGGCGTCCAGCCAGGACACGTCCAATTGGCCGTCCTTCACCTCTCCGACCAGCGACTTGGGCGGAAACAGCGCCGCCGCCTGCGCGCGGAAGGCTTCCATGGTCGGGATGTCGGCGGTGTCTATCTTGTTGGCCACCAGCACGTCGGCGATCGAGATCTGGTCGCGATATAAGGGCTGGCGGTGGTAATCAGGCTGGATGAACTGGCGCGGGTCCACCAGCGTCAGCACCGCGGCCACTTCCAGCGCCTCGCCCAAGGGCTTGGCGCGCAACTCGTCTATCACGCCGGCGGCATGGGCCAGGCCGCTGGCTTCGATCAGCAGGCGGTCCGGCTTCTCGCGGCGCAGCAGCGTGGCCACGGTGGCGGTCATCTGCGGGCCCGCCACGCAGCACAGGCAGCCGCCGGCGATCTCCGCCACCGCCAGCTCGTCGTTGAGCAGCGCGGCGCCGTCTATGCCGACTTCGCCGAATTCGTTGACGATCACCGCCCATTTTTCATGCTGCGGGCGGTTGGCGATCAAATGGCGCAGCGCGGTGGTCTTGCCCACGCCCAGAAAGCCGGTAAACAGGTTGACTTTGGTCTTGTTCATGATTTCTTCAGATTCAGGCGGCGCAGGACTGGCAGCGTCCGGCCAGCACCAGGTTTTGCGGACTGAGCGCGAAGCCGGCGGCCTGCGCCATTTCGCGCAGGCTGGCCAGTCCTCCGGCGGCGTCCACCTCGTTGACGCGGCCGCATTGCTCGCATACCAGGATCAGGCTCTCATGCTGGCAATCGAAGTGATCGCAAACGATGAAGCCGTTGAGCGCGTCCACCTTGTGCAAGAGGCCGTGCTCCACCAGAAAGTCCAGCGCGCGGTAGACGGTGGGCGGCGCGGCGCTGCCGCGCTGCTGCTGCAGGTCGGCCAGCACCTGGTAGGCCTTGACCACGCCGCGGCGGCTCAACACCAGCGCCAGCACCTGGCGGCGCAGCTCGGTCAATTTGCTGCCCCGCGCGGCGCAATGGCGCTCGGCGGCGGCGAGATAAGCGGAGGAATCCATTTGGGTTGGCCATCGGCCGGCTGAGTGACGATGCGAATGTTACTGTATAACATCACATCCATTCAACCATTTACACATTGCGGGTTTTGGCGAAGAGCATGCCGTGATACGCTGCCCACGCCGCCTTTCATGCCAAACAAGGAGAGTTTTGATGAAAAAGATGTTGATGGCTTCGCTGGCGCTGGCATTCGCCGCCCAAGCCTTCGCCGCCGACCCGGTCAGCCAGCGCAAGGAAGCGTTCAAACAATACAAGCCGGTAGTCGGCCAAATGGGCAAGGTCGTGAAGGGCGACGCGCCCTACGACAAGGATGCATTCGCCAAGCTGGCCTCCAAACTGGAACAGCTGTCGCAACAGCCCTGGCAGTACTTCCCCGCCGGCAGCGGCGCAGGCAAGACCGACGCCAAGCCGGAAATCTGGAGCAAGCCAGCCGACTGGCAAAAAGCCGTCGACAATCACAAGGCCGCCACCGCCAAGCTGAAGCAAGTGGCGCTGACCGGCGACCTGGCCGCGATCAAGGCCCAGTTCGGCGCGACCCAGCAAACCTGTAAAGCCTGCCACAAGGACTTCCGCAAGGATTGATCGTCCCGGGGCCGCCCACCCGGCCCCAATTCCCGCCGTCATCGATATAATCGGCGTTCGGCGCCGCGAACCTGCCGCGGCACTCCCGCCCACCGCCATCGAATTCGAGACGACATGAACAAGATACTGACCGCGCTGCTGCTGGCAGCCATCGCCATTCCCGCCGCCCAGGCCGACACCCCCGCCGAGCTCCGCTCCCAGGCCTTCAAGAAAATGCTGCTGCAATCGTTCGAGCCGATGGGCATGGCGGTGCGCGAACGCGCGCCTTACGACAAGATCAGATTCGAACAGCAGGCGGAAGCGATGAAAACGCTGGCCGCGGAGCCGTTCAAGCATTTCCCGGCGAACAGCATCACCGGCAAGAGCCGCGCCAAGCCAGAGATCTGGAGCCAGCCAGCCAAGTTCCAGGCCGACCGCGACGTCTTTCTGAAATCGGTGGACAACCTCGCCGCCGTCGCCAAAGCCGGCGACCTGGCCGCCATCAAGAAGGCCTACGGCCAGGTGGCGCAAAACTGCAAGACCTGTCACGACGCCTTCCGCGGCCCGGAAAAATAAGCGCGCCGCGCGACGGGAATCAAAAAGCCGGCTACATGCCGGCTTTGTCGTTTGGATCGTTTTTGAGTCTGTTCAAGGTTTTGGAGCGGGGCAACCGCGCGCAACACACCTTGCCCGCCGCCGCTCCGCCAACATCAATCCCGCGCCGGCAAAGTCAATATGACGCACAAACCGCCCGCCTCTTCGGCGCGCAGCGCCAGCCGCCCGCCAAAACGTTCGACGATGGCCGCCACAATCGCCAGCCCCAGGCCGCTGCCGCCATCCGCAGCCTGGCGCGCGCGCCAGAACCGCTGCATCGCCTGCGCCATGGCTTCTGCGGACAAGCCCGGCCCTTGATCGGCCACTTCAAAATGCAGGCAAGCGCCTTCCCTCCAGACGCTCAGCCGCACCAGCGACTCAGGCGGCGAATAGCGCAAAGCGTTGTCCAGCAGATTGCGCAGCGCGGTCACCGCCAGCGCCTGCGGCAACGCCAGCCGCGCCTGCGGCAAAGGACCGACGGCGATGCGCTCCGGCTGCCGCGGCGCGGCGTCGCGCGCGGCCAGGCTCACCACCTCGCTCGCCAAGGCCGGGCGGCCATCCTCCCAATCAAACTCGCCCTCCACCCGCGCCAGGGTCAGCAACTGGCTGAGGGTGTTCTGCAATCTGTCCGCCCCCTCCTCCGCGTTCTCCAAGGCCGTCAACGCATCCCGCCCCTGGGTGATGCGGGCCACTTGCAGATGGGTTTTGATCGCTGTCAGCGGCGTGCGCAGCTCATGCGCGGCATCGCTGGTCAAGCGCCTCTCGCGCGAAAGCGTCTGGCCCATCTTCTCCAGCAGGCCGTTGAGACTGTCCGCCAGGGGCTGCAAATCGCCAGGCAAATGATGAGAGTCCACCGGCTCCAAGGCGTCCGGCGCGCGGCGCGACAGCGCTTGTCGCAGGCGCTCCAGCGGCAGCAGGCCCTGACGCACGCCAAACCACAAGGCGATCAGGCTGCCGGCCAGCGCGGCGATGAAGGGCACGGCCGCGGCCCAGCGCACATTGGCCAACAACGCATCGCGCTCGGCCAGCCTGTCGGCGGTGGTCACCAACAGGCCGTTGGCCTCCACCGTGTAGCTGCGCCAATGCACGCCGCCTATCCGCTGATCAGCGTAGCCCAGCGGCGGGCGGGACGCCCCCACCTTGGGCGCGCCGGGCGTGCGCAGTAAAACCTCGCCGCGCACCGAAACAATCTGACAGGCGATGCCGGCGTGGATGCCGGCAAAGCTTGGCAATGCCCCCGCGCGCGGCGACGGCAGCTGCGCCATCAAACCGGCCACCATCTGCGCCGACATCGCCAGCCGCTGGTCAAGTGTGCGGTTGAGCTGGCGGTCCAGATCATGCAGGGTCCAGGCCGCCACCCCGCCCCATAACAGGCTGAGCGACACGCCGATCAAAAGCAGCAAACGCAGGCGCAAGCTCATGCTTCGGCCCGCCCGTAGCGATACCCCAATCCACGCACCGTCTCCACGATGTCCGGCCCCAGCTTGCGCCGCAAATGGTGGATGTGGACGTTGAGCGCGTTGCTTTCGATCTCCTCGCTGTAGTCGTACAGCCGGTCTTTGAGCTGCTCCGCGCTGAGGATGCGGTCGCGCGCCTGCATCAGCGCCGCCAGCAGCGCCAGCTCGCGCCGCGCCAGCGACACCGCCTGTCCGTCGAGCCAGGCCTCGCCGCGCAGCGGGTCCAGCCGCAAGGGGCCGTCTTCCATCACATCCACGCTGCGGCCGCCGGCGCGGCGCTGCAAGGCGTGCAAGCGCGCCACCAGCTCGTCCAGGTCAAACGGCTTGAGCAGATAATCATCCGCGCCGGCGCGCAGCCCGGCCACCCGGTCCGCCACGCCGTCGCGGGCGCTGAGCACCAAAATGGGCAAATCCACGCCTTTGGCGCGCAGCCGGGCCAGCAAGCGCATGCCATCCTCGTCCGGCAGCCCCAGGTCCAAAATCATGGCGTCTGCGTCCAGCGTGGCCAACGCCGCCTCGGCCTGCGCCGCCGTGCCCACTCCATCCGCCACCAAGCCATGGGCGCGCAAACCGGCGATGATGCCCAGCGCGATCAACTCATTGTCCTCCACCAGCAATATCCGCATGCCGCCCTCCTTGCCGCCAAGCTTGCGCGCGGCGGATTATCCCATAGTTAACGCCGCCTTAATCCCCCGCCAGCAGGCTTCCCGGCATCCCAACCATGAGGAGATGCCAATGTTGCGCTTAATCTGGAGCCTGTTCCTGCTCGCGCTGGCGTGGGCCGCGCCCGCCGGCGCGCAAACCGATTTTCTGCCGCCGGAGCAAGCGTTCCGGCTTAGCGTGGCCGAACTGGGAGACGGCCAGGTCAAGCTGAGCTGGGACATCAGCGACGGCTACTATCTGTACCGCAAGAACATCAAAGTGGAAGCCGTGCCGGCCGGCGACGCGCCATCGCTGGAAATGCCGGCGGGCCAAATCGTTTCCGACGAATTCTTCGGCGAATCGGAAGTGTACTTCAAGCATCTAGAAGTGCTGGTGCAAGCCAATCAAGCGCGCCAGCTGCGCATAGGCTGGCAAGGCTGCGCCAAGGCCGGCCTGTGCTATCCGCCGCAAAGCCGCGTGATCACGCTGCAAAACCACGCGCCGCCAGCCAGCGCCGCAGCTGACATCGCGCCGGGTACCGCCGCAAGCGACGCCAGCGCGCAGGGCGAGGACCAAGCGCTGGCCGACCGGCTGGCGCAAGCGGGCATCGCCTGGGTGCTGCTGGCCTTTTTCGGCCTGGGCCTGCTGATGACCTTCACCCCCTGCGTGCTGCCTATGGTGCCGATACTCAGCAGCCTGATCGTCGGCAGCGGCGCCAGCCCCAAGCGCGGCTTCGCGCTGGCGCTGGCTTTTGTATTGCCGATGGCGCTGACTTACGCCGCGCTGGGCGCGGCCGCCGCCGCCATGGGGGCCAATCTGCAAGCCGCCCTGCAAACGCCATGGGCGTTAGGCGTGTTCGCAGCCTTGTTCGTCCTGCTGGCGCTGGCGATGTTCGGCGTCTACGAATTGCAGCTGCCCGCCTTCATCCGCGACCGCCTGAACCAAGCCAGCCAGCGCCAGCAAGGCGGCACCCTTGGCGGCGCGGCCGGCATGGGCGTGTTGTCGGCCTTGCTGGTGGGCCCGTGCATGACCGCGCCGCTGGCCGGCGCGCTGTTGTACATCAGCGAAAGCGGCGATGTGCTCAAGGGCAGCCTGGCGCTGCTGGCCATGGGCCTGGGCATGGGCGCGCCGCTGCTGGCGGTGGGCGCGCTGGGGGCCAAGCTGCTGCCGCGTCCTGGCTTGTGGATGAACCGCGTTAAGGCAGCCTTCGGCTTTGTGCTGCTGGCGATGGCCATCTGGTTCCTGGCGCGGGTGCTGCCCGCCGCCGCCGCGTTGGCCTTGTCCGGCGCGTGGCTGTTCGCCCTGGCGGTGTGGCTGTTCAGCATCAGCCATCCCTGGCAAGCCAGCGGCCGGCAATGGTTGCTGCGCGGCAGCGCCGTCTTGCTGGGATTGTGGTCTGCCGCCATGCTGCTGGGCGCGGCCGCCGGCCAAGGCAACCCGCTGCAGCCTTTGGCCTTCTCCCTGTCCTCAAGCGCCGGTGCGCCGGCCTCGGCGATGGATGCCTTCACCACACTGCGCAGCCCCGCCGCCTTGCAGCGGGAACTTGACGCCGCCCGCGCCAAGGGGCAATGGACGCTGGTGGACTACTACGCCGACTGGTGCGTGGCCTGCAAGGAGATCGAGCATGAAGTGTTTGGTGATGCACGCGTGCGACAAGCCTTGGCCGGCATGCGCCTGCTGCGCCCTGACGTCACCGCAGCCAACGACGACAGCAGCCAGCTGATGGCCTCGCGCCAGGTGTTGGGACCGCCCACCCTGCTGCTGATCGGCCCGGACGGCAAGGAGCGCCGCGCGCAGCGCATCATCGGCAAATTGAGCGCCGATGAATTCCTCACCCGTTTGAAACGGGCCAAAGAACAAGGATGACCATGCTGAGCTTCCACTTAGGCCCGCTGGCCATCCCCTCTGCCGCCGCGCTGCTGGGCGGCGCGCTGCTGGCCGCCCATTGCGCGGGCTGGCTGGCCGGCCGCCGCCAGGGCGTCAGCGTGGCCTGCGACCTCAACGACATGCTGCTATGGGGCGCGCTGGCCGCGCGGCTGGGCTTTATCGCCATCTGGTTCGAACCATACCAGGCGCAGCCCTGGAGCATGCTGGACCTGCGCGACGGCGGCTTTTCGCTGTGGGCCGGCGCGCTAGGCTCCTTGGCCTTCGCGCTATGGCGCGGCTGGACGCAGCCCGCCCTGCGCCAGCCGCTCACGGCGGCGCTGCTGGCCGGCGCACTGGTCTACGCATCCGCCCAGGCATGGCTCGCGCGCGAGGACGCGCCGCCGCTCTCCGGCCAAACTCTGCGCAGCTTGTCCGGCGCCCCCGTTTCGCTGCCGGCCTTGGCGCAGGGACATCCCACAGTGGTGAATCTGTGGGCCAGCTGGTGCCCGCCGTGCCGCCGCGAAATGCCTCTCTTGCAGAGCGCCCTGCAAAACGAGCCGGACATCCGCTTCGTCTTCGCCAACCAAGGCGAGGACGCCGCTACGGTCAATCAATACCTGCAAACGGAAGGATTGCGGCTGGGGCATGTGCTGCTCGACCCCAGCAGCGCGCTGGGCGCCGAATACGGCTCCGCCGCGCTGCCCACTACTCTGTTTTTCAATGCGCAAGGCCGCCTGGCCGCCACCCACTTGGGCGAACTCTCCGCCGCCACGCTGGCCAGCAAGCTGGCTGCGCTGCGCGACGCCCCCCATTCCGCAAAGGACACCCGATGACCACCTCCCGCCGAAACTGGCTGCTGCCGCTACTGGCCCTGCCGCTTAGCCTGCCCGCGCTAGCCGCACCGGCCAAACCCTTGCCCGCGCCGCTGCGGGCGCTGGAACAGCAAGGCTATGAAATCCTGGACCGCTTCTCCGCCCCCAGCGGCATGACCGGTTACGCCTCTCTCTACCTGGGCCGGCCGCAAACGATCTACCTCACCGCGGACGGCAAGCAGGCCATTGTCGGCGCCATGCTGGATGGCAAAGGACAAGTCTGGAATCAGGCTGGCTTGGACAAGCAGTTCAGTGAAACGCTCTGGCGGCAACTGGAGAACAGTTTCTGGATCGCCGATGGCGATGGCAAGGCGCCTCGCGTGCTCTACGCTTTCACCGACCCCAATTGCCCTTACTGCAACAAGTTCTGGAATGACGCCCGCCCCTGGGTCGCTGCCGGAAAAGTGCAAATCCGCCATATCATGGTGGGCATCATCAAACCGGACAGCCCCGGCAAGGCGGCGGCCATTCTGGGCGACCGCGACCCGGCAGCCGCTTTCGACCGCCACGAGCGGCAACACGCCAGCGGCGGGGTCAAACCATTGGCCCCTATTCCGCCGGCCATCCAGGCCAAGCTGGACAGCAACCACCGGTTGATGGAGCGCTTCGGCGCGTTCGCCACGCCGATGATTTTCTTCAAGGATGACAAAGGGAAAATGCAGAAGGTGCAGGGCGCGCCGCCTGCCAGCAGCCTGCGGCAAATCCTGGGGCCCCGCTGACAAGCTGAAGTGCAGCGGCGGCGCGCCGCACAACCGACGCGCCGCCTCGATGGCAGCCTCATGCCGTTTACCTGGCAATCGGCACGCAAGCGAAAGCCGTTTTCAACGACACGCCGCAGACTATGCGGCTAGAACTTACCGCAGCAGCGCGAAATACAAGCCGCCGGCCGACAGCAACAGCGCAGCCAAGGCCAGCGCGCCGTGCGCAAAACGCAGGCTAGGCTTCTCACCGGCCATTTTCTTGTAGCCAGTGAGCATCGGCCCCACCAGATTCTGCTTCTTCACCACCCGGTAGACGACGATGGCGGCGATGTGCAGCGCCACCAGGCCCAACAGGCCGTTGAACAGCAGCTTGTGGATGCCGGTTGCGGATTCGGCCAGGCCGCTGTCGAGATGCTTGGCCAACGGGCCGTCGTACAGATAGCTGTCCACGTCGGCGGCGAACAAGCCAGTCAGCACCTGCGCGGCCAGCGCCAGCAGCATGAGCACCACCATCCAGCCGCCCATCGGATTGTGGCCCGGCGCCTCATGCTCCGGCAATTCACCGCGCAGATAGCGCAGGATGGCTTTCGGACCGCGCACGAAGCTGGCAAAACGCGCGGTTTGGCTGCCGATCACGCCCCAGATCAGACGGAACACCAGCAGCGACGCCAGCGCGACGCCGCAATAGATATGGTATTGCAGCCATTCGCCGCCCTGCTCCGCGCAGTACCACATGGCGCAGAACAATCCCACCAGCGTCCAGTGGAACAAACGAGTGGGGACATCCCATACCTTGACCTGCTGCGACATCGATTCTTTCCTTTCCTGATTTCCCGCCCGACATTTTGCCGCAATGCGGCATCCGGGCAAACCCGCCCATGCTCTCGGTGTGGCCATTCTACGCCTGGAGGCGCAATTCGCTCCATTTTCGGTTAAGATGGGCGTTTTTCCCGGCGACGCGAAGCGGCGTCGGAACCGCATCCCCTGACGGCCCCGCAACGGGCCGTTGTTTTCTACCGTGTTGGAGACCCAGTCAAATGACGCAAACCGCCCTTCTTCAGGATCTGGAGGCCCGCGGCCTCATCGCGCAAACCACCGACATGGCCGCGCTGCAAGAACTGCTGAACAAGGAATCGGTTACGCTTTATTGCGGCTTCGACCCGACGGCGGACAGCCTGCACCTCGGCCATCTGGTGCCGGTTCTCATGCTCAAGCGCTTCCAGCAGGCCGGCCACCGCCCGGTGGCCCTGGTCGGCGGCGCTACCGGCATGATCGGCGACCCGAGCTTCAAGGCCACCGAACGCAAACTGAACACCCCGGACATCATCGAAGGCTGGGTGGATAAAATCCGCAAGCAGGTGGAGCCCTTCCTGTCCTTCGAAGGCGGCAACGCCGCCATCATGGCCAACAACTACGACTGGTTCGGCCAGATGGGCGCGCTGGAGTTCCTGCGCGACATCGGCAAGCATTTCTCGGTCAACGCCATGATCAAGAAGGAAGCCGTGCAACAGCGCATCGCCCGCGAAGACCAGGGCATCTCGTTCACCGAATTCTCCTACAGCCTGCTGCAGGGCTATGACTTCGCCGAACTGTATCGCCGCCACGGCTGCAAGCTGCAGATCGGCGGCTCCGACCAGTGGGGCAACATCACCGCCGGCACCGACCTGACCCGCCGCATCCATCAGGCCCAGGTGTACGGCCTGACGCTGCCCTTGATCACCAAGGCCGACGGCACCAAGTTCGGCAAGAGCGAAGGCAACGCGGTCTGGCTGGACGCGAGCAAAACCTCGCCTTACGCCTTCTACCAGTTCTGGCTTTCCACCGCCGACGCCGACGTGTACAAGTTCCTGCGTTACTTCACCTTCCTGTCCGTGGACGAGATCGCCGCCATCGAAGAGGCCGACAAGACCCGCGAGGGCAAGCCGGAAGGCCAGCGCATCCTGGCCGAGCAAGTGACCGCGCTGGTGCACGGCAAGGCCGCGCTGGAAGCGGCGCAGCGCATCACCCACAGCCTGTTCAGCAACGATCTGTCCAGCCTGACCGCCGACGACTTCGCCCAGCTGGCGCAGGACGGCCTGCCGACCATCCAGCTGGACAAGCGCGCCAGCGGCCTGATCGACGCGCTGGCCGCCGGCGGCCTGGCCAAGTCCAAGAGCGAGGCGCGCACCTTCATCCAGAGCGGCGCGGTCAGCGTCAACGGCATCAAGGTGGACAGCCTGGAGCACGCCATCGGCGACGACGAGCGCCTGTTCGGCCAATACTCGCTGCTCAAGCGCGGCAAGAAGCTGTACGCGCTGGTGGATTGGCAGTAATAAGCCCTCCTGGACAAAACAGCCCGGCAAGCAAGCTTGCCGGGCTGTTTTCATTCATGCCGCGGAAGGAATGCAAACCGGCCTTATCGCCCACGTGGCCATGAAAGCGGGCAGGTAGCGCTCAATCAGGAAGCGCGGCCGCGGCTGCCAGGCCTCATGAAAGCCGGCGATCAGAAACCCGGCCGCGGTTTGCCCGCCCAACAATTCTCCCAGGCCATGACCGAACACCAGCGCCTCGCCCCTCGTTCGCTTCGCCTCCAGCTCGGCTTCGGACAAATGCTCGAGGTCGGAGTATGGAGTAACGAAGCGCGGCCGGATCAGGCCTTGCTCCAGCAACGCCGGATCGCGGTCGGCGACGAACACCGCCGGGTTGTAAAAGCTGGCCAACAGGCCTCCTCCCGGCCTCAGCACGCGATGGCACTCGCGCCATACCGGCGCCACCTCCGTCACATACAGATTGGAGATCGGGTGGAACACGCAATCGAAGCTGGCGTCGGCGAAGCGCGACAAGTCGCGCATGTCCCCCTGCTCCAACCGCAGCGCCAGCCCCTCGCGCTCGGCCACCTCGCGGTCGCGCGCCAACTGCTCGGCCGACGCGTCCAGCACCGTCACCCGCGCGCCGGCGGCGGCGAGCAGCGGCCCCTGCTGGCCGCCGCCGGACGCCAGGCACAGGATGTCCAGATCGCGCGCATCGTCGAGCCAGCCCGCCGGCAACGGGTCCGGCGTCAGTCTGGCCAGCACGCGTCCCTGCCTGGCTTCGGCGATCGCTGCGGCATCCACCGGCCGCGACCACTCGCAATCGGCGCGTGCCTGCTGGTCCCAGGCGGCCTGGTTGTAATGAAAAACATCAATTTGTTGAACGGCATCGGGCATCTTGACCTCCGCGGGAAAAAGGGAAAGCAATGCCGACGCGCGCGCTGCGCGGAACCGTCCCATCAGACCCGAACGGGACGGTAAGAATTCGGAACGGATTGTCGAAAACAAGCGATGCGCACGCTCGCACGCGCCGGACGGCGGAACGAATCGGGGAAGGCATCACTTGTTCATGTCGACAAGACTCCTGCGAAGGAAAACGGGGAAAGGAAGCGGCCATTTTAATGAACCGCCGATGACGGCGCAATATCGAGTCTACACGCCCCTGCGCTCGTACACCGCCTGCGCCAGGGTGCCCAGGTCGACATACTCCAGCTCGCCGCCCGCCGGCATGCCGCGGGCGATGCGGGTAACCGCCAGGCCGCGCCCCTTGAACAGCTCGCTCAGCATATGGGCGGTGACTTCGCCTTCGGCGGTGAAGTTGGTGGCGATCACGATCTCGCCCACCTGTCCGTCCAGCGCGCGCGTCAGCAGCTTGTCCAGGTTCAGGTCCTTGGGACCAATATTGTCCAATGGCGAGATCCGGCCCATCAGCACGAAATACAGGCCCTCGAAGCATTTGGCCTGCTCCAGCATCATCAGGTCGGCCGGCATCTCGACGATGCACAACTGATCCTGGCGGCGGCTCTCGTCAGCGCAGATCGGGCACAGCTCGGACTCGCTGAAAGTATTGCAGCGCTGGCAATGCGTCAGCCGGGTCAACGCCACGTCCAGCGCGCGCGCCAGCTTGTCGGCGCCCTTCTTGTCCCGCTGCAGCAGGTGGAAAGCCATGCGCTGGGCGGTTTTCGGGCCCACGCCGGGCAAAACTTTCAAGGCGGAGATCAATTGCTCCAGCGCGGGAGGGTTCTTCATCGACACGGCATCAACCTGGGAAAATCGGCCTTGCGGCCGTGAACGGAAATCTTGGCATGCCAGCGGCAACGCAGGCGCGGCCAGTCATGCCGCCAGGCGAACACCGCAGGAGTCAACGCCCGGCACGGCGGCGGCCGCCGCCAGCGCGGCGTGAAAGCCACCCGGCCCACCGGCAGGCCGCCAGAGAAAGAGCGCGTCGCCGGCGCCGCCCGGACTGAGCGCATCCGCCCACGCCCGCTCTTGCAGGCAAGACAAAGACTGCGCAAGGCGAAATGCCCGAACACGGCGGCGGCGAAAAAGGCCCGTCGCCGGGCCCTGGAATCAGAAGGGGAGCTTCATCCCGGCCGGAAGGTTCAGGCCGTTGGTGAAGCCCGACATCCGCTCCTGAGTGGTGGACTCGACCTTGCGCACGGCGTCGTTGAACGCGGCGGCGATCAGGTCTTCCAGCATTTCCTTGTCTTCCTTGGCGTCGTCCAGCACGCTGTCGTCGATGGCGACGCGCTTGACATCGTGAGAGCAGGTCATCACCACCTTGACCATGCCGGCGCCGGACTGGCCTTCCACTTCCACGCGGGCCAGTTCTTCCTGGGCCTTTTTCATGTTTTCCTGCATTTGCTGGGCCTGTTTCATCAGGCCGGCGATACCAGCTTTACCGAACATCGCGGTCACTCCTGTAAGGGTTGAATGGTCTCGATGAGCAGCGTGGCGCCGAATTCGCGCACCATTTGCTGCACCACCGGATCGTTTTGCAAACACTCGCGGGCGGCGGCCAATTGCTCCTGGCGCAGCCGGGCTCCAGTCATGGCCGGGGTTTCCATCCCCAACTCCTCCACCGTCACCGCGAGCTCCACCGCATGGCCGAAGCATTCGGCCAGCGCGGCTTTGAGTTTGTCCTGATAATCGCGTCCGCTCATGTGGCGGAAGCTTTCCGGCACCGCCAGTTCCAAGCGGTCCTGGCTCCAGCGCTTCAGCACGGCATTGTACGCCAGCATGCGCGCCGCGCCGAGCTTGACGCCCAGCTCGGCCACCAGCCGCTGCCAATCGCCATCAAATCGGTACTCCGTCGCCTCGTTCTCCAGCGGCGGCTGCATCGCATAGTCCGGCAGCGCGTCGTCGTCGGACCACGGCGCGTCGACGATCTCCTCCTCGTCGCGCTCGTCCTCCGCCTCCTGAACAGCGGCCTCGGGTGCGGACGCAACCTGAACCGGCGCCGGCTGCAAATGCGGCTCAGGCTGGATTTCCGGCTTGGGCTGCGCCAGCGGAGTCGACTCCGCCGCAACCCGCTGCGGCCGGGGCGCGGGCTCGGGTTCCGGCTCGGCGGCCGGTGCGGGCTCCGCTGCCCGGGGCTTGCCTTGCGGCTGCGAGCCTAGGCCGGCCGCCTGCAGCGCGCGCGCCGCGGGCGACAGTCCGCGCTCGACAGGAGCCGAGGCGCTGGCGGCCAACGCGGCGGCGGCCGCCGCCGGGCGAGGCTGTGCAAGCGCGGCCGGACGCGCGGGCGCGGCGCTTTCCGTCGGCGCGACGGCAGGATGGAAGGCCAGCATGCGCAGCAGCGCCATATTGAAGCCGGCGTGCTCGTCCGGCGCCAGCGCCAGATCCTTGCGGCCGTGGATGGCGATCTGATAGTAAAGCTGCACGTCCTGCGGCGCGATGGCGTCGGCCAGCGCCAGCAACGTGTCGCGCTCCGGTTCGTCGGCGGCCAGCGCCGTCGGCACCGTCTGCGCCAGCGCCAGCTGTTGCAGCAGCACGGCCAGTTCGGACAAGGCAGCGTCGAAACTGACGCCGCGCTCGGCCAAGCCGTCGGCCTCTGCCATCAGCGCCGGACCATCGGCCGCGGCCAGAGCCTGCAGCAGAGTAAACAGGTAGCGGCGGTCCACCGCGCCCAGCATGGCGCGCACGCCGTCCTCCTTGACCTCGCCCAGGCCATAGGCGATGGCCTGGTCCAGCAACGACTGCGCGTCGCGCATCGAGCCGGACGCGGCGCGTCCCAGCAGCGCCAGCGCCGGCGCCTCGTAATGGATGCCTTCTATGTCCAGCATGTGCGCCAGGTGGCTGGACACCTGCTGCGGCGTCATATTGCGCAAGGAAAACTGCAGGCAACGCGACAGCACCGTCACCGGCACTTTCTGCGGGTCGGTAGTGGCCAGGATGAACTTGACGTGGCCTGGCGGCTCTTCCAGCGTCTTCAGCATCGCGTTGAAGGCGCTCTTGGAGAGCATGTGCACTTCGTCGATGATGTAAACCTTGAAGCGCCCCATGGTCGGCGCGTATTGGGCGTTTTCCAGCACTTCGCGGATATTGTCGATGCCGGTGTTGGACGCGGCGTCGATTTCCAGCAGATCGACGAAGCGTCCGCTGTCGATCTGGCGGCAGGCCTGGCATTCGCCGCAGGGCTCGGCCGTGGTGCCGGTCTCGCAGTTCAGGCTCTTGGCCAGAATGCGGGCGATGGTGGTCTTGCCTACGCCCCGGGTGCCGGTCAGCAGGTAGGCGTGATGGAGCCGCTGCTCTTTCAGCGCGTTGGAGAGGGCGCGGACCACGTGCTCCTGGCCGACCAGGTCGGCGAAGCGCTTGGGCCGCCACTTGCGGGCAAGGACTTGATAGCTCATGGGGGCGGATTTTAATGGCAATTGCCGCGCAAGGCGACAGGTTTCGCCGGCGCGCGCCGGCATTCAAGCGGTGCGCCGCGGGCTTACCAGGCGGCGGAAGCCGGCTCCTGGCGCTGCGCCAGCGTCGCGTAGTAGCGGGAGCGCAGTTGCTCGGCGATTTCCTGCACCGCCTTGGCATACAGCGTGCTGCGGTTATAGCGGGTAATGGCGTAGAAATTATTCAGGCCCAGCCAATATTCGGTGACCCCGGGCGAGCTCTCCAGCGCGAACAGCACCGCAGGCACGTCGTCGGCCAGCGGCGACTGCGGCGCCACGCCCATCTTGCGCAGCTCGCCCACGGTGTAATGCAGGTTGAATTTGTCGGCCAGCAGCTTGTCGACTCGGGCTTCCGGCGCCACGCTGGCCGGCGCCACCACGTCGTCGCCGTGCTTCCAGCCGTGCAGTTGGAAGTAATGGCCCACGCTGCCGATGGCGTCGTGCGGATTGTTCCAGATGTCGCGATGGCCGCTGCCGTCGAAATCCACCGCCCACTTGCGGTAGCTGGATGGCATGAATTGCGGCAAGCCCATCGCGCCCGCGTAAGAGCCTCTCAAGGTCAGCGGGTCCTTGCCCTCCTCCTTGGCCAGCAGCAGGAACTGGGTCAGCTCGCCGCGAAAATACTGGGCGCGGCGCGGATAATCAAAGCCAATGGTGGACAGCGAGTCCACCAGCCGGAAGCTGCCGGTATTGCGGCCATAGTGCGTCTCCACGCCCAGAATGGCGACGATCACCTCCGGCGCCACGCCGTACTGGCGCTCGGCGCGGGCCAGCGCGTCGGCATTGGCTTGCCAGAACGAGACGCCGTCGGCGATCAGCTTGTCGCTGACGGTGGACGCGCGGAACTGGTACCACGGCCGCGAGGTGGACGGCTTGTCCAGAATCCGGATGATGTTGGGCTTGAGCTCGACATTGGCGAACACCGCCTCCAGCTCCGGGCGGTTGAACTGGCCGCTGGCCACTTGTTCGTCGATATAGCGCTGCACGTCTGGACGCGCCAGGAAGGCCGCGTCGGCCTGCGCCGGGGCGGAGGTGAAGGCCGCGGCGGCCAGGGCGGCGGCGATGGCCAGTTTCAACATCGATTTCATGGTTTTGCTTTCTTGCATTGAGCGTAGGCGCGTCGTCACTCGCGGAAGGACAGGGCGTTGCCGACCAGGCGGGCGGTGATGTCTACGATGGGAATCACCCGCTCGTAAGCCATGCGGGTAGGCCCGACCACGCCCAGCGTGCCCACCACCTGGCCGTTGATGCAGTAGGGCGCGGTCACCACCGAGCATTCGTCCAGCGTCATCACTCCAGACTCTTCGCCGATGAAAATGTTCACCCCCTGCGCCTCCCTGCCCTGCGACAGCAGCTTCAACAATTCGGTCTTGCGCTCGAACACGCCGAACAACTCCCTCAGCCGCGACAAATCGTCGGACAAATCATGCACCTGCAGCAGGCGCGATCCGCCGCTGACCACCACATCCTCGTTGCGCTTGGCCAGCGTTTGCTGCCCCAGCTTCACCGCGGCGGCCATCAATTCGGCGATGTCGCCCTGCAGCTGCGCGAGCTCGCTCTCCACCCGCGAAGTGACCGCGTTCAGGCCCTGGCCGGAATAATGCTGGTTGATGAAGTTGCCTGCCTCCACCAGCTCGGACAGCGTGTAGTCGCGTTCGGTCGCCAGCAAGTGGTTCTGCACGTCGCCGTCCAGCGTCACCAGTATCATCAGCACCCGCCGCTCGGACAGGCGCAGGAATTCGATCTGGCGAAAGGCGACGTCGCTGCGCTGCGGCGTCAGCACCACGCCGGCGAAGCTGGTCAGCTCCGACAGCAGCGACGACGCCGCCTGGGCGATGCGCTGCGGGCTGTCCGGCTGCAGCGTGTGCTCCAGCTCGTGCATCGACACCTCGTCCAGCGGCCGTATCGTCAGCAGCCGGTCGACGAACAGCCGGTAGCCGCGCGCGGTGGGAATCCGCCCCGCCGAGGTGTGGGGCGAAGCGATCAGCCCCATGCTTTCCAGATCGGCCAGCACATTGCGCACCGTGGCCGACGACAGCTCCACGCCGGGCAGCAGCGACAGCGTCTTGGAGGCGACCGGCTGACCGTCGGCGATGTACCGTTCGATCAGCGCCTTCAGCAAATGTTGGGCGCGTTCGTTCATCATGCCTCCCATTGTACACATCCTGCACCGAGCCAGAAGGCCCTGGGCGGGGCTTTGCGCGACCGGCATGCGAACGACGGCCGGCAAGCTGCTGTTCGCCCTCTGGTTTTCTGCGATAATCGCCCCCATCATTGGTCCGACCAACCCCATTTGGAGACAGCATGGCTTCCGAAGACAAGAGCAAAGCGCTGGCCGCAGCCCTCGCCCAGATTGAAAAGCAGTTCGGCAAGGGCTCGATCATGCGCATGAGCGACAACCAGATCACCGAAAACCTGCAAGTGATCTCCACCGGCTCGCTGAGCCTGGACCTGGCGCTGGGCGTCGGCGGCCTGCCGCGCGGCCGCGTGGTCGAAATCTACGGCCCGGAATCGTCCGGCAAGACCACCCTGTGTCTGCAGGTGGTGGCCGAGGCGCAAAAACTGGGCGGCACCTGCGCCTACATCGACGCCGAAAACGCGCTGGACCCGGTCTACGCGCAAAAGCTGGGCGTCAACGTGGAAGACCTGCTGATCTCGCAGCCTGACACCGGCGAACAGGCGCTGGAAATCTGCGACATGCTGGTGCGCTCCAGCGGCGTGGACGTGATCGTGGTCGATTCCGTCGCCGCCCTGGTGCCGAAAGCGGAAATCGAAGGCGAGATGGGCGACAGCCACGTCGGCCTGCAAGCCCGCCTGATGAGCCAGGCGCTGCGCAAGCTGACCGGCAACATCAAGCGCACCAACACCCTGGTGATCTTCATCAACCAGATCCGCATGAAGATCGGCGTGATGTTCGGCAACCCGGAAACCACCACCGGCGGCAACGCGCTGAAGTTCTACGCCTCCGTGCGCCTGGACATCCGCCGCACCGGCGGCATCAAGAAGGGCGAGGAGGTGGTCGGCAACGACACCCGCGTCAAAGTGGTGAAGAACAAGGTGTCCCCGCCGTTCCGCCAGGCCGATTTCGAAATCCTATACGGCGAAGGCATCTCCCGTCCGGGCGAAATCATCGAGCTGGGCGTCAAGCACGGCTTCATCGACAAGTCCGGCGCCTGGTACGCCTACAACGGCCAGAAAATCGGCCAGGGCAAGGACAACACCCGCGAATGGCTGAAGGCCAACCCGGCCATCGCCGACGAGGTCGAGCGCAAGATCCGCGAAGCGGTGGGCGTGAAGGTCGAAATCAACGAAGCCCAGGGCGACGAAGAGTTCGCCGACGACGCCTTCGACGCCTGATGGCGGAGCAAGGCAAAAGCCTGAAGGCGCGGGCCGCCGAGCTGCTGTCCCGCCGGGAATACACCCGGCGGGAACTGGTTCGGCGGCTCGCGCCTTTTGCCGACAGCCCGGAACAGCTGGAAGCCGCGCTGGACGAGCTGGCCGCCGCCGACTGGCAATCGGACGGCCGCTTCGCCCAGCAATTCGCGGCCAGCAAGGGCGCCAAGTTCGGCAGCCGCCGTCTGGCGCAGGAAATGCGCCAGCGCGGCGTCGACGACGACACCATACGCGAGGCGCTGTCCGGCCAGGACGACCTCGCCAGCGCGCGCGCGCAGTGGCGCAAGAAATTCGGCCGCCCGCCCGCCGACGCGGCGGAGAAGGCCAAGCAATACCGCTTCCTGGCGCAGCGCGGCTTTCCGGCCGACGTGATCCGGCAAGTGATTGCCGGCGCCGACGACGATTTCCACGAGGACTGAGCCATGGCCACGACGCGCAGCATCGCCACCGAGATCGACATCGCCGCCAGCCTCGAGCAGGTATGGCAGGTGCTGACCGACTGGCGCCGCTACCCGGAATGGAACCCCTTCATCGTCGGCCTGCACGGCCGCCACGAAGCCGGCGCCCGGCTCGTGGCCACCTTGCATCCGCCCGGCGGCCGCCACACGACCTTCCGTCCGCGACTGACCGCGTTCGACGTCCAAACGCGGCTGGCCTGGCGCGGAAAGCTGCTGGTGCCGGGCCTGCTGGACGGCGCGCACCACTTCCAACTGGAACCGCTGGACGGCGGCGGCACCCGTCTGCATCACGGCGAGGATTTCAGCGGCATCCTGCTGCCGCTGTGCGGAGACGGCATGCTGGAACGCGCCCGCCAGGGCATCCTGCAAATGAACCAGGCCCTTAAGCGGCGCTGCGAAGCGCTTGCCAGCCAGGCTTCGGCTTGACACAATCGATGGATTCGTCCCGGCACGGCGCCCGGACCAGATTTTAAAAATTGACCGAAAATCATGAAAACTTCTGAAATTCGCAAGAAATTCCTGGATTTCTTCGCCTCCAAAGGCCACCAGGTCGTTCCCTCCAGCAGCCTGATCCCCGGCAACGATCCGACGCTGATGTTCACCGTCGCCGGCATGGTGCAGTTCAAGGACGTGTTCCTGGGCTTCGAGAAGCGCGACTACACCCGCGCCACCACCAGCCAGAAATGCCTGCGCGCGGGCGGCAAGCACAACGACCTGGAAAACGTCGGCTACACCGCGCGCCACCATACCTTCTTTGAAATGCTGGGCAACTTCAGTTTCGGCGACTACTTCAAGCGCGACGCCATCACCTTCGCCTGGGAATTCCTGACCGGCGAACAATGGCTGGCGCTGCCCAAAGACAAGCTGATGGTGACGGTGTACGCGTCCGACGACGAAGCCTACGACATCTGGCACAAGACCGTCGGCGTGCCGGCCGACAAGATCGTCCGCATCGGCGACAACAAGGGCGCGCCGTACGCGTCCGACAACTTCTGGACCATGGGCGACACCGGCCCCTGCGGCCCGTGCACCGAGATCTTCTACGACCACGGCCCGTCCGTCGCCGGCGGCCCTCCGGGCAGCCCGGACGAAGACGGCGACCGCTTCATGGAGATCTGGAACAACGTCTTCATGCAGTTCAACCGCGACGAAGCCGGCGTATTGCACCCGCTGCCCAAGCCGTCGGTCGACACCGGCATGGGCCTGGAGCGCCTGTCCACCGTGCTGCAGCACGTGAAGTCCAACTACGAGACCGACGCGCTGGCCTGCCTGGTGCGCGCCGCCGCCCGCGAAACCGGCGTGGCCTACAGCCAGGACGTGCCGTCGCTGAAAGTGATCGCCGACCACATCCGCGCCTGTTGCTTCATGATCGCCGACGGCATCCTGCCGTCCAACGAAGGCCGCGGCTACGTGCTGCGCCGCATCGCCCGCCGCGCCATCCGCCACGGCTACAAACTGGGCCAGAAGGGCCTGTTCTTCCACAAGATCGTGGCCGACCTGGCCGCCGAAATGGGCGAAGCCTATCCGGACCTTCTGGAGAAGCAGGCCCAGATCGAAGACGCCATCCGCGCCGAGGAAATCAAGTTCGCCGAAACGCTGGAAAACGGCATGGCCCTGGTGGACGCCGCGCTGGACGGCGGCAAGACCGCGCTGGATGGCGACACCATCTTCAAGCTGTACGACACCTTCGGCTTCCCGGTAGACCTGACCGCCGACATCTGCCGCGAACGCGGCATCCACGCCGACCTGGAAGGCTTCGAGCGCGCGATGGAGGCCCAGCGCGAGCGCGGCCGCGCCGGCTCCAACTTCAAGATGAGCGGCAAGCTCAGCTACAGCGGCGACGACACCCGCTTCCACGGTTACGACAAGTCCAGCGTGGAAGCCAAGGTGCTGGCGCTGTACAAGGGCACCGAGCCGGTTGAATCGCTGGCCGCCGGCGACGAAGGCATCGTGGTGCTGGACAACACCGCCTTCTACGCCGAGGGCGGCGGCCAGGTGGGCGACGTGGGCGAAGTCTCCGCCACCGGCGGCCTGGACGCGCTGTTCGACGTGGCCGACACCCAGAAAATCCAGGGCGCGGTCTTCGGCCACAAGGGCCGGCTTGCCCGCGGCGCGCTGAAGGTGGGCGACGCGGTCACCGCCACCATCGACCTGCACCAGCGCCTGGCCAGCGCCCGCAACCACTCCGCCACTCACCTGCTGCACGCGGCGCTGCGCCATGTGCTGGGCAGCCACGTGGCGCAGAAGGGTTCGCTGGTCAACCCGGAACGCACCCGCTTCGACTTCGCCCACGGCGAGGCCGTGACGGCTGAGCAGATCGCCGAGCTGGAACGCGTGGTCAACCACGTGATCGCCGCCAACTACGAAGTGAAGGCCGAGCTGATGAGCATGGCCGACGCGCAGAAGTCCGGCGCGATGATGCTGTTCGGCGAGAAATACGGCGAAGAAGTGCGCGTGCTGACTATGGGCGATTTCTCCGCCGAGCTGTGCGGCGGCACCCATGTCAAACGCACCGGCGACATCGGCCTGTTCAAGATCGTGGCCGAAGGCGGCGTGGCCGCCGGCGTGCGCCGCATCGAAGCCGTGACCGGCGCGGGCGCGCTGGCTTATATCCAGGCTCAGGACGCGCTGATCAAGGAAGCCGCTGGCGCGCTGAAGGCGCAAACCAGCGAGGAAGTGCTGGCCAAGATCGCCGCGCTGCAGGACAACGCCAAAGCGCTGGAGAAGGAGCTGGCCAAGCTGAAGGGCCAGCTGGCCGCGTCCGCCGGCGACAGCCTGGCCGACCGCGCCGCCGTGGTGAACGGCGTCAAGGTGCTGGCCGCCGAACTGCCGGGCGCCGACAACACCGCGCTGCGCGAAACGCTGGACAAGCTGAAGGACAAGCTGGGTTCGGCCGCCATCGTGCTGGCCGCCAAGGGCGATGGCAAAGTGGCGCTGGTGGCCGGCGTCACCGCCGACCTGACCGGCAAGGTCAAGGCCGGCGAGCTGGTCAACTTCGTCGCCCAGCAGGTGGGCGGCAAGGGCGGCGGCCGTCCGGACATGGCCCAGGCCGGCGGCACTCAGCCGGAAAACCTGGACGCCGCGCTCTCGGGCGTGGAAGCCTGGGTGGCGGGCAAGCTGTAACATCCCCGCTGTTGCAAAGAATGAACGGCCGCATGGAATCCATGCGGCCGTTTTTCATAGGTTCATCATTTTTCATTACACTCGACGGCAGCCCATCCTCAGGAGCACGCCGTGAGCGACACCGCATTCCGCCTTGCCGACTGGAATGATCTCCCCGCCGTCTGCCTATTGCTGCAGCAATCCTTCGGTCCGCTGCAAGCCATGCTGCCAAGCCGTCCCACCGCGCTGGACGAAACCGTCGCCAGCCTCACCGGCCACCTGGCCAGCGGCAGCCAGATTTTCCTGGCCGAGCGCGGCGGCTCTCCCCTCGCCTGCCTGCTGGTGCTCCCGCCCGACGACGGCTGCGCCGAAGTCAAGCGCGTCTGCACCCACCCGGATTGGCAGGGAAGCGGCCTGGGCTCGGCGCTGATGAGCCATGCCGAAGCTCAGCTCAGCCGCCAGGGTGTACGCAGGCTCAAGCTGTCCACCCGGCGCCGACTTCCCGAAAACCTGCGCTTTTATCAGCGGCTGGGATATAGCCAGAGCGCGGTTCAACCCTATCCGGCCGGCGTGGACGACGAGCGCATTGAGCTGAGCAAAACGCTGGCTGCTTAAAATTTGTAAGGAGAAAAACATTCCACACATGGAAAATTTGTAAGTTTGTTTCAAATCAAAGCATGTGAAATCATAAATTACTAATATGTTCATGCTTCTTATGGCTTCTCCTTTGTTGTTTGCTTCGACGCCCCGGTTTCCCCGGGGCTCTTTTTTTATCCCTCGCGCTTATAGTGGGGAGTAAGCAAATGCTCCGCTCGGGAGAAGCCCATGCGCGCAGTCCTCGCCGCCCTTCTGCTTGGTCTTATCTCGCATCCGGCCCGCGCGGAAGCCCCTCCGCCCGAGCTTTACGCGCTGACCGAGACCCTGCCGCCGCTCAGCTACGAGGAGAACGGCGTTCCCAAAGGCTTCGCCAATGAATTGCTGCAGATGATGCTGCGAGACAGCGGGCTGCGCGCGGTGAGGGAAATCAAGCCATGGAGCCGGGCGCTGCGCGAAGCGCAACAAACGCCAAATACCCTGCTGTATCTGACCGTCAGAACGCCTGAACGGGAAACGTGGTTCAAATGGATAGGCCCGGCGCTGCCGCTGCCGATCGAACTCTTTCGCCTGGATGGACCTCACCCCGCCCCCTTCGCGTCGCTGGAGGATGCGCGCCGATCCAAGGTGGCCGTGGCGAAAGACACGCCTGGACAGAAAATGCTGGAAGATCTCGGTTTCAAAGACAACCAGAACCTGGTGCTGACCAATGACGAGGCGCAATCGGCCAGACTGCTGTACGCCCGCCGCGTGGCATTCAGCGCCGGCGTGGCCCTGTTCCAACGCTATGCCGCGCGCCAGCAAGGCCAGGATCCGGAACGGCTGGAGTCGGTTCAGACGCTGGACGACCGCACCCAGTTTTATTTCGCGCTGCAAAAAGACAGCCATCCGGAATACGCCGCCAGACTGCAGGCCGCCTTGGACAAAATCAAGCAGGACGGCCGATACGCCGCTCTGCTGAAACGCTATCACCATCCTTGACGGCTGCCAGCCGAACGCAAGCAGCGAGCGGAACACAAGCAGGAGAACGGTTACAACACGAGCTTGCCTCCAACCAGCGCCAGCATCACCGCCAATGCGGGACGCAGCCAATGATCCGACAAGCGGCCAGCAAGCCTGCTGCCCAGCCAGATGCCTGGCAGCGAGCCGCTTAGCAGCTTCAGCAACAGCACCCAATCCAGATGCCCCATTCCGGCATGGCCAAGGCCGGCCACCAGCGTCAATGGCACCGCATGGGCAATCTCTGTCCCGACCAGACGGGAAGTGGACAAGGCGGGATACAACATGAACAGCGCCAGCGTGCCCAGCGCGCCGGCGCCGATGGAGCTCAGCGTCACCAACACGCCCAGCACCGCGCCCACCAGCGCGGTCGGCCACCAGCGGCCATCGGCGCCCAGCTGGGCCACATGACGTCCAGCCACCTTCAACAGCCAGGGTTTAAGCAGAATCGCCAGCGCGGTCAGGATCAAGGCCAGGCCCAACACGAAGCGGAACAAGGCATCCATCACCTGGGACGGCACATGCATCCAGGACAGCAGGCCCAGCGTCAACAGCGCCGCGGGCACGCTGCCCAAGGCCAGATGCCAGGTGATGCGCCAATCAATATGGCGCTGACGATGATGCACCACCACCCCGCCGGCCTTGGTCAGCGCGGCATACATCAGATCGGTGCCGACGGCGGTAGCCGGCGAGATGCCGAACCACAACAGGATGGGCGTCATCAGCGAACCTCCGCCGACTCCGGTCAGGCCGACGATGAAACCCACGGCCAGCCCCGCCACTGTATATCCCAAATCCATCGGAATCCCCATTCATACTGCAAGATGTCCTTGATGCTACGCGCTTTGCTTATAACAATTTAGACCTATTAGCTACAACAATATGATGAATCAAGCTAAAACCCGTCTTCCATACAGGTTTCATCGACCCGTCAAGCCCACGTAACACGGCCCGGCTATGTTTTCATGTGAACAAAACGACAAGGAACACCACACCCGGCGCCTCATTTACGCCCAAGCGCTTTACAAACCGGAAAATTCGCGTCACCTTGGCATTGTCAGGGCGTTGCCTGACCGCTTGCGACAAACCCATGATTGTCAGCCGCCAGGCCCCCTGAGAAGTCCACGTTTCGAGATCGAAAGGTGCAGGATGATTTCTCGTATCCCCCTGAGCGTTCGCAGAAAACAAGCCCGAGACCAGCATGAAAGCTTCCTCTACGCGGTGGCCAAGCCACAATTGAGCGACGAGGAAAGATCACGCCAGCAAAAAGTCCGCCAGCGCGCGCACGACCGCGACGACGCCCGTTTCCTGGCGGACCGCTGCGACGATCTGTTCTGATCCCACCCCAGGGGCTCGCGGGCCCCGCCGACTCTCCTCTCCCCGAGGCCGGGTCTTTCGTTTTTTCTTTACATCCCCTCTTCCCGGCCCAATGGCCTGTTGAAGCCGATCCGGCAACGCGTCGAAACTAGCCAAAGCATGGCTTATTTACCTAAAGAAAATCCAATAAATTGGCCAATACGCTAATTAATTGAGCAAAAAATTGTTCATCCAGATAATTTTTATATTTTCTTTACGTCGCCACGCGCGCTTTTATCAGGTTTTTGACGTCCGATTGCGTAACTTCCACATCGCACATTACGCATGGAGATTTTCGTTATGGACCTGCTTTGCCTGGGCCTCGCCGCGCTGTTCGGCGCGCTGACCTGGCTCCTGATCGCAGCCTGCGACCGTCTGGGAGAAAAGCGATGACCTTCTGGTACCTGATCAGCGCCGCGCTGGCGCTGGGGCTGTTCGCCTATCTGATCTACGCACTGCTTAAGCCGGAGAACTTCTAATCATGAGCACACCCGCCATGCTGCAACTTGGGCTGTTCCTGCTCGTGCTGATCGCGCTGGCCTGGCCGCTGGGCGCTTACATGACCCGCGTCATGCAGGGCGAGAACGTGGGCCCGCTGCGTTTCGCCGCGCCGCTGGAGCGCGCCTTCTACCGCCTTGCCGGCATCAAGCAAGACGATGAAATGGGCTGGCGCGGCTATGCCGTCGCGCTGATCCTGTTCAACATCCTGGGCGTCATCGCCCTGTACGCGCTGCAGCGGCTGCAAGGCGCGTTGCCCTTCAACCCGCAGGCGCTGGGCGCGGTATCGCCCGACTCCTCGTTCAACACCGCCATCTCCTTCGTGACCAACACCAACTGGCAAGGCTACGGCGGCGAAACCACGATGAGCTACCTGACCCAGATGCTGGGCCTGACGGTGCAGAACTTCGTGTCCGCCGCCACCGGCGCCGCGGTGGTGATCGCGCTGATCCGCGGCTTCGCCCGCCACAGCAGCGCCAAGATCGGCAACTTCTGGGTGGATGTCACCCGGATGACGCTGTACGTGCTGCTGCCGCTGTCGCTGATATTCGCGCTGGCTTTCAGCCAACAGGGCGTGATCCAGAACCTGTCTGCCTATCAGGACGTCCACACCGTCGAAGCCGTCAAATACCAGCAAGCCAAGCTGGACGCCGAAGGCAAGCCGGCGCTGGACCAGAATGGCAAACCGGTGATGGAAGACAAGACCTCCCAGACGCAGACCCTGCCAATGGGACCGGTCGCCTCGCAGGAGGCCATCAAGCTGCTGGGCACCAACGGCGGCGGCTTCTTCAACGCCAACTCCGCCCACCCTTATGAAAATCCGACGCCGCTGTCCAACTTCCTGCAGGTGATCGCCATCTTCCTGATTCCGGCGGCGCTGTGCTTCCTGTTTGGCCGCATGGTGGGCGACCGCCGCCAGGGCTGGGCCATCCTCGCCGCGATGACCATCATGTTCGCCGCCGCGGTATACGCTGTCACCAGCGCCGAGCAGGCCGGCGTGCCGCAATACGGCTCCATGGGCATAGACCAGCGCGCCGGCGCGCTGCAGTCGGGCGGCAATATGGAAGGCAAAGAAGCGCGCTTCGGCGTGATCGACACCTCGCTGTTCATCGCCGTGACCACTTCCGCGTCCTGCGGCGCGGTCAACGCGATGCACGACTCGCTGACTCCGCTGGGCGGCATGGTGCCGACCTTCCTGATGCAGTTGGGCGAAGTGGTGTTCGGCGGCGTCGGGTCCGGCCTGTACGGCATGCTGATCTTCGCCATCCTGGCGGTGTTCATCGCCGGCCTGATGGTGGGCCGCACGCCGGAATACCTGGGCAAGAAGATCGAAACCTACGAGATGAAGATGACCGCGATCACCATCCTGGTGACCCCGACCCTGGTGTTGGCGCTGACCGCCGTCGCCGTGAGCGTGGGCGCGGGCCAGGCCGGCATCCTCAATCCCGGCGCGCATGGCTTCAGCGAAGTGCTGTACGCCTTCACCTCGGCCGCCAACAACAACGGCAGCGCCTTCGCCGGCCTGTCCGCCAACACGCCGTTCTACAACATCATGACCGGAATCGCCATGTTCTTCGGCCGCTTCTTCATGATCGTGCCCATCCTGGCCATCGCCGGCTCGCTGGCCGCCAAGAAGCGCCTGGCCGTCACCGGCGGCACCCTGCCGACCCATGGTCCGCTGTTCGTTGCGCTGCTGATCGGCACCGTCTTGCTGGTGGGCGCGCTGAACTACGTGCCGGCACTGGCGCTGGGTCCGGTGGTCGAGCACCTGCAGATGGTTGCGGGCCGCTGAGCGGCAGGACAAGGAAACTGAAATGAACGACAACAATCATTCCCAAGCCCTGGCGGTCCCCGCCGCCAGCCACAAGAGCGCAGGCAAGTCGCTGTTCGACCCGGCGCTGGTGAAACCAGCCATCGTCGACTCGTTCAAGAAGCTGTCGCCTCGCACCCAATGGCGCAATCCGGTGATGTTCGTGGTCTACGTGGGCAGCATTCTGGCCACCGGCCTGTGGCTGCAATCGCTGGGCGGCCATGGCGAAGCCTCCTCCGGCTTCATCCTGGGCATCGCGCTGTGGCTGTGGTTCACCGTGCTGTTCGCCAACTTCGCCGAGGCGCTGGCCGAAGGCCGCAGCAAGGCCCAGGCCGCCAGCCTGCGCTCCGCCAAGAAAAACGTGGTGGCCAAGAAACTGGCCGGCGGCAATCACGGCGCGGCCAAGAGCATCGTCGACGGCACCTCCCTGCGCAAGGGCGACTTCGTGCTGGTGGAAGCCGGAGACGTGATCCCGGTGGACGGCGAGGTGGTGGAAGGCGTGGCCTCGGTCGACGAATCCGCCATCACCGGCGAGTCCGCGCCGGTGATCCGCGAGTCCGGCGGCGACTTCTCCTCCGTCACCGGCGGCACCCGCGTGCTGTCCGACTGGATCGTGGTCAAGATCACCGTCAATCCGGGCGAAACCTTCCTCGACCGCATGATCGCGATGGTGGAAGGCGCCAAGCGCCAGAAGACGCCGAACGAGATCGCGCTGACCATCCTCTTGGTCGCGCTGACCATCGTGTTCCTGATCGTGACCGTCACCCTGCTGCCCTTCTCCTTGTTCAGCGTGGCCGCGGCCAAGGCCGGCAGCCCGATCAGCATCACCACCCTGGTGGCGCTGCTGGTTTGCCTGATCCCCACCACCATCGGCGGTCTCTTGTCCGCCATCGGCGTGGCCGGCATGAGCCGCATGATGGGCGCCAACGTGATCGCCACCTCCGGTCGCGCGGTGGAGGCCGCCGGCGACGTGGACGTGCTGCTGTTGGACAAGACCGGCACCATCACGCTGGGCAACCGCCAGGCATCGGCCTTCATCCCGGCGCCGGGCGTGTCGGAGAAAGACCTGGCCGACGCCGCCCAACTGGCGTCGCTGGCCGACGAAACGCCGGAAGGCCGCAGCGTGGTGGTGCTGGCCAAGCAGAAATTCAATCTGCGCGAACGCCAGCTGGCCAGCCATGAGGCCGTGTTCATCCCGTTCACCGCGCAAACCCGGATGTCCGGCATCGACTACGACGGCCGCCAGATCCGCAAGGGCGCCATCGACGCGATCCGCCGCCACATCGCCGAGCAAGGCGGCCAGTTCCCGGACGCGCTGTC
Source organism: Chromobacterium phragmitis (assembly GCF_003325475.1). NCBI lineage: Bacteria > Pseudomonadati > Pseudomonadota > Betaproteobacteria > Neisseriales > Chromobacteriaceae > Chromobacterium > Chromobacterium phragmitis. The sequence continues at coordinate 4,744,546 of NZ_CP029495.1, forward strand.
CAAGAGCGCCGACGAAGTGGCGCGCCGCGGCTCCACTCCGCTGCTGGTAGCCGAGGGCAACCGCGCGCTGGGCGTGATCGAGCTGAAGGACATCGTCAAGGGCGGCATCAAGGAACGCTTCGCCGAACTGCGCCAGATGGGCATCAAGACCGTGATGATCACCGGCGACAACCCGCTGACCGCCGCCGCCATCGCCGCCGAGGCCGGCGTGGACGACTACCTGGCCGAGGCCACGCCGGAAGCCAAGCTCAAGCTGATCCGCAGCCATCAGGCCGAAGGCAAGCTGGTGGCGATGACCGGTGACGGCACCAACGACGCGCCGGCGCTGGCCCAGGCAGACGTGGCGGTGGCGATGAACACCGGCACTCAGGCGGCGAAGGAAGCCGGCAACATGGTGGACCTGGATTCCAACCCCACCAAGCTGATCGAGATCGTGGAAATCGGCAAGCAGATGCTGATGACGCGCGGCTCGCTGACCACCTTCTCCATCGCCAACGACGTGGCCAAGTACTTCGCCATCATTCCGGCGGCGTTCGCCAGCACCTACCCGCAGTTGAACGCGCTGAACGTGATGGGTCTCAACAGCCCGGCGTCCGCCATCCTGTCGGCGGTGATCTTCAACGCGGTCATCATCGTGTTCCTGATCCCGCTGGCGCTGAAAGGCGTGAAATACCACGCCAAGAGCGCGGCCGAGCTGCTGCGCGACAACCTGCTGATCTACGGCTTGGGCGGCCTGCTGGTGCCCTTCGCCGGCATCAAGCTGATCGACATGCTGCTTGGCGCGCTGGGTCTGGTCTGAGCCCGGCGGCAATCGAAAGGAAAACGATATGAAACTGATTCGTCCCCTGCTGGTGGTCTTCGGCGGCCTGTCGCTGATCACCGGCCTCGCCTACCCGCTGGCCGCCACCGGCATCGCCCAGGCGGCGTTCCCGGCGCAGGCCAACGGCAGCCTGATCGAAAAAGACGGCAAGGTGGTGGGCTCGCGCCTGATCGGCCAGAGCTTCGCCGGCGAGCAATACTTCTGGGGCCGCCCGTCGGCTACCGGCCCGATGCCGTACAATGCCGGCAGCTCCGGCGGCGCCAACCTGGGCCCGACCAATCCGGCGCAGTTGGCCGCGGTGAAAGGCAATGTGGAAACGATCCGCAAGGCGCACCCGACTCAGACCGGCCCGGTGCCGGTGGACTTGGTGACCGCGTCCGCCAGCGGACTGGACCCGGAGATCTCCGCCGCTTCCGCCTACTACCAGGTTGACCGCGTCGCCGCCGCGCGTAAACTGCCGGCAGACGCGGTCCGCAAGCTGGTGGACAGCCGCATCGTCGGCGAAACCTTCGGCTTGCTGGGCGAGCCGCGGGTCAATGTGCTGGAGTTGAATCTGGCGCTGGACGATATTTCCAAGAAAGCCTAAATCCGCATGACCGATCAGCGCCCCGACCCGGATGCCCTGCTGGACGAACTGAAACGCGAGGAGCTGGAGGCCCGCCGCGGCCGGCTGAAGATCTTCTTCGGCGCCTGCGCCGGCGTCGGCAAGACCTTCGCCATGCTGGCCGCTGCCCGCGTCAAGCAGCAGGAGGGCGTGCGGGTGCTGGTCGGCGTAGTGGAAACGCATGGCCGCAAGGAAACCGCGGAGCAACTGGAGGGGCTGGCGCTGCTGCCCCCCAGCCGCATCGAATACAAGGGCCGCTCGCTGTCGGAGTTCGACATCGACGCGGCGCTGGCCGCTCAGCCGCAGTTGATCCTGATCGACGAATTCGCCCACTCCAACGCGCCCGGCTCGCGCCATCCCAAGCGCTGGCAGGACGTGGAAGAGCTGCTCGCCGCCGGCATCGACGTATACACGACGCTGAACGTACAGCATTTGGAGAGCCTGAACGATGTCGTCGGCCAGATCACCGGCATCATCGTCAGGGAAACACTGCCGGACCATGTGTTCGACATGGCCGACGAGGTCTCGCTGGTGGACCTGCCGCCGGACGAACTGTTGTCCCGCCTCGCCGCCGGCAAGGTCTATCTGCCGCACCAGGCCGAACGCGCGGTGAAAAACTTCTTCCGCAAGGGCAATTTGCTGGCGCTGCGCGAGCTGGCGCTCAGGCGCACCGCCGACCGAGTCGACGCCCAGATGCGCGCCTACCGCGCCGACCAGTCGATCAAACCGGTCTGGCACGCGCGCGAGCGGCTTTTGGTCTGCGTCGGCCCCGGGCCCGGCACCGAAAAGCTGGTGCGCAGCGCCAAACGGCTGGCCGCCAATCTGGATGCGGATTGGATCGCCGTCTACGTGGAGACGCCCCGGCTGCAACGGCTGCCGGAAGAACAGCGCGCGCGGGTGCTGAAGGGTCTGCGCTTGGCACAAGAACTGGGCGCGGAAACCACGGTATTGGGCGGCAGCCGGCTTGCCGCCACCCTGCTCGCCTACGCCCGCACCCGCAACGTATCCAAACTGGTGGTGGGCAAACCCAACCGCGGCTGGATCGCCCGGCTGTGGGAGGGCTCGCTGGTGAGCGAACTGAGCCGCCTCTCCGGCGACGTCGACGTCTACGTGGTGGCCCACGAGTTGGAAGAAGACGCCGACAAGCGCGGCAAACGCGTGCCCAGCCTGCTGTTCAGCGACAGCGAATCCGGCCACACCGCGCGCGGTTACCTGGCCGCAGCCGCCGTCTGCTTCGCCACCACCGAGCTCAACCACCTCTTGGTGCCCTACTTCGAACTATCCAACGTCATCATGGTGCACCTGCTGGCGGTGGTGCTGATCGCCACCCGCTATGGCCGGGGGCCAGGCGTGCTGGCGTCCTTCCTGTCGGTGGCGGCGTTCGATTTCTTCTTCGTGCCGCCGCAGCTGTCGTTCGCGGTGTCCGACACCCAATACCTGCTGACCTTCATCGTGATGCTGGCGGTGGCGCTGATCATCAGCCAGCTGACCGCCCGCTTCCGCTTCGAGGCCACCATCGCCACCTACCGCGAGCGCCGCACCCGCGCGCTGTACGACCTGGGCCGCGAACTGGCCGGCGCGCTGACCGCCTCGCAAATCATCGAAACCGCGGTCGGCCGGTTGGAGCCGCTGTTCCGCGCCAAGGTGATGCTGTTCATTCCCGACAGCGAGGACCGCCTGCGCGCCGCCACCGAAACCGGCAACGACGCCGACGCCGGCGTCGCGCAGTGGGTGTTCGACAACCAGCAGCCGGCCGGACTCGGCACCAACACACTGCCGTCCAACGCTGCGCTCTACGTGCCGCTGAAAGCGCCGATGCGGGTGCGCGGCGTCATCGCCCTGCAGCCCGAGGAAACCATCCATGCCTTCCTGCCGGAGCAGCAGCGGCTGCTGGAAACCTGCGCCGCCCAGATCGCGCTGGCGCTGGAACGGGTGCATTACGTGGAGGTGGCGCAGGACGCCATCGTGGCGATGGAATCGGAACGGCTGCGCAACAGCGTGCTGTCGGTGGTGTCCCACGATCTGCGCACGCCGCTGACCACCATGCTGGGCCTGGCCAATATGCTGAACGCCCCCACCCTGCCGCCGGGCCGGCACAGCGAGATCGCCCAGTCCATCCAGGATGAGGCGATACGGATGACCAAGCTGGTGACCAACCTGCTGGACATGGCCAAGCTGCAGTCCGGCGTCAAGCTGAACAAGGAATGGCAGCTGCTGGACGAGGTGGTGGGCAGCGCGGTGCGCGCCTGCGAACGCAGCCTGCGCGATCACAAGCTGGAGCTGGACCTCAGCCGCGATCTGCCGGTGCTGGAGTACGACGCGGTATTGATCGAACGGGTGCTGGTCAACTTGCTGGAAAACGCCGGCAAATACACGCCGGCCGGCTCGCGCATCGAGCTGGCCGCCCGCCACGACGGCGACAAGGTCCGCATCACCGTCACCGACGACGGCCCCGGCCTGCCCGCCCACATGGAGCAGCGGGCCTTCGACAAGTTCACCCGCGGCGCGCCCGAATCCACCACGCCCGGCGTGGGGCTGGGCCTGGCCATCTGCCGCGCCATCATAGAAAACCACGGCGGGACGATAGAAGCCGGCAACGCGCAGCCGCACGGCGCCCGCTTCTCCTTCACGCTGCCGGCCAGCCCGCCTCCCGAGCTGCCGCCGGAGGACGCCTAAAACCATAAGAGCGATACACCATGAGCGACGCACCCATTTCCGTAGTGATCATCGAAGACGAGAAGCCGATCCGCCGCTTTCTGTCCGCCGCGCTGGAAGAAGAAAGCCTCACGGTTTACGAAGCTGAGACCGGCAAGCAGGGACAGATCGAGGTGGCCACCCGCAAGCCGGACCTGGCCATCCTGGATCTGGGGTTGCCGGACATGAACGGCATAGACGTGATCAAGAGCCTGCGCGAATGGAGCGACATTCCCATCCTGGTGCTGTCGGCGCGCACCCAGGAGACGGAAAAGGTGGCCGCGCTGGACGCCGGCGCCGACGACTACCTGACCAAGCCTTTCGGCGTGGCCGAATGCCTGGCGCGCATCCGCGTATTGCTGCGCCGCCGCATCCATGGCAGCTCGGCCCCACAGCAAACCTTCCAGTTCGGCGACATCAAAATCGATCTGGTCAATCGCCTGGTCAGCAAGGCCGACGCGCCGGTGCATCTGACGCCTATCGAATACCGGCTGCTGTCCACGCTGATCCGCAACGCCGGCAAGGTCATCACCCACCGCGAACTGCTGCTGGCCGTGTGGGGCCCGTCATTCTCCGAGCACAACCAGTATCTGCGCGTCTACATGGGCCATTTGCGGCAAAAACTGGAAGACAACCCGGCCATGCCACGCCACATCGTCACCGAGACCGGCGTAGGCTACCGGCTGGTGGAAAACGCGCCCGATCCGGCCATCTGAATCGCCGCGGCAACGGGGTTGACAGTCCGCTGACATCAGCATAACCTAACATTCATGCGCCGATTTGACACAGCTTGCGGGCGCTTGATAAATGCCAGCTAAAGCGTATACCGGACCAAACCCGCTTGCGCTTGATGGCCAGCGGGTTTTTTCATGGCTGGCCGGCTGGCGGCATCTTCCGCAAGCCGCTCCGGATCGGTGCGGGCGCCGAGTTAATGACAACTTGCAGGGCGCCGAAAAATCCTGCTAAAGCGTCGCCGGCATCCTGGCCCGGCACGCGCAGCGCGACCGAACCTGGAGAGCCAAAATGTACGACTGCCTGCAAGACAGCTATACCGATTTCTCTTTTGCGATTTTTGATGCCGTGGGAAGACCTCGCCCCCTGTGTGGCAGCCTGAGCGCCACACCGCTGCCGTCCGGCGACGACAGCGCCTTGCATGACCTCGCCGCCTTCGCCCGCGATCAGGGCTACGACCTTGACCGCCGCGAGAGGCTGCTGACCGTCCTCGACATCAGCCTGGCCGACGCGCTGGCGATCAACGCCCGCTTCGGCGAGACGCTGATCATCAGCTGCGACCTGAGGCGCGACCCACCCGTGCGTTTCTGAACGCCGCCGCAAGCGGTCTCCGTGCAGACAGTATGCGGCCCTGACGGCTATAATGGGCAGTTTCCGCCCCAAAATCCGCGAGACCGCATGCTGTTTGAACTCAACCGCGCGTCGCGCGCCGAAATCCTTGCCGAAGCGCGCCAGATCGCAGGCCTCGCCCTGCCGATGATGGTGGCCCAGATCGCGCAGGTGGCCACCAGCTTCGTCGATACCGTGATGGCCGGCCGCGTCGGCACCGACGACCTGGCCGCCGTGTCGCTGGGCGCCAGCGTGTTCATCACCGTTTACGTGACGCTGATGGGCGTGGTCGCCGCGCTCAACCCCATCCTGTCCCATCACCTGGGCTCCCGCGATCAAGGCGCTTTTCGCCGCGACGCGGCTCAAGGCCTGTGGTTCGGCCTGCTGCTCGGCACGCTGGGCGCCGGCTTGATGCTGCTGCTGGAAGCGCCGCTGCGGCACTGGCTGCATCTGCCGCCGGAGGTCACCGACAAGGTGATGCTGTTCATCACCGGCGCCGCCATCGGCATGCCGGCGGCGATGGCCCACCGCGCGCTGCACGCCTATGCGTCCAGCCTGGGCCACCCCAAGGCCATCATGGTGGTCAGCCTGTTGGCGCTGGCGCTGAACATACCGCTCAACTACATCCTGATCCACGGCTTGTTCGGCTTGCCCAAGATGGGGGGCGCCGGCTGCGGCTGGGCCACCGGCATCGTGTTCTGGTTCAATTGCCTGACCCTGCTGGCCTACGTCAGCTGGCACCGCCATTTCCGCGACACCCGCATCCTGGCCGGGCTGGCCGCGCCCGATTGGCGGCGCTTCCTGGCCTTTCTCAAGTTGGGCGTGCCCATCGGACTGTCCTTCTTCGTCGAGGTCAGCCTGTTTTCCTTCATCGCGCTCTTGATCGCGGAGCTTGGCACCGTGGTGGTGGCCACCCACCAGTCGGTGCTGAACTTCTCCAGCCTGATCTATATGCTGCCGCAGAGCGTGGCCACCGCGCTGTCGGTGCGCGTCGGCCACCACGCCGGCGCCGGCGACTACAAGGCCGCCCGCTTCATTTCCGGCGTAGGCATGCTGATGGGCCTGGCCATGGCGGGCTTCGCCATGGCTCTGGTGCTGCTGCTGCGCGAACCCATCATGTGGATGTACAGCGCCGACCCCAAGGTCATCGCGATGGGCACCACGCTGCTGCTGTTCGCCGCCGTCTACCAGTTGACCGACGCCGCGCAAACCGTCGCCTCCGGCGCGCTGCGCGGCTACAAGCTCACCTCGATTCCGATGCTGATCCACATCGTCTCGTTCTGGATGGTGGGGCTGGGCCTGGGCATGCTGCTGGGCCTGACCGACTGGATCGTGCCGCGCATGGGCATCTACGGCTTCTGGACTGCGCTGGTGATCAGCCTCAGCGTGGCCGGCCTGCTTCTGACTTACTATCTGGCCCGAGCCAGCCGCCATCGGCTGCGCCGCGACCAAGGAATCCTGTTATGAGTTTGCAGTTCCGCGCGGACGTCGATCTGCGCCCGCACAACACCTTCGGCATGGCGGCGCGCGCCGCGCGCTTCTGCCAGCTGGAAAACCTGGCCGACCTGCCCGCCCTGCTCGCCCATCCGCTGTACCGGCAAGGCCCCGCCCTGTGGCTGGGCGGCGGCAGCAACCTGCTGCTGACCCGCGACTATCCCGGCCTGGTGATCAAGGTGGCGCTGTCGGGCATTCGCCTGCTGGAAGACATGGGCGACGAGGTGATCGTGGAGGCGGCGGCCGGCGAAAACTGGCACGGTTTCGTCCAGCGCGCGCTGGCGCAAGGCTGGTACGGCCTGGAAAACCTGAGCCTGATTCCCGGCACGGTGGGCGCGAGTCCGGTGCAAAACATCGGCGCTTACGGCGTGGAAGTGAAGGACCATCTGCATGAAGTCGTATGCGCGCAGTTGGACCGGCAGGGCGAACCGCTGGTCCTGTCCAACGCAGAGTGCCGCTTTGGCTACCGCGACAGCGTGTTCAAGCATGAGGCGGCCGGCAAGCTGCTGGTGACGGCGGTGCGCTTCCGCCTGTCCCGCCGCGCGGACCTACGCACCGGCTACGGCGACATCGCCAAGCAATTGGCCGAAGACGGCATCACCAGCCCGTCGCCGCTTGACGTCAGCCGCGCCGTGATAGCCATCCGCCAGAGCAAGTTGCCAGACCCCGCCAAGCTTGGCAACGCCGGCAGCTTTTTCAAGAACCCCATCGTCTCCGCCGCCCAGGCCCAGGCCCTGCTGGCCGACCACCCCCATCTGCCGCACTACCCAGCCGCAGACGGACGGGTAAAGCTCGCCGCCGGCTGGCTGATAGATCAATGCGGCCTGAAAGGCTACCGCGACGGCGACGCCGGCTTGCACGACAGGCAGGCGCTGGTGCTGGTCAACCACGGCCACGCCAGCGGCGAACAGATGCGAGCGCTGGCGCGCAAGGTGCAGGACGATGTGCGGCAACGCTTCGGCGTGGAGCTGGAGCCGGAGCCGCTGATACTCTAGATGACCCGGCAATGCAAACAGTTGGAGAGCAAATGAGCAAGACACCTGAAGTGCTGGTATTCGACCTGGGCGGCGTATTGGCCGACTGGAACGGCATCGATCCGCTGGTGCGCCTGTCCGGCGGCAGGCTGGATCGCGAGGCCGCCCGCCTGTTCTGGATCGGCAACCCCTGGGTGGCCAAACTGGACCTGGGCGAGTGCGAACCGCAAGAGTTCGCCGCCGCGATGACGGACACGCTGCAGTTGGGCATCAGCCCCGAAGCCATGCAGCGGCAGTTGTCGGACTGGCTGGCCGGAGCCTATCCGGGCGCCAGCGAACTGCTGGCCGATCTCGCCCAACGCTTCCCGCTGGCCGCGCTCAGCAACAACAACGCGCTGCACTGGGACAAGATAGAGCGGGAATTCGATCTGCTGCGCCACTTCGGACACACCTTCGCCTCTCACTTGCTGCGCCTGCGCAAGCCGGACGCCGCCATTTACCGCCATGTCCAGGATACGCTGGGCGCGGCGCCGGAGACCATCGCCTTCTTCGACGACAACATCGAATGCGTGGAGGCCGCCCAAGCCCAAGGCTGGCAGGCCTTCCACACCAAGGGCCTGGAACAGGTGCGCGCCGCGCTCGCAGCCCAGGGCTGGTTATGAGGCGATAACCCCGCCGGCCCGCAGAAACAGGTACAGCCCGGCCAACAGGCCGATCAGCCACGACAGCGAGCGCAACGAAGCCTGATCGGCGATGTACAACAGGCCGTGCGCGACGCGGGCGGCGATGAAAACCACGGCCGCGGCGTTCATGTCGGCCGCCGGCACCTTCATCAGCCAGGCCGCCATCACGGCGGCCATCCACACCGGCAGCGCCTCCCAGGCGTTCTGCTGCGCCCAGCCGGCCCGCTGCCGGTGCCCCTCCGCCCGGGCCGCCGCCTCGCGCGGCCTATGGTTGTCCACTCTGGCGCCAGCCTTGGCCACCCCGGCCCACAGCAAGGGCAGCAAGGCCGCCAGCAACAAGCTCCACAACACGAACGGCATTGCGATCTCCTCTTTCAATTCGCTCCGGGCTTGCCGCCCAGATAACGGCTATCCTCGAAAGTCGCCACCCATCGCGGCCGGTACACGATCAACACCGCCAGCAGCAAGCCGGTGGTGAACGCCTCGGACCAGGACAACAGGAAGTAATAAGGCAAGGCCTCCTCCAACAGCGCATCCCAGGGGTAGGCGCCGGCCGCTCCCAAGGCAAGCACGCCGCACAAGGCCGATGCCAGCAGGCTGGCGCCGCCGGCCAGGAAGCCGTTGACGAAGACATAAATGAAAAAATTGGCCGGCAAACGCCGCCGCGCCAGCTCCAGCATGCCGCCCGCCACCGCCACCGCCGGCAAGGCGGTCAACAGCCAGCTCAATCCCAGCGCCCGCCAGTCCGCATGCCCCGCCGCCGCCAGCGCCAGCTGCACCACCGCCAAGGCCAGCATCGCCAGCCACGGCCCCATCAGCAGCGTGAACAACGCCGCCCCCAGCAAATGGAAAGACAGGCCTGGCTGCAAGCCGCCGCGCAGCAGCCACATCGCCAGATCGAGCACGCAGGCGCCCATCCAGGCGTTCAGCGCGGCCGGGTCCAGCTCGCGCCACTTCACCCTCAACGCGGCGAAAACGAGCGCGGCCAGCGAAAGCCCGGCGCTCAGCCAAACCGCCCAGCCGGCAAACAAGGAAGCGGACAAATCCATGACATTGAAATTACGTTTGAACAGGCTCCAGCATAACAGAAGCCCACCCTCCTACCCTTAATTTCACCGCCGCGAAACGCGCCAATTCCAGCGCCTGCCGTTACAATACGCTTTTGGATGGAGACCCGCATGCCCCTGCCCGCCCCGCACCTGATCGCCCAGCAAGTTTCCCTGGCGCTTGCCGAAGACATCGGCGCCTGCGACTGGACCGCCCGCCTGATCGCCGAAGACAAGACCGGCTCCGCCCGCGTGATCGCGCGCGAAGACGCGGTGATCTGCGGCCAGGCCTGGTTCGACGAATGCTTCCGCCAGGTGGATCCGCGCAGCGAGGTGGCATGGCTGGCCGCCGAAGGCGAGAAGGTTGCCGCCGGCAGCGAATTGTGCCGGATATCCGGCCCGGCGCGCGCCTTGCTCACTGCCGAGCGCAGCGCGCTCAACTTCCTGCAACTGCTGTCCGGCGTCGCCAGCGAGACCCGCCGCTACGTCGACGCGGCGGCCGGCCACCGAGCCCGCATTCTGGATACCCGCAAGACGATCCCCGGCCTGCGTCTCGCGCAGAAGTACGCCGTCACTGTCGGCGGCGGCGACAACCAGCGCGTCGGCCTCTACGACGGCATCCTGATCAAGGAAAACCACATCATGGCGGCCGGCGGCGTGGCCGAAGCCATGCGGCAAGCGCTGCAGGACTTGCCGCATGGCGTCACGCTGCAGATCGAGGTCGAATCCCTTGGCCAGTTGGAGGAGGCGCTGCGAAACGGCGCCAAGCTGGTGTTGCTGGACAATATGTCGCTGGACGACATGCGCCGCGCAGTGGCGATCAGCGCCGGCCGCGCCGAGCTGGAAGCCTCCGGCGGCGTCGATCTGGACAGCGTGCGCGCCATCGCCGCCACCGGCGTCGATCGCATCTCGGTGGGCAAGCTGACCAAGGACGTGCGCGCGCTGGATCTGTCCATGCGCTTCACCCTGTAATTGCCACGCAAGTCGCGGGGAGAGCTGTCATACTGAAGTCATGCCAACCATAAGCAAAGCATGGCCCTCCCCTCCATGGACATGACCCCGCGCAGATTCGGCACCCGCTCCGCCCGCCATGCCAAATGGGGGGCGGCATTGCTGCTGCTGGTCACGCTGGCGCTGCTGGCCGTGGACCTTGCCACCAGTTACCGCCAGCTGGAAACCGAAGCCGGCCGCCAGGCCAGCGGCCTCAGCCAGCTGTTATCGGAGCGGCTGAGTTCGGGCATACACGAGGCAGGCCTGATCCTGCAAAGCAGCAATCAGATCCCAGAGGTGCAGCGCCTGCTGCGCAGCAGCGGCCTGCCCCCGGACATGCGCCAGAGCCTGACGCTGAAACTGCAGCAGCAATTGCAGCTGGCGCCCTATCTCAGCCGCATTGAAATCGTGGACACCGCCTGCCAAACCGTATTCAGCAGCAAACCCGACAGCGCATCCCACCCCCACCACAACGAGTTCTGCCGTTGGCTGCACCGGGTGGACCCCAAGGAAAACAATTACACCACGGTGATCCACAGCCCGATCGAGGGCGGCATCGTGCTGGCCAACAAGCTGTACGACAGCGAAGGCAACCTGGTGGGCATGGCCACCGGCCTGATCAAGCACAATTTCATCCAGGACGAAGTCAGCCGGCTGACCGTGGGCGAGCACGGCGAGATCCTGGTGCTGGACCAGCGCCAGCTGACCGTGACGCGCTGGCCGCAAACCAGCGGCGGCGATCCGCAAAGCTACCGCCCGCTGCAGCCGCGCGAAATACTGGCTCACGATGCCGGCCAGATGCTGTTCAACGCGCCCTCCAGCTTCGACGGCGCCGAACGGTTGTACAGCATGCGCCAGACCGGCAGCTACCCATTCCAGGTCGCGGTGGGACTGTCGCGGCGGGACTTCACCCGCTTCGTCTGGGACAAGGCCTGGCTGGCCATCCCCGGCTGGCTGTTCGTCGCCGCGCTGACGCTGCTGGCGCTGCGCAAGCACCTGTCCAACCTGGAGCAGCACCGACAGCTGCTGCAGGGCAACGAACGCATACGCGCGAGCGAAGAACAGGCCCGGCTGATCCTGGACACCGCGCCGCTGGCGCTGCTGCTGGTCAACCCTCAAACCATCCGCATCCAACACGCCAACTCGCTGGCGCGGGAAATGCTGAGCCTGCCGCCGCGCGATCCGGAGGAAGGCGCCAGCAGCGAACTGAATCTGCCGCTGAAGCTGCGACCAGTGGAACAGTGGCTGCTGGAAGACGAGGAAGTGCTGCAGCAGGAAGTGGAAGTGGAGCTGGAGGACAAAAGCAAGCTATGGGTGATCGCCTCGCTGCGGCGGCTCGGCCACGACAAGCAACCCTCCGCGCTGATCGCGCTGTACGACATTTCGGGCCGCAAGCAACTGGAGCAACAGCTGCACGAAAGCAACCAGCAGCTGGCCGAAATGGCCGTCACCGATCCATTGACCCGGCTATACAACCGCCGCCACGCCGACATGGTGCTGCGCGACGAGATCAGCCGCTGCGAGCGCTACGGCCAGACCATGGCCATCGCCGTGTTCGACATCGACCATTTCAAGCGCTTCAACGACCAGTACGGCCACCAAGCCGGCGACGACGTATTGGTCGCTGTCGCCAACGCGCTGCGCGACACCACCCGCAACACCGACATCAACGCGCGCATCGGCGGCGAGGAGTTCATGGTGATCTTCCCATACACGCGGCTGCGCGACGCGCACAAGGTGATGGGCCGGCTGCAGATGGCGCTGACCCACACCACCTTCCCCTTCGTCGAGCAACGCATCACTTTCAGCGGCGGGGTCACCGACTGGCGGCCTGGCGATTCCCCGACATTGATGATGGCGCGCGCCGACAAGCTGCTGTACGAAGCCAAGCAATCCGGACGCAATGTGGTGCTGGCCGATCAGGAAGAAGCATAGCCGGCGGAGTCAGACGCCGACCACGCCCAACGCGTCAGCCAACATCCACATCATCGCGGCTGTCGCCCCCCAGATGGTGTGCTTGCCCCACTGCAGCGACAGGTATTGGCCGGCCACGCCTTCGCGCACGTAGTCGTGGCGGCTATAGGCGTCGCGGTTCAACAGCAGGGACAACGGCACCTCGAACACCTCCGCCACCTCGTCCGCCGCCGGAGCCAGGAGCAATGGCGGGTTCAGCAGGCCCACTACTGGCGTCACCACGAAGCCGGTGATGGTCACATACTCCGGCAGACTGCCCAGCACCCGCACCGAAGACTCCGGCAAACCCGTCTCCTCGCGGGCTTCGCGCAAGGCCGCTGCCTGAGCCGAAACGTCGCTGCTCTCCAGCTTGCCGCCCGGAAAGCTGACCTGCCCGGGGTGGCTGGATAAATGATCGGTGCGGCGGGTGAACAAGACGGTGGCGCCGTCGCCATGCCACACCAGCGGCATCAGCACCGCCGCCTCGCGCAAGCCCGGTGAAATCGCCCGGAACGGCATATCCGCCACCCTGCCCGTGAAATCATAGGACTGGAGCCGCCCGGCTATCAGTTCGGCGGCCTTGTCTGCCTCCATCGACCACATGCCCGTATTCCTTTTGTCTCCCGGCGCCCGCTCTTCGCGGCGGGGCTCCTCCCCAATGTATCAAAAAAAATGCCAGACCGGCACGGTCTGGCATCTTGTTGGCGGAGCGGATACCGCTCAGCGGCGCATCGAGTCGAAGAAGGCCTGGTTCGACTTGGTGGCCTTGATCTTGTCCTGCAGGAATTCCATCGCTTCCAGATCGTCCATCGGGTACAAGAGCTTGCGCAGCACCCAGATGCGTTGCAGCTGATCCTGCGGAATCAGCAACTCTTCGCGGCGCGTGCCGGAACGGTTGATGTTCATCGCCGGGAAGATGCGCTTTTCGGCCATCTTGCGATCCAGATGGATTTCGCAGTTGCCGGTGCCCTTGAATTCTTCGTAGATCACGTCATCCATGCGGCTGCCGGTATCGATCAGCGCGGTGGCGATGATGGTCAGGCTGCCGCCCTCTTCCACATTGCGCGCGGCGCCGAAGAAGCGCTTCGGCCGTTGCAGCGCGTTGGCGTCCACGCCGCCGGTCAGCACCTTGCCGGAAGCCGGCACCACGGTGTTGTAGGCGCGGGCCAGGCGGGTCACGGAGTCCAGCAGGATGACCACGTCCTTCTTGTGTTCAACCAGGCGCTTGGCCTTCTCGATCACCATTTCCGCCACTTGCACGTGGCGGGTGGCCGGTTCGTCAAAGGTGGACGACACCACTTCGCCGCGCACCGAGCGTTGCATTTCCGTCACTTCTTCCGGACGCTCGTCGATCAGCAGCACTATCAGCACCGCATCCGGATGGTTGGCGGTGATGGCGTGCGCGATGTGCTGCAGCATCACCGTTTTACCGGACTTCGGCGGCGCCACCAGCAGCGCGCGCTGACCGCGACCGATGGGGGCGATCAGGTCGATGATGCGGCCGGTGATGTTTTCTTCGGCGCGGATGTCGCGCTCCAGCTTGAACTGCTCGGTCGGGAACAGCGGCGTCAGGTTCTCGAACAGGATCTTGTGCTTCGAATTCTCCGGCGCCTCGCCATTGACCTTGTCCACCTTCACCAGCGCGAAATAGCGCTCGCCATCCTTAGGCGTGCGGATTTCACCCTCAATGGAATCGCCGGTATGCAGATTGAAGCGGCGGATTTGCGACGGACTGACGTAGATGTCGTCAGGACCGGCCAGATAGGAGGTATCCGGGCTGCGCAGAAAACCAAAACCGTCCGGCAACACTTCCAGCGTACCCTCGCCGAAAATGCTCTCGCCCTTTTTAGCCTGGTTTTTCAAAAGCGCAAAGATCAGATCCTGCTTGCGCAACCGGTTGGCGCCGTCGATCTCGTTGGAAATGGCCATTTCAACGAGTTCGGATACGTGAAGATGTTTGAGATCAGATAAGTGCATAGCGGTCGTGAGGTCGACTCGGTAGATAGTAAGTGAGGCGGAGCGCCTGTCGGGGGTATGGAAGCGTAAACGAAACGGGCGGCTTTTATGCCACCCGTCTTGAAGATTGTGCGTGGAGAATAGACGCTTTACAGCTGGCTGTCAATGAAGGCGGTCAACTGGCTTTTGGACAGCGCGCCCACCTTGGTGGCGGCGACTTGGCCGTCCTTGAACAACATCAGAGTCGGAATGCCGCGGATGCCGAATTTAGGCGGAGTCTGCTCGTTCTGGTCGATGTTCAGCTTGGCGATTTTCAGCTTGCCTTCGTACTCTTTGGCCACTTCATCCAGAATGGGAGCGATCATCTTGCACGGGCCGCACCATTCGGCCCAGTAGTCTACCAGCACCGGAAGATCGGCCTTCAGTACGTCGTTTTCAAAAGAATCGTCGCTTACGTGATGGATCAGATCGCTCATGGCTTCCTCGTCGAAATTGAAATGCGTGTGCTTAATCCCGGATGGTAGCAAGCGACGGGGGCCGCGGCAACCCGGAACACGCCGAGCGCCCACCCCTCCGCCGCAAGGGTTATCCTTGCAGGAACGGGCAGTTAGCGCGCGGCGCTGCTGCAAATCGTCGGCATTCGGTATAATGTCCGGCTGTTTACATGAGAAGGACACCAAATGGGCTTTCTGCAAGGCAAGAAAATCCTGATCACCGGCATGATCTCCAACCGCTCCATCGCCTACGGCATCGCGCAAGCCTGTCATCGCCAAGGCGCCGAGCTGGCCTTCACCTACGTGGTGGACAAGCTGGAGGATCGCGTCCGCGAGATGGCGGCCGACTTCGGCTCCAAGCTGGTCTTCCGCTGCGACGTGCAGAACGACGACGAGATCAACCAGCTGTTCGTCGACTTGGGCAAGGAATGGGACGGCCTGGACGGCCTGGTGCACTCGATCGGCTTCGCCCCGCGCGAAGCGCTGGAAGGCGACTTCCTGGATTCTCTGAGCCGCGAAGCGTTCCAGATCGCCCACGACGTGTCGTCCTACAGCTTCCCCGCGCTGGCCAAGGCCGCGCGCCCGATGATGCAGGGCCGCAAGGCCGCGCTGCTGACTCTGTCCTACCTGGGCGCGGTGCGCGCGATCCCCAACTACAACGTGATGGGTCTGGCCAAGGCCAGCCTGGAGGCATCGGTGCGCTTCATGGCCGCCAGCCTGGGCAAGGAAGGCATCCGCGTCAACGGCATTTCCGCCGGCCCGATCAAGACCCTCGCCGCCTCCGGCATCTCCGGCTTCTCCAAGTTGCTGAACATGGCGTCCAGCCAGGCTTGCCTGCGCCGCAATGTGACCACAGAAGAAGTGGGCAACGCCGCCGCCTTCATGCTGTCCGACCTGTCCTCCGGCATCACAGGCGAAATCACTTACGTTGACGCTGGCTACAGCGTCAACGCGCTGAACGTGCCGGAAGAGTAAACGCGCGCGTCCCACGTTTGAAAAACGCAAATGCGCGACTGCGCATTTGCGTTTCCACTCTCGCCCCCCTCCCTGCTAGCCGGGAAACCACCAATTGTCCCTGTAAGCATCGGCAATTCGCGACCGTTCCAGGCTGCCAGTCTGCATTTGTCTCGCAATCAGCGCGAACCGCAATGCCAGCAACACGCCGGTGCCCGACATCATCAACAAGTTGTAAGCCATCAGCGCAGGCAAGTCATAAACAATAGCCAAGCCCGCCAAAACAGGACCGACAAAGCTGCAGTACCATAGAATTCTCGACGTCCTCGCGGCCGTCTTGCGGATTTCGGCATGATTTCCCGGGCGAGCCCAAACTTCACCCTCCGCCCTTTTAGGCTTGGCCGCATCCTTTATCGTCGCCAGCGCCCGAAATGGGGCCGTCAGCGGCGCCAACATGAAACGAAAGAATCTCATCAATATCACCCATCACGTTAAAAAATCGCCCGCCGCAGCACCAGCAGACGCGCGCGCACCCATGCGCGCTATCGAATGCCCACTCTTGATGGCAGAAAAGGAGCCGCTTCCATCGCATAGGCCGCCACCCCCGCCAATCATATGAAGCATGGCGAGTAGGATCGGGGTCGATGCACACCTAAATTAAATTATATAGTATGATTGCAATCATAAAGAACTTTTTCAAAAATAACTTTTCAGTCAGCGATAGCGAAACCCAAGCATTGCGCGCAATGCTGACTCTCAATTGAGAAGGAGCCATGATGAAAGCGACATCCAGCTCGGAAAACAGCCAAAACCCGGCTCAGAAAATCGAGCCCCTTCCCGACGCCGACAGCAATGGCCATGCCGCCATGCGCCAAGCAAACGACAAGAAGGGGATCAAGCAAGCCGCGACGGAATTGGCCGCGGGCGCGGTAGCCGGACTGGTCGCCAAAGACTCCATCAGCAAGCCTCTGCTGCAAAAATTCGTGGTCAAGGGTATGGAGGCCATGGAAAAAGGCAACGAGCTCGGTTTTTCAACCCTGGATAAAGCGTCCCCTTTCTCCTCAGTAAAAGACTCGCTCCTGAGCAAGGCGAGCGAATCGCTCTCCTCGCAAAGCGGGAAAGCATTCGAGCGCCTTGCCGAAGAGACGCTCAGTCTGGACGATCGGGACAGTTTCCTGAAGCAAGCCAAGGCGGCAGCCAAGGATCTTTCCATGCGCCACTCGGTCGAATCCGTCATGGAACCAGACCTGAAACCCGGCGCGCGCCCCAGAAACCCGCATCCGGACCATTCATTTTGAACGCGGAAAAAGCCCGAGGCCCATCCTCTTCAACACCGACAAGCCCCCAAGCCGGCCCCCGCCGCCTGTGATACCCATCGAAAATGGCGCAAGCACCACAAAGCGAGATCGCGCATGCCTGATCCTGAACGAATCCTGATGTTTCAGAGGGTCAACCACACCCTGCTCTGCTCATCGCATGACGCAAATATCGAGTTGCTTTCCGTCCGGGAGCTATCGAATCAGGCAACGATCCACATAGAAATACTTAATGACAAAGGCGTTTTTCATGGCGCGGTAGCAACCCAGCTCGCCTTTGAGCAATTAGACATCAATTTCCTGCTTACCCACGGCACCGCCGAAGATGTGGGACACATGCTGGATATCTGCCAACGCATGGCGCGCGACATCCTCCTCCCCCACCCCGCCAGCTTACCCCGCCCCACGACATGGACTCGCCACCTGCCCTCGATAACGGAACTGCTGGCATCCAAATGGGTTTTGAAGCCTGACGCCTGATGACGCACAGGGCTTCCGCCAAACAATAGACGCCCGGAAGCTTGCAAGCCCCCCCCCAGCGCGGCTCTGTCTTGCTCATTGCTCAGCGCCTGATGAAAAGCCCCTGGCGCGCCCGGCCAGGCACGTCTTCCAGCCGCCGGTCACCGCTGTCCGCCCGCCACCTCCTCCAACAAGCAGTCCAGGAAATCGCCGCGCCTCTCGTCACGAAGCAGCTGTCCCGCCGCCTTGTCCATGCCATCGATTTCCATTAAGGCACTCTCCTCATCGCGCGGCAGCATCGACGCGATCACGCGGGCCACTCGCTCCAGCCTGCCCAACAATGCCTGCTCATCCGTTTCCTGCCAAACAGGCTCGCCCTCCTCGCGCAAAGATGCCTCCTCCGCCCCTCCGCCAAGAAACGCGGCTGGCGAGAACCCTGTCAGAGGCAAGCCGCCGCCATCATGCGGCTCAGGCATCGCCGCCGGCGCCTCATCCAAGTCATCGGCACCGAGGGCGATCGTCTTTTCTTGCCACGCCTGATCCAGAAGACTCTCGACAAACCCGGACAACTCGCCCGATGCCAGCCTTTGCAGCGACGACTCTTCGCACGGCAGCCTCCGATCCGCCCCCGGCGCAGCCATCATGACGTCCGCCACCGCCCGCGCGACCGCCGCTACCCGCTCCATCAGCGCCCTCTCGGCCCTCTGCGACTCGCGTCCGCCAAGCCCTCCCCCATCCGTTCGCATGCCTGCCGCGACGACGCTCTCCAGGGCCTCCAGGCTACCCGGCACCTCAGCCGTTTCCGCAGCGTCAAACAGCAAGTCCACGTCCGCAAACCCTCTGCGCTTCAACTTGATGGTTCTCTCTCCGGACGGGCTCCTCTGCGGCACGCCTACAACTTCGCGCATGATGCGCGAGGCGCCCGCCATCTTGGCCAGATCGGTTCCCAAAGGGAAAAAGGTATTGTGCTTGGCCTCCTTCGCCACCTCCCCATCAAGCTGCACATAAAATGTATTCATCTTGATGAGGTGGTTGCGGCTCATGAACCAAGCCTGCCCCTCAGCCATATCCACCAGATCCAGATAGCTCAGCCGTTTCTCCTCCCTGTATTGGGCATCGCCGGTATCCACCATCTTGCCGGAGCCCTCGGACATGCGCTTGCCGCCGGCCCACGCATACACCCCTTCGCCAGCTCGCTTGATGGCGATATCCGCAGTCTCCTGATCTTCGGTTTTCAGGAATATTTTCATCCCCGTGTTAGCCAGAATCCGGGAAGCCTCAATCTCCGAACCCTTTTTAAAGGATGGATAGTCCTGCCCAGCGAAAATCACGCTCACGCCCAAAGAGCGCGCCTGGGCCGCGACATCGCCAAACCCCTCGACCGCGTAGCTGCCATACTCATCCATGATGGCGAGCAAGGCCGTATCCGAATTGGTAGGGCGGGAATCCACGATATCCCGCTTGCTGCCGGTCAGTTGCCCCTTCAATGAAACCGACAAGGCATTCTTGATTCCAGCCACGGTCAACCGCCCCAGGTTGGCAAGGGACGACGGAGCCTTCTCCAGAGCAGGCAACATCACATACAGAATGCGGCGGTTGAAAACCACATCCTGGAAATCGACATCCCCCCACTCCACATTGCAGATATGCCCGTAGGTGCCGGACAACAACCCCAGCAACTCGGTGAATTGCATGGTGAGAAAACCATGCTGCTTGGCCGCCTGCTCCCAGTACTGGGCATAAGCGGATGCATCTCCTTCCTTGACCGCTATCGCGTCCCGATAGCCCGGCAGCTCATCCAGATAGCCTGTCAACTGTTCCCGAGCATAAGCGGGAATGGTTTCATCCGCCTCCAGTTGCCCAATCTTGTCCAGCTTCATGTAATCGCGCAGCACCTGCACCGAAAGATTCAGCCTCCCCGCGTCGCGCAACGCCACCAAGCCGCGCATCAAAGAGCGGATCATGGCTTCCGCCCGGCCCCGCCACATGCCGTCCCCCCCGCTCTCCGGCCGCATCAAGCCGGCCACAAGCTCCGTCAGCGTGTCTGCGGAGCCGTGGGTGAACGGGTTGAAAGTGTTGGAGTGTATCTGCCCCAACAAATCCATCTTTCCCCTTCCCTCCTCGGCGCTTTCATCCAGCAGAGCCAGCTTCTCGAACCCGGTGGAGGAAATGAAATTAAGCACCAGCAGATCATCCTCGCGGCCATACATCTTGGCCATGGTGACGATGTCGAACCACGTCTTGGGATCCGACTTCCCATCCACCATGATCACGCCGGAGCCATGGCCTATCGCCTGGCAGATCAGTCCCTCCAGCGCGACGGTCTTACCGCCGCCAGTCGTGCCGAAAAGGGCGGTATGAACACGCATGGCGTCATCGGTAATCCAGATTTCTTCCCGCGTGTCCATGGCGTTGCCCATGCACCACACCCCCTTGCCGCCCTTGTCCGGCGGCCCTTCCATCCTCGTCCATGCAAGTTTCTTGTCTCCACCGGCCACCGGTTTCCAGAATGGTCCCTTGGGGTGATCCACCACCCGACTTCTTGCAAGCGCGACCAACACCGCTGTTCCGATGACGGTAAACAAGGGGAAAATCGGACAGATCAGGTATCCCACCCCCACCGCCGACAGAAAACCTGGCTCATTGCGCCGGATCCAGCCCAACACCTTATGCGAGAATGGAACCACATCGCGCACCACCTGATTTCTGCGCATTGGCATTGACATCAACCACCTCCTAAAACCTGTTCACCGCTCCGGCAATCATTCTTCGTCGCCACTCATCGCGAGGCCGCGGATGATGCATCCTTCGCCACCTCGCGGGCCGGCTCTTGCGCTCTGCGCAGGGCTTCCCGCATGGCGGAGACAAGGCGCGGATCCGCCCGATCCAAAATGCGGTCGAATGCCTCCGCCTTGCCGCGTTCGACCTGGCTGAGCCTGGCCTGCCGGGCAAGGGCTTCCATTCGGGCCTCCTGCGCATACCACGCTCCAAGGCCGACCGATATCGACAGCATCAGCGCCACAATGGCCACGCACATGCCGAACTGGGGCAAGAATCTCTGGACCGATAGATGGCTGGTCGACAGTTGCTTTTGATGCGCCTCGGCCATATTGAGCAATCTGGCCAATCCATCCTCCACACCCATGAAGCGCTCATCGATCAAACCGACGAGTTCACGCTCCAGCCTATCCACTTCATCCCTCACTTGCGCCTCCATAAATTATATTAAAGATATTATTATAATAAATAATTATTAATTAAATAAGAAACGCTCGCCAAGAAGACATGCGTTTCCCCACCCCATTCCCTTCCGTTGTCTCAGCTGGCCGAACCCGCATCGTCCTTCAGCTTGACGCCTTTGCGCCGCGGCGGCGGCGATGGAATCAAGGCCGCATTCAAAGCGGCGATATCCATGAACTCATGCAGCATGTCGAGACTTCGCGGAGTCAAATCCTGCTTCACCGCCACATTCTTTGCCTCCAGCTCGATCGTCTCGCGAATCATCAGCAGGACGTCTTCTTTATCCTCCAGCCCCGGATCCCGGGCAATATCCTCCAGCCGCCCCAGCAGCCGCTGCAAAATCATCGCCGCGCTATCTCGCTCCTGCTCGGCCTGCTTCTCGTAAGACTTGAGCAAATCATCCATTTCGCGGGCGATGATCTGCACCTGTGGCTCAGGCCTGACCTGTTTTCTTTCCCAATGTGAGACTGCCACCTTCCTGCGCCCGAACAACTGGGCAAAGGAATCCTGATTGATCTGGAGGCGCAAGCGCAAGGTGGGCATATCAACCTGTCCGAACGGGAAGCGTTCCGGATGGGCGGCGTACCAGCGGACCAAGTTGGCTATCGCCCCGTCAACCGGGGTATCCGCGCACTTTTTGACGATGGTTGACCAGCGGCCATGCGTCTGGATGCCCAGCGCAGCCAGAGCCTGCGCCACCGTTGCGCCGAAATAATCCTTGAATGCATCCAAATCCTTGCCAAGGATAGGCCTATCCTCAGGAAAACTCAGCACAGCCGGACGCCCGCCGGCGGAGACGCTTCCGCTCTCAGCCAGCTCAGGCGGAAGAAGAGATGCTTGTTGTGTCATTTCAACCCCAATACATATTTTGCGTAAAACGGATTTCGCGAATGGCCGAAGTATACCCCAGGGGCCGCGCCCACACCGCAGCCAGCGACGCGCCCGCCAAGCGGCCCATGCATCGCACGTTCCTCTCCGCATCGGCACACTCGCTCCGCCGCCGAGCAAGAACGATCACCCCCATCCCGGGTATTCACGCTTCAACTTCGCCCAGAGCTTCATGACATGGGCCGCATACGCCCGCGCCCGCTCCCGATTGGGACTGTGATACGAACCGATGCCACCCTCCCAGCTCCCCTTGCGCCTGACCTCGTTCCCCAATAGCCAAGCCGCGACATGGACATTCACGCAGGGATCATACAGACGCGCCCTGTCTATGCCATAAGGCGCCAGCTTAGGCAGCCAGAAATCATTTATCTGCCAGAAGCTGATGTCCGATGTGCCATTGCCGTTGCGACCGGTCACGTACGGATTCGAAAACTGCGTCCCCGACTCCTTCACTTTCACCGCCATCAGCAGCAAGTAGGGCACTTCGAAGCGACGAGAGGCATCCAGGGCGCAGTTGGCCGTCCTCGCGACGTCGAAGTGCTCCGGCGGGGCCTCCGCCCTGGCCCGAGGCATGCTCAACGCGCTCGTCGTCAACAATAAAAATAAAGCTTTACGCATCGTCATCGTTTGATTTTGGGCCTCTCATCCTCAAGATAGCCGCGCCGGCCAGGCGCCCTGGCAAAAGCGATTCGCTACGGTTTGAACATTCCAGGATAGGGGGCGGAATACAAGGGCAACGCCTCGCCTGTGTCCGCATAGGTCATACTGCCGTTCAAACAATAGCCGGCCATCCCTTCCGAAAGCTCGAAACGATGGAACAACTTGCCCCGCCTGCCAGCAACCAGCACCTGGCCCGCATCGTTCAAGGCCTCCAACACCTGCGCCCCCGCCTGTTGCATGCCATAGCCCTTGCTCTTGAAAAGAGCCGAGCCCGAATCGAACATCAGCGCCGGCAAATTGCTCATGTTCGCCTGGCGCTTGCCCTGCCCCCTCTCCCACGCCTCACGCCAGATACCCCCCATCCAGATTCGACGCACCGCGTCGCATGCCTGCGCGCCAGGCGCGCCTTTCGATTGGAAAACGATCCGGTCTCCGATTTTCCAGTACATGGAGATCTCGGCAGCGGCGCCGCCATCCGCAAGCAACGCCAGCTTGGTAAACCCCAACCCCGCCTGCAGCCGCCCCTGGTTGGCGATATAACTGGCCCTGCGGACCTGCAAAGGCTGGCCATCCAGGTTTTTCTGGAGGTTCGCCTTAGCCATGTCGACCGACCGTAGCCCTGACTTGACCAGAATATCTCGCGCCTGCGCATAGCCCGCAGGCGCTTCGGCCCGGTAAGGCATAGTCAGCGGATTGGCCGCCAATGCATCCATCATCAGCACCTCTTAACTATAATGTTTGATTTAATATATACTTCAATATAACATATATCCAAATGAATGCGTTAACCAGTCAGCAAAGGGGCAACATGAGCACAGGACTGCGCGATCAAAATTTTGGCGATGCGGAAAGCCTTGCCTTGGACGACATGCTGCACTCGGGAAGCGAGGAGCCGCCTGCGGCGCGCGGCGCGCAGCGCCATCTCGCTCACGAGGAAGTGCTGAGCTTTGACGAAGCAGAGGAACAACTAGACCCGAGCCACACCCCGCACAAACAGAACAATGTCCAACGCATCGCGTTGCTGGCATTGATCGGCTGCGCCGCCGCCGCCATGGTCGGCCATTCCTTGTGGCAAAAATTCGCGGCGGCTTCGCCGGCAGACGCGCCCGCCGCGACGGAGTTTCAAGCCATCGCCCACCCTTCAGTGAGCAAGACAGAAACCTCTCCGCCATCCCATGAGATCAATGCGGTCGCACCCGCCAAGGAAACCATGGCCAGCGATGGCGCGATGCAGGCTCAACCGGCCCCTCCCGCGCAAACCATCTCCATGCCGCAAATCCTGCCGCCATCCGCAAAGCCGCTCGCCCAGAGGGAAACAGGACAAAGCGCATCGATGCCCACCCAGACAGCCGCGCAAGCGGAACAGAGCAAGGCGCAACCCGACTCGAATACCTCTCAATCCAGCCCCACGCTCTCCGGATCAGCGCAAACCGCTCGGGAAGCTTCGTCCGGACAGGCTGAGTCGCCTGAGGAAAAAATTGCCCGGCTGGAGAAGGAGATCAGCCGGCTCAGGGCCGCATCCCGCCCCAAGCCGCACGGCAGTCAAACCGCCAAAAACGTTCGCCCGAAGAAAGCGGAAGAGCAGCCCGGCACGAGCAAAGTCCTAGGCATGTCAGCCACTTCGGTATGGGTAAGACAGAAAAACGGCAAGGCGCTTGAATTAAAGGTAGGCGACCGCTTCAAGAACGGGGAAGTGATCCAGCGCATCGACCAGCAGACCCAGGTAGTCGAAACGGATCGCAATCGTTACCAGGTGAATTTCTAGCCGCCGCCATGCGGCTGAATGAAAGCCCTCGAGCCAGCCTTTCCACATCGAAATCCAAGGAACACACGCCATGCGTAATTTTTTCGCCAAGATGCTGCTTGGCACCGACACGATAAGCAAGCTGCAAAAAATCCAGCAAACCGAGGTTCTGGAAGCGGAAGCAGGAAAGAAACCGGATGGATCCATTGCGGAGACGCCCAAAGTCAGCTCTCCGACCATTACTCGGGAGCAGATCCGCTCCCTGATCGAAATCGACATGGAAATCCATGGGGACGTGTTCATCGGCCGCGGGGTCAAGGTTTCCGGGAGAGTAAAGGGCAACCTGATTCCCAATGGCGCCATCAAGGACTGCGACCCCATCGTCATCATCAGCCAAGGCGGGAACATCGATGGCGACTTGCACGCCAGGGTCGTTGTGGTGGCCGGGAGCCTGGACGGAGACATTCATGCCGAACACGTTCTGCTTATGCCCACCGCAAAAGTCAACGGCAATGTCAACTATCGCCATACGCTGCGGCAGGATATCGGCTCGGCGCTCGCCGGCATGGTGCGCAGGGTGGATGGCGTCCCCCTGCTGGACCACCCGCCCATGCCGGCAGACCGCGCCAAGCCCGCCATCACGCAAATTCAAGCGATAGAGCCCATCCCCGCCATGCCGCCGCAGGCGGAAGAATCGCGACAAGCCGCCGATGCCTCGGCGATCCCTACGCTGATAAGGACGCCCATCGCGATCCAGCAAAGCAATGCCGATATCGAGCACTTGTATCAGCGCCTGGACATCAGCGGCATCGGCGAAAGAGCCACCGGCACCGCCTGACCTCGCCGGCAACCATGCCGTCCCTCCTTGAAGCGGCTGACAAATTTCCATCTCACGCCAGAGGCAAGTAGGCGCAGCGCAGCATCAGGATTTTTATTAGCCGCCCTTAACGACGCAACCACCCAAAAACAGCAAATAGATCATATGGACAATGCCTGGATGCCATCGAGCCATGTCGCCGCCCAAGACACCCCTCGCGCGCCCAACCCTGACCGATTCTTTTCCGAAGCGGAGGCGCTAGAAATGGGCGTGGCAGAAAATCTCCCTCCCGAAGCGCGGGACGAGGAGGAAGACGCTCGCTGGGCGATGATGCCGTTTCTGGCGCTGGCGATCGAGCGCATGTGCGTCATGGCGGTGCTGGCCGAAGACGACGAGATGGCGCCCCCCTTGGGCCACTGGGAAGAGATTCAGGCCCTGGCCACGCCCGATGGATCGGTCGACCCCGTTCTCGCTCGGGCCGCCGCCGACTATCTGTCGGCGCTCACTACGCTTGCGTCAGCAAGCGGACGAACCGGCGCCAACTGGCATCAAGGCATCCGCGCCCTGTATCTGGTCGAGGGGAAATGATGCCACAGCAAACCATAATGCAAAGAAACTACGGCCCGGAAGCCGCGCGATTTCTGCTCCTGAGGGCAGGCCAAGCCTCAGCCGCAGGCAATCCATATCCATTCCGCCACTCAGCCTGCGAATTGCCGCCGTTCAATCCGGTAAGCGGGACCGTGTACCAAGGCATCAACCACCTGTTGCTGGAAGCCGCGCTGCCGGCCGGCTCTTCCGATCCCCGCTGGCTAACGCTCAAACAGATGATGTTCCTGCAGCAGAGCCACCCGTCTCTCGCGCTGAAGCCAAACGCCATTGCGGCCACCGTCGTCTTCGCCCACCCCGCAGCCGCCCACGCCGGCAACCAAGCCGCGCCCCTGGGGCGCGAACCGCTTTTCGCGCTCAAAGGCTGCACGCTCTTCAACGGCTCCCAATTCAAGGGACTGCCGCCGCTCAAGCCTGGCGGCTATACGCCCGCCGGCAGCGACTTCGGCACCGAATGGCTGCGGCGCATGCATTCCGAAATGAAAAACCGCGCAGCCGATGCTGCCTGCTCCTTGCCCCACGCCGCCCCCCCCAAAGTTATCCACCCGAGACGGAACAAAATGCCGGAGCCTGGCTGCGCGACCTTATCCTGCAAGCCGCGCCGGAGCCAGACGCCGCGGCTCCTGCGATGCAAGCGTTGCGAATCACAATCGCGGCATCCATGCTCAGCCAGATGCTCGGCCTGGAACCCGCCCCGGCCTCGCCCCTGCTTCCCATCGACTGGGACAGACTGGCAGAAACGGATTTCCGCTTCATCTTCTCCGCCGCCCACGATGGCGAGCGCATCGTGGAGCGCATCGCAGACGCTTCCCCGACGCTAGGCCATCGACGCCAGCAACTGCTGCGGCGAATCCAGGAAAACCTGCTCGCTTGCGCAACGCCACCGCGCGAACAAGCATGCGAGATTGTCGACATATACAGTCATGGAACCGCGCGGCGGGAAGCCGATCCGGATGCCCGCTCATTGAAAAGCTCGCCCGACTCCCCGCCCCCCCCCTCTCGGCAGACCGCAGCCGATGCGGCAAACCCTGCGTCCCAGCAGCCGACCGGCGACGAACTGGCGGCGCGCCGCCACGCGCTCATGCTGGATGTAGACCTGCTTTCGCCAAACGAGTTGAGCGCCTTGCTCTGCGGCGATCATATGCCAGATGGCGCGCCCGCCGAGCTAGAGGCGGAAATCCACCGCCAATTCGCCACGTGGGCGCACGGCAGGATTCATGAAGGCGCGTTCGATCATCCTCAACTGAGCAGCAGGGAGCTGTTTCTGCAATTTTGCGCCAGTCATCCCAGCCTCATTGAAAAAACACGCATCGCCATTGACGAATCCTTGCGGCGGCGCAGGATAGAGGGCGCCCTCAATACGGCGCCCTCCTCTCCCGCTCGCCTCTCTCCGCCCCGCGACGACATTCCCGCCGCCGCCCCCTCTCCGCGGCGGATCGCCATTCACCCTTTCCGCGATGAAAAGGGCGGATGGCTGAAGGTATCCCATCAGGACTTCATTGATCTTGGCCTGGCAGGCCTCGTCAGCGGCGAAGGCTCCAAGATGACGCCCAGCGGAATCTATCTGGCTTTCGACGAAGCCAACCCCCGATGCGACGCTCAACGGCTTGTCGAAGCAATGGAGGCCGCGGGCCGGCATGCGCATTGCCATCCCCAGATAGAGTCCCGCGAATCGCAAATCCGCAGTTACGCCTCATATTTCGCCCCCCTGGTCGGATACATGCCCAAAATAGGCGACACGCTCAAGCTGGTTGAAGGCATCGCAAGAATCGAAGCCAAATCGCCAAACGGCAGTTGGCTGGCCGTGTTTGAAAAGGCAAAGACGAAACAACGCGCCCTCAGCAGCGGCCGCTTCTACGACTTCATCGAAGAGGTCATAACCGGAGACTTTCTGCAAGCGAATCCAGCAAACCCGTAGCCGCTGGCGAGCAAATGCAATACCTGTTGCGCGAGACTCTACGCCCCAAGACCACAAATCGACTGGCGCCAGACGGCCCAGTCGATTCATCGCCTGGATAAGCGAGACGGCAGCCGCCAGCCGACTTCGCCAACCAAGCCGCCAACGCCGGCCAAGCGGCGGAGTGCCCATCGTCAGCTCCGCGTCAGTCTTCGACATCGAAAACGGAGCATGGCCGCCCGCCTCCGCAACCCCGCTCCGCATGCGCGCCGGCATGCGAAAACGCATTCCACGCTCATCGCGTTTCCCAGCTTGGCTGAAAGAGCCTGGTCCGCGGCCAAAATGAATTTCCGCATGAATATTTCGCAAAACAACATGGCCACGCCCGCGCAAGGCATGGCGCAATGGCCTGGCAAAGACTTGTAATTATTGATGGCGCAGTTTAAACCGTTTTTCTTTACCTTTGTGATACACTGCAGTAGTAATGAAACTAAAATACCAGATTATTCCGATGGCCTAAAACATCATATCTGGTCACCTGAAATGTATGGTTAAGGATACTTGCATGTACGATGATGGCCGCATATTTCTCGTGGCAGGCTATTGGGCCAAATTGAAAAAGGCTTTTGCATCCAGCTCGGTGTACGTCATTGCTGACACCGCGACCATCGCAACCAGCCTGGCCAAGCGCTGCATGCCGCAATTCCAGCCCGCCGGCGTCGTCAGCCTCTCTGAAATCAAGCGTTATGTCGCCTATATGGAGCGCATCGTCGCCGGAGAGGAAATCTGCCTGGCGCAGGAGGGCATCCAACGAAGCCCTCATGGCAAGTTGGCTCGCGACCAGGTCTTTGTCGTTGTCGGATTTTCCAAAAGCCATTCCCCAGACAGGGACCCGATAGTAAACTTTGTCGCGGCCAACGGCGAGGCGGAAGCCGCCACGCTCCAGCAAGGAGCCCTGCCGGGCCTGACCGTCTCGGGGGTCAGCAGCCTCCCCAAGTTGCTTGATCTGCAACGCAGGATGGAGCGGGTCGCCATCGGCGAGCTCCCCGCCCTCAAAGAGCAAGGTGTCATTCGGTAATGATCGGAACTAGCGCAAGAAGGTGTGAAAGATGTCGACTGTAAACATACCTGTGTATGAGCGTCAGCTCGCTGCGGTCCTGCCGGAAGAGTTGCGGACTTGGTACTTCAAAGGCGAAGTGCCCGAGCCGATGAGGGATGACTTCCAGGCGTGGAAAGACAAGGCATTTCTGGAAGGCGGCCCGCCCGCCGCCATGACCGAGAACAACCTGGCCAAGTTCTATCTGCGCTCGGAAGCCTTGAAATCCCAAAATGCGCTTGGCGATCTGCCGATGTCGATGTTGTTCCCGATGAGCAATGCCCCCGTGTCGGCACTGCACGCGCCGTCTGTTCGCCGAGCCGCCATAGCCGGGCACACCAGCCTGACGCGACAGGTGGTCGACATGGCCATCGAGCCCGCCGACATCACCCCGATCACGGCGAAAGATGCCCAGAAACTGGCGGAAACCATCCAGGCCAACCAGTCCAAACCCGAGCCCCAGATCAACATCGACCAAAACCTGCTCGAATTCTTCAAGATGCGCGGAAACGCCAAGTTCCGCAAAGATCTGATGATCAACGTCTCCCTCGAAGAAGCCCACGGCGCCAAAGGCCTTGCAGAGCGGGTCGAACGCCGAATGGGGGCGCTGGGGGAAACCGAGCAAACCCAGATTCGCCGCCTGCTTGCCGGAGAGTCCCCGGAATCCGTGACCAAGGCCATTCGCCCGCCCAAAGCGTCCCCGACCTTGGCGATGTAGCCATGAGCCTCTCAAGACGCGCCTTTCTTCTCCAGGCCGGACAAGCATTCGCCATGCTATCCGGCCTTTCCGCCCTGCCCGAGCGCAGCGACGCGGAAACACAAGCAGCGAGAAGCGCCACGGACAATCCCTTCGCCGCGATCTGGGATCGTCCGCGTGAGATCGTCATCCATCGGCAAGTCACCGGCGAAAGGCGCCGGCTGCTGCTATGGCACCCCCAAGAGGGATGGTGTCGAGACGGCTATTCGGAAGCCTGCCTGCTGCTGAGAGACGTCGTCGCCAACGAAGTCAGACAAATTGACCCAGGCCTGTTGAACATGCTGTACGCAATACAAAGCTGGTACCTGGCCAATCAGGTATTCGAACCCCTGATCATCACCTCTGGCTACCGCAACGCCATTCGCAATCAAGGCATAGAAGGCGCAGCCAAAAACTCCATGCACACCCACGGCAAAGCGGTGGACATGAAAGTCAGAGGGCTTACCACCACTCAGCTTTGGCAAATGGCGGCCGCCTTGCGATCCGGTGGGGTCGGCTACTACCCAGGCAAGGGGTTCGTTCACATCGATACAGGAAGAATACGATACTGGCAAGGATGAAAATATTTATTAAAATATTAATTTAACAATAAATTATATGAAAAACATCCACACCGACTGGATGCATGCCATGGAGCAGTCCGAGCTGAAGATAGGGGAAAAACCCGCGCCGCTCGCCCGGCTTCTCCAACAACAAGGGCAAAAACCCGAAGCCATGATGAATATCATTGCCGGGCTCCCCCCCGCCCAAGACGCGGAAAATTCTCGCCGCAAACGCTGCTCCTCTCACTTGGCGCCTTGCTGTTTGCCTCATTGGCCATGCTTGCCTGGCACCAGGCCATCTCCATCGCCAGCCTAGCCATGACGCTATGGGCCGGCCGCCTGGCATTGGCATCGCGAAGACAGGACTCGGAAAAAGCGGGCATCCTCCATCGCCTGGAAACTGCCAAGGCACTATTCGAACGCGAGCAACAAGTACGCCAGGAATTGCTCTCGAGAAATGCCGTCCGCGCGCAAAACGCATGGGAGCAGCTAAAAAATCTCAACTCTCCCGCCAACCTCCGTTCTCACAGAGCCTGCAACCTGGAAATAGATGTGGAAGAAGAACTGAGCGAACATGACCTTAATTTATTCTTTGGCTCTCTGAGCCAAGCCCAGAACGACACCCCATCCAACCCGCCCCCTCCCGCCCAGCCGCACAATTGCCCTGAAGATGCGCCAACCACAGAAACGATAGCCAAGCTGTTTGGAGTAGACGGCAATACTTTGTTTACCCCGCCGGGGAAAGCGTCTTCATCAGACAACTAGCCCCGCCAAGCCCGCATCAGCCAAAAACCTCCATGATCATCAAAAATTGATGTGCTTTAATATCTATTATAGTAAAACATTTATTCAGAGATGTGCTATCCTAGCCTCGCCTGACAACCTCGAGCAAACGCTACATGGCGAGACATCTCCTCACATCCTGCGATGCCCATCCTTTGCCGAGCCGGCAAGGAAGCATGAATTCATCAAGCAGAGCTGATGACTACCGCAACGCTCGCGCCTGGACAACAATCGCTTGATTAAAGGTTACTCATGAAGAAGATCCAGACCTCGCTGACGGAAATCACTCAAAAAACGATGTCATTGGCCAACTTGATCGACGAGGCCGTCAAATCAGGGATGCTGACGCAAGAGAAGGCCAACAGCCTCGCTCGAGGCATGCTGGCGCGAAACCACCTGACCCACAGCCTGGAAACCATGACGTCCTGGTCAT
The DNA here is from genome assembly GCF_003325475.1 of Chromobacterium phragmitis. Classification (NCBI taxonomy): domain Bacteria; kingdom Pseudomonadati; phylum Pseudomonadota; class Betaproteobacteria; order Neisseriales; family Chromobacteriaceae; genus Chromobacterium; species Chromobacterium phragmitis. The sequence continues at coordinate 4,775,787 of NZ_CP029495.1, forward strand.
CGAAAGACTTCAATGATCCAGCGCTCACCGAAGAGTTCATGGAGCTGGCGATCAGCATCCGCGACTTCCTCGCCTGGGTGGATAAAACAACGCAAAACTTGCTGCATGTCATGGAGAAAGCGACAACGGAGTAGCCCTTGCCCACGCATTGAGCGCCCCCCGACCTCATCATGAAATTCTCGCCATGGATCAATCGACACCAAGTTATCCTTGCAGAGTCCAGCGCCTCAAGAACGCACTCGTCTTCTCAGGCAGTTCGATCGCATTGCTTGCGGCATTCACTCTCCTGAAAATATCGGCGCCTCCTCACGCTCAGTCAGCGGGAATCATGCTGGCACTGGGGCTCGCTTTCGGCAGTTTCCTGAATGCGCTTGCCTATCGCCTGCCTATCATGATCGAGCAAGCTTGGCTGCGCGAATGCCGAGAAGCCGTTGGGCTCGCGACAGCCGGCCATGCCCGCGTGACGCTATCCCGCCCTCGCTCTCATTGCCCGGCCTGCGGCCACGAGCTGGCCCTCTGGGAGCTGATCCCGGTCATAAGCTATATCTGGCTGCGAGGCCGCTGCCATTCCTGCGGGCGAACAATTAGTCTGCGCTATCCCGCCGTAGAACTCGCCATTGCCTCATGCTTCGCGTTGATTGGCTGGACTTACGGCTTTCAGCTCCAAACTCTGGGCCTGGCTGTTTTCGTGTACTTTCTTGCCGCGCTGGCGCTGATTGATCTGGATGCCCGTCTGCTGCCCGACGCCTTGACACAGCCGCTGCTTTGGCTCGGTTTGCTGGCCAATACTTTTCAATTGCAATCCAGCCTGAACGAGGCTGTCATCGGCGCGGCCGCGGGCTATGCGCTCATGTGGTCCATCGCGGCCCTCTCTCGCCTGGCCACGGGCAAAGACGGCCTGGGAGAGGGCGACTTCAAGCTCGTCGCCGCCATGGCAGCCTGGCTGGGATGGCCGGCCCTTCCCCTGATCATCCTCCTCAGCTTCAGCACCAGCGCGGCTATCGGAACCATGCGGATCAAACTTCGACTCGCGCAACCAGACAGCCCCCAGCCCTTCGGCCCCTACCTTGTCGCCGCTGGCCTTGTCTCCCTGATATGGGGACGGCAAATCATCGATTGGTATTTGCGAATCGCCCTAAGCGGATACTGATCTCAAACCAGCGCCCGCCACTCCGCACATCCGCCCATTACCGCCCCGCCCCCAGACAAGCCCTCGCGGGGCAATGCGCGTATATAATGACAGGAAATGCATGGCCTCCATGTTGACTTACATGGAATCAACACGCCATCTGCCAGGGTTCTCTCCAGCCAGAAACCCCGCCTTTCAAGGACCAGCATGGATTCATTATTGACCGAGAGCGATCTCGCAAACCTCAGCATCGCAGACCTGCAGCGCTTGAAATCGATCGTCGAAAATGCATTGCAAAAAAAAATCAGCGCGGAGCATGCTGACGCCAAACAGAAAATCATGGCCCTGGCCGCGCTTCAAAACTTGACTCCACAAGAAACCGCCCACGGTCGCGACAGAAAAAAGCCGCAGAGCCAACCGTCTCAAAGCCCTCCCAGATATCTTCACCCCGATGATGAGTCACTGACCTGGACTGGCCGAGGTCGGCAGCCTAAGTGGGTGTCGGAATGGATTCACGACGGCAACTCCCTGGAAAGCCTCACGATCCAGAAACCATAAAAAGCCGGGCGTCTCCGCCCGGCCTTTTCGGCGCCGCAAATTACGGCGCCAATGCGGTTCCCCGCAAAATCTTTAACGCTTGCCAAAGATTTTCGGCATCCAGCTCCTGGAGCCCGGCCCGGCGCCCGCCCTCCCTCCGCTCAGTTCCGCCGAATTCATGCCCGTGAGCCTCGGGGCCGTAATGACCCCCAGCTGCCCCTTGCCCTCTTGAAGGCTGTCGCTCTGCGGATGGATGTTGATCCAGGTAGCCAGGCGATGGGGCAGCGAGATAATCAGGCTCATGGTCAGGAAAGTGGTGCCAATCACGACAGCAGCCATCAATATCGGCTTGAACAGAATATCCATGGTGGCGCCTGCAGTCGACGAGCTGCTGATCGACATCATCATTTCAAACGCAAACGGTATCGCCACATTGAACAACGTCATCGCGGCTCCAAATCCCAGCACCACGAACAACGGGAAAAGCGCGATATAGGCAAGCAAGCCCCAACCGGTTTCAGCGCGGTTGTTCACCAGGCTATCTCCATCCGGCAGCATGTGAAAAATCATCCACAGCGGCGACGCCATCGCAGCCACAATCAACCAGATCACCCACTCCATCGTCATCAGGACAAAATAGATAGTCGGCAGCGACGGCAGCAACGTCGTCAACACCAAACCCGCAAGCATCGCCGGCTTGGCCATCATGCGCAGCATGTCTTTCATGCCGTTTCCACCGGCCAATACCTTCAAGCCGTCTGCCAGGCTACTGCTGACGGATCCGGAGTCCTTGGTCTCTCCGGACTTCTCATCGATGCCTCCCTCGCCATCCGACGCTTCATCGCCCGCATACTTCAGTGTGAGCGCGCCGGCCACGTTCATGTATATGCCCAGCCGTTGCACCGCATCCATGGCGCCAACATCAAAAGCGCTATTCCCTACGCCAAATATCATGTTGCGCAGAATCGTGTTCTCCACGCCTTGCGCCGACAGCACCAACCTGGCCGCCGTGCTGTCCGCCCCAGAGGCCACGGCGCCCAGCGACCTTAACGCCCCCTCCCAAGTGTAATCAAATACGTTTGCCGCCCGCTTGAACGCCATCTGGCTTTGGTCGCTGAGGGCCATGCCGGCTTGTGTCGCATCGCCGATATTTTTGAAATCGAACTTGGGGTTGGCCGAGTGGTAGATATAGTTGTCGAATTCGCCGCTAGCCGCCGAATATTTCTGGAAGAAATTGCCCAAGCCAGGCCAGCCCATCTTCTTGACCGCTTCGGCATTCTTCGTGATCACCTCGCTCAAGTCCGGATTGATGGCCCTGGTCATGGCATCCCGGTATTGCTGGGCCAGATCGAACATGTCCTGATCGGCTAGAATCCCCCTGTTCGACTGAAGCCTGGCCTGGACCTTCCCGCGGAATTCCTGATTGACACGCTGCACCGCATTGCAGACCGAAGGATACTCCGTCGCGCCGCAATCCATCACATCAGTGGGATAACCCGGATTCGACCCCCCGGCCCCGCCGACTTGCGCATTGCCGCAAATAGCCGACAGCGGGGTGGTCACCGGGCTGACGCCGCCCTTTGCCCCCGTTTCCGTACCCCACAACGCCTTCGCTGCGGATGAGCCGCCGCTCGAGGCGCCTCCAGCCGAAGTCCCTGTGCCGTAGCCCAGGTTGCGGGCCGCCATCATGCACACTTCAGAGGCCGTCAAAGCGGCGAAGGCATTCGCCTTCGCGGTATTGTCCGTCAATGGCGCGCTCATTCTTGCCTGGACAAAACCGGAACCTGGCTGATAGATCTTTTCCGCCAGAACATTGGCGGCCTCATTGCCGATATAGTTGCCCAACAGCCCCAAGCCCACGACGAATATTTGGATAGCCGACAGACCGCCAGGGACAACCGGAGCGGAAAACAGCAATCCCCCCACTCCCCGCAACGGCACGATGACCGCCGACCAGCGCTTCCCAAGCACGGTCCCCTCCTGAGAGGAATACAGCAAACCCATGCCAAGAATGTAAAATGTGATCAACGGCATGAACCACAGCGCAACATCCGCCGCGAGCGCCATGCCCGAGGTCATGGGGGCGGAATTGACCCCGCTGGCCTGAATGCCGAAATACCCCAGCGCTTCGGAGCCAAGCAATCGCTCCAAAAATACATAACCAATGCCTTTCGCACCTTCGCTCAAAGCGCTCATAGTCCCCCCTATTGACCCGCAATCGCGCCCACCGGCGCCCCTTGCCCCAGCTCGCGCAACTGATTCTCGCGCACCAATTTCGCTTCCAGCCCCATAGAAGAAGCGCGCAGACGCTCGAACCGCAGCTTCGACTGGAATATCTGCATTTGCACTTCGGCAGACAATTGATGCAGCATCGCGCCGCAACCATTGGTCTGGCCCACGCTCAGGCCATCTATCACTTGCGGCGTGAACATCTGCAAAGTGCTCATCAATTGATTCATGCGGTCCTGCGCCATCCACCCCTTCACATATCCGTCATAACTCTGCGTCAACACCGAAGCGTACTGGGCCCGAATCGCCAACTCCTCCTGAAAGCCCGCCGCGCCAGTCCGTGCCGCAAAGGGAGGCAAAGGCTCGATGCCAAGAGTCAGCCATGCGTTTCGTCTGACATTCTCCTTATCCGCCTCCGACGATTTAACCGGCTTCCCCTCCGCATCCAGATTCGGGCCAATTTCATAAGGCGTCATGATCTCCTTCCTGCGCTCAGCGGGATAAGCGGCCAACCAACCATAGAAAGAAACAGGTTGATCGCCATAAAACAGCCATTCAGCCAAAGAACCGCGATCCTGATTCGCGAACTGCTCAATCACCCGCTGGTTCGCATTCATTCCTCCCGATGTTCCATATATGGAAGAATCGATCTCGCGCGGATAGCCTGGCAGCGGCTGCTTGCCCCAGATCATGTCCGCCTCTTGCCGCTTCATTTTGTTTTCATATTCTATTTTTTTACGATCCAGCTTGCCTTCTTCTTTTTTCTGCTCATTCTGATGAGTCTGATTCATCCACTTTTGCCGCTGAGTCATGTACCAGCTCAAGTAAGGACCGATATAAGGAATATTTTTTACCGTCTCCGATGAGATTTTTGTCGTTATGTTTTCCCGGATCAGGTTTCGTATCCACTCTTTGAAATAATCTTCCACCTGCTGCTTTACATAATCCTTCACCGAGCTCGTCACGGACTGGATAAATTCATCTTTGTTGACTTTATTCAGATACTGAATGACTGGATTATTCGACGTATAGACAACATCTCCGCCAACTTGCGATGCCACCCCCGGAAAAGACTTTCCCATTTCTTGCAAGATTCGTTCATTGGAGAGCTTTTCCAGCTCTTCGGCAGAATACTTTCGCGCCAAATCCTGTATCACTCCCGCCTTGGCCTTGCGTATCAATTCATTCGCAATTGCTTGCGGCTGACCGTAATACCCCAGGCTGGCCGCCTCGGAAATTGGCGCCTTCGCCCACGAAAAGTCTCCAACCGCATCTCTGAAAATCGCCGCCTCGGGGGAGTTCTTCAACTGCTCGGCATCCCTGGCCATCTTTTCGATTTGCTGGCGCAGGTATTCCTGCTGCAGCTTGGCGTAATCGCCCAAAACCTGGCTTTCAGCCAGCGCATCCAGCCGCTGCGCCAGATCCTGACCGACCCGAGCCCCCGCCGCCCGACTTTCCGCCCGGGCAACCGCAATAAAGGGCGCAAGTCCCGGCAGCATTTGAAACCCGAGCAGGCACGCCAACACCGCGCCGCCTGCCCTTTGCAGCCATTTCGAATGGCGGGCTCTCATTCCTGCGTCCTCACTTCGCATAACCTTGCACCGACTGCCCCTGAGCCAGCTTGCGCAAACGTTCCTTCATCGCCATCTTGGCATTGTTGGATGCCATGACGGCCAGCAGCCGCTCTTGACGCAATGACGACTGATATTGACTCAGCAGCAGCCCGGATTGAATGGCCAGCAACTGCACTTGGGCTTTCATCGCCGTTCCGGGATTCATCCCCTCGATGGTTTCCTGGGACATCGACAACAGCACATCATTGACGGCCTTCACCTCTTCCGCCGACATGTCGTATTGACGATAACTGTTGTATGCCGCCAATTGGGCAGAGTTATACCCAAGCCGGCGCGCCTCATACTCTTGGGCAGCCGGGTTCTTGTTGATCTGATCCTGTGATGCGGGAATGCTGGGTTCCAGGCCGATGGTCAATTTCGCGTTGTAATCCGCCATCTGGTTTTCTTGAGGCGTCGGAATGTAGCCAGGCTCGAACGAGGGCGGCTGCATGGCCTGCCGGCGTTCGTCCGGGCTCGCGGCCTGATACCAGCCGGTAACCGCGCCGTAGTAGCCCTGAATAGCCGTGGAGTGATCCAGATTGTCCGCCATGCTGCCCGTAATGGCCTGCAGCTTCGCCGTGGACTCCCTGCGCGCGGCTACCGCGGCGCCAGGAGAGCCGGTCTTTTGAGCGTCATTGGGCACCGTTCCCGGATTGGGCAGCTGCTTGCCGCACCAAAAATCGCATTGCTGCTTGCGGTTTTTCTCCTCCTCCTGCCCGATTTTGTCCCGATTCTTTTCTCCCTCTTCCCGCGTCAAGACCGCCTGCTCGATCTGCGCTTTCAGCTGCGCGTACTCTTGCTGGAGAATCTGCGTCACCGCGTTCAGGATTTTTCCCAAAATGTCGCCCCAGTCGGCATATGCCGCAACCGGCGTCATGATCAAGACGCCGCCAAGCGCAATCACGACTGCCTTTTTCCTGAGTGATGATTTATTTAAGTTTCGTAAAATATTCATTTAATTAAACCTTTCATCAGTAAGGCTTGCCCTTTCGCTCAGGGTCGTCCAAACGCCACTCCTGAGGCTGCATGGCTGGCGGCTGAATGGGACACGCCTCCCAAGCCGGATCCGGCCCATCCGAATCTTGCGGCCACTTCACCGTTTCAGCCGGGTCGCCCGTTTCCTTGGCTTCTTCCTGCGGCTGAGCCGGGGGAGCGCCTTGACACAACATATAAGTGGGTCCAACCGGCGGAAAGGGCTTCTTGTAGACAGGAATATGCGCCTCCCAGTGCAAATGGGGCCCTGTGCTGACGCCACCCGTCATGCCGGAATAACCCAGCAACTCGCCGGTTTTCACTCTCTGTCCATTTCTGACCGAAATGGAGTTCAAGTGCAGATAACGCGTCAAATAACCGCTGGGATGCTGGATATTGATGTAATTGCCCGCCCCTGGCCGATTCCGAGCCACCGTCTGAATCACGCCGTCGGCAGGCGCATAAATCGGCGTATTGCTTGGCATGGCTATGTCGTCGCCATAGTGGGGCCTGTATTGCCCTGTCGTGGGCTGTTCTCTCAGCGGGGTGGCATGGCTGCTGATGCGCATGGGAATCGTAAATGGCTTGGCGAAGCAGAAGCCCGATTTTCCGCCCCCTCCGTTGCCGCCCGCATCCGCAGCGGCTCCCGCCGGCAGCGACATGCCGACAACGCCAAGGCCGCCAATCGAAAGCGCAACCAGCGTCAGCGCAAAGCACGATAGAAACGTCTTCATTTCTCGAGTTCATCCATCTTGCGCCAGACTGAGCGGACGGCGTCAATCGCGGCGCGATGCCGCGCATAATAGGCCTCGTCGGTCTTGTCATGCTTCAAACCGGCGAATAGCGCTTCGCTCATGCGGTCCGCCATGACGCCGCATGCGGCATTATCCGGACGCTGCAGCGCAGGATCGTAGAGATCCAGCCCCGGAGACGTCACCGCCGCCACATAGTCGAACCGATTGAACTTTATCGTCGACAAAAAGGCGTTCCGTTTTGACCTCGCCTCTTCCGCCTGCATAGCCAACCGGCTCCAAACCGCCTGTTGCCGCTTCGCCTGCCTGGGAGGTTTGCCACAAGGCCTCTTCGAAGCATCTCCATCGTCCGGCAACACCACGCACCACTCCGAGCCAGCGCCGGCCAACTTTTCGAACTTGGCACGCGTAGCCTTGTCCTCCGCTTGATCCAACGGCGTGTTCTGATAGTTGTAGCGAAAATAATCTCCCGCCATTTGCTTGCAACCCGCCTCATACATCAAGCCAGCCATCACCATGACCGCCTTGCTTGGCCTGCTGCGGATTTGCCCCATCAAACCATTGGCTCCATTCTTGGCCAAGAATGCATTGAAAGCTCCGGAGGGATGAAAACGCGTCAGTCCATCCCTGGCCGCCCGTTCGATGGCGCCAGTCATGATGGACTCGGCTTGCGAACCGGAGACTTGGCCAAACGTCATGGGAGCCGCTACGGCCAATATCGGAAGCAAGATGGCAAAACGAGACATTTCAGCACCAAAATGATATTTAGTTTATTAAAACACATTCTATATCAAACATTTTTTAAAGTAAATGCAAAAGTACCCTGCTCACTCCCGCAACCACACCAATCTGCGCCAGCCTAGCGCGCCGCGAGCACGCCACGGCAGCACACTGGATGACGCACCGCCCAGACGCACGGCAACACAATGCCTGCACATCTTCATTCGCCTTATCAATTTTTGATATTATTTACTATAGTATGTATGATATCAAATCTTTATCAAATGCAGTCACTTCCCATCGAGGGCGACATGATACCCAGTGAACTAGTGCGCTCAACACCGACAAGAGACACCCTTGATGCGGCCTTGCGCAATAACGAGTTCAGACTTCACTACCAACCACAACTCAGCTGCTCCAGCCTGCAACTCACCGGCGCGGAAGCGCTGACGCGATGGAAGCAATCGCCATCCTCATCCAAGCTGACCAACCCCTCCCACTTCATCCCGCAAGCGGAAGAAAACGGTTTCATCATGGCGTTAGGCGATTGGTGCCTGCAAACCGCCATCCAGACTACCAGCGCCTGGGAGCGCGGCAGCCTGCCGCCTCATTTCCGAACCGCCATCAACCTGTCCGTTCGACAAATCACACCTGAGCTTCCCAAACGGATTGACTCCCTCATCCGCGAGGCGGGCCTAGATCCCTGGCGAATCGAGCTGGAGATCACTGAATCTTTCTTGTTCCAGGACTTGCCGACCATGACGGACATCGCTCGGCAGCTCCGAAACCTAGGCGTCCGAGTCGCCATAGACGACTTTGGAACCGGTTTTTCCGTTCTGGAACACCTAAGGCACATCCCCGCCACCACGATCAAGATCGACCGCAGCTTTACCCAGCGAATGCTCCGCATAGAGCGTGACCACATCATCATGCGCAATTTGATACGCATGATCCGGGACCTGGGCATGGAAAGCATTTGCGAAGGCGTGGAAACGGCGGAACAGTTGAAAGCTGTCCAGGATATGGGTGCCGACCACTGGCAAGGATTTCTGTTTTCGCCCGCCATCCCGGCAGAGAACCTCACCTTGCTTCTGCCCAGCGAAAGCGACACTCCCCCTCCCCCAGAGCAGCCAGGGCAAATAACTACCCCTGAGACATTTCAAAATGCTGACCGGCGTCACTCCCCAGGCCCCGAGAGGGCGCAAACATGGGAATTACAACTAAAACAAAATATGCAAAAAAGGAAATTAAGTAAATATACGAATGTATATGCATTTAAAATCTGAGTACCATTGCCCTATATTTAATAAAAACTTACAAATGCAACGAAAATGGCATGGCACTTAGAAGACAATGCTGGCGTTGTGCTGTCTGGACACGAGGACATATGCACATCATGGTTTCACAAGATCCGACAGCAAGATGGAAGCGTGGATGTCAACATTCGAGGCATTCTGCGGCTGATCAATCATAACGGCCTCGTGGTCGCCACGTTCCTGGGCCATGATGAGAAACACGCCAGCGGGAGACTGCGCGCCAAGACCCCCGCATCTCAATCCTGACCGCCGCCAGCGGGAGAGGCGCCTCTGGAACCATCGCCAGCAGGCGCCCTCCCCTATGCTCAAGCCCCAGGCTCAACGCGGCGCTCCCGCCAAGACCGTACATCCTAACTGTGATATTCTTCACAGCCAATTTCCCAAGAATGAAATGCGCCAGTTGGCGCCGTAAGAAAATCTTGCCGCCAACACAGAATAGGCGCCCCGCTGCGCGCGCATGCTCAATCCAAGCCCCCATGGAATTCAGCAAAGTCCAGGAAGGGCTTCGCCCATCCGGCAGCCACGCTCCAGGCTGAAAAGATCATCTCGCGTTTCAAAGCTTCTGGCATCACGCTACCGGTCCTTGCTGCTTTGAGGCTGACAAAGACAGAATAATTGATGGATAAAACCCAAAAACTCAAAGAAACGCTGGATCACTACCGCAGGCGTGTCTCCATCCTGAAAAAAGGATACGCTCAGGAGCGTTACCGCATCGACCAGCTCAGCCGCTCATTCCTTGGCCAGTTGGTGACGAATGAAATCAGCACCGTGGATGTGGCCACGTATCGGGACCAGCGGCTTGCCCAGATCAACCCCAAGACCAACAAACCCATCTCGGCGGCCACCGTGCGGCTCGAAATGTCCTTGCTCAGCAACTGTCTGGATATCGCGCGAATTGAATGGGGCGTCTGCGATGGCAACCCTGTGAAAAATGTCAAGAAACCCAAAACCCCGCCAGGCAGGGAAAGGCGGCTAACCGCTCGCGAAGAGCGCCTCATCCTGCGCTACTGCCACAACCATTCCAATCAAGAGCTGTACTCGATCGTGGTGCTTGCGCTGGAAACCGCCATGCGACAAGGAGAGATCCTCAAGCTGGAGTGGGAGCACATCAATCTGAAAACACGGATCGCCCATTTGCCGGATACCAAGAACGGCTCGAAGCGAGATGTCCCTCTCTCAGTCAAGGCCAGGGACGCATTGATCAGGCTGGGGGTCAAATCCAAAGGCCGGGTCATGAGTTACGGCCCTAATGGTTTGAAAAGCACCTGGCGCTTCATGGTGATCAAGCTAGGAATTGAAGACCTCCATTTTCATGACCTGCGTCACGAAGCCATCAGCCGCCTGGTTGAGCTCGGCACGCTCGATCTGCTCGAAGTAGCTGCGATCAGCGGCCATAAATCGCTGGCCATGCTGAAACGCTATACCCATCTCCGAGCGCAAAGACTGGTTCGAAAACTTGAAGGCAACAAGCACAAAGGCAAGCAGGCGGTGCTGGACCACCTCATCCCCTACCCCGCCTGCATGGAAGAGCGCAATAACCATATTGAATTGAGATTGCTGGACTTTGACAATCTGGTCACGCGCGCGGCGACGGAAGAGCAGGCCATACACTCGGCGCAAGACATCCTGCTAAGAACCATTCTGACCTCCATGAGGGATGCGAAGCCCATTCCTCAACCAGATCAATACCTTGAAGCAATAGATGAAAGAAAAGTGATCATGATCGACCCCCTGGCCAGCCAGCATGCTTAACACTTTATTTTAAATAAACTATCAAAAAATCAAATATATCCCATTGATTTAAAAGGAAAATAAAAGCGACAAACACGCTTGTCAATCCGGTAGCTGGAAAACTGTAAACAATGCGGTGAAAGGCTCATATAAAAACTTGGGTTCGGCAACAGGGACGTATAGTGGATTTAACGATAGCGCTCACGCGATCATAATTCAGGCTTTGGGTGGCGCTTGTTGGAATAAGTATTCACTGGTAGCTTCGGTTGAAGGCGTCGGAACTGTCGCATCGAACATCGATAACAATAATGAGTGGTGGAAAATGACAACCCTCTCATTCCCAGTCCCTGCCTACACCTCCTATAGAATTGATGCTTACCCTTTTGAGTGCGGCGGCGCAGCTTACAGTATACTTCAGTTTAATATTATATAATTGTCAATCCGGCGTGTGGCAACCTCCAACGAGACCCTTCGAAATCCCATGCTTTGATTATTACAAAAGAGCCCCCGTTTATAATGCTTGGTTGCAGACCTATGGCAATAAATGGGATGCTCCTGACGATCTACACTTCTGGTGCGGAGCAAGAGCCACGATAGAATATGTAATAGGTATTGGCACTAGCTGGGAGCCCTAGTTGTCAATCCGGCGTGTGGCAACCTCCAACGAGACCCTTCGAAATCCCATGCTTTGATTATTACAAAAGAGCCCCCGTTTATAATGCTTGGTTGCAGACCTATGGCAATAAATGGGATGCTCCTGACGATCTACACTTCTGGTGCGGAGCAAGAGCCACGATAGAATATGTAATAGGTATTGGCACTAGCTGGGAGCCCTAGTTGTCAATCCGGTCGTTGGGTTTTTGGTACAAAAGCCATATCAGGAATGCTTTGTGGGATTCACATCGTGGGAGATGGTCGAGGTTCACAACTTCAACTGTGCCAAGGGCACGACCCCGCAAGCAGTTGCCCTCGAGGGTTTCATTCCAAGTCATATCCAGGCTTTGATTATGTTTGGAATATCACTTGTGTCGCAGATTAGTTTGTCAATCCGGTACTTGGAAAAAACAAAGTGGACTGACGGCAGTAATATATCAATGCCCACTCGACAGCTATACAGGCTCAGGAGAGTGGGCTAGTTATGGATGTCTGGGTCAATACTCGGCAACATCCACTTGTACTAATGTCTGGTGGAATGGCGGTGGACGTTCATACACTCGCGCCTGCACTCCGATGCAATAACCTTCGCAACAAAAAAGCCCTGACGGGCTTTTTTTTGCAATCTGCTGCTGAATAAGAGAGTGCAATTGAACTAGCGGCATGAAAAATACTACTAGCGACTTTAATACTGCATCTCTGCAGGAATGGGAATATATTATATAACACAGGAGCAGGAATAAATCAGATCGCGCCTTGATAAGTGGAAATGGCAAGTCTACTGATCAGTTGTCAATTTGCAACTTTCCAATAAAAACCGAAAAGCTGGACAAAATCATTTGCGCAAAATTTTGTCCCTGCAGAGTAAACTCCAGAAGCATATGGGCCGGATATATATGTGGCATTTGGATGCCATCCATTCAGTGAAACTGCCCATTTTCCTGTCGCAGGAACAGTCCAGCATCCATAGTACCCCGTCACTACCGACCCAAACGTGGACGGGGCTGGTGCGAGAACTCCCTGCATTGAAAACCCAACGACCGGATTGACAAGAAAGTATCAAGCCAGCGCTTGATCGCGCAATCGCCCCCCTCGGGACTGCATCCAGGCTCGTTCTCCGCAACCACCTTGTTGGGGTACAGCGTATTCCCCTGAACCATGTTGCCTGCGACAACATTCTGAGCGGCTTTGACATCATTCGAGGCGCGGACATCATGCGCCGCAACAACATCCTGCCCTGCTTCCACGTTCTGTCCGGCCGTTACTTTCCCTCCCGCCGCGACATCTCGCCCCGCTGACACATTCATTTGGCGAAAACGGAGGCGCCGGCCTTCACATCTCCTCCCATCGTTATGGTGCCGCTGCCCAGTATGTCCTTGGCGTTCAAGATGTCATGAGCATCCATATTCAGGTTGCCCGTCATGGGTTTGGTGCCGTCGCGACGCAGAAATTCGTCAAAGTCGGCGCGGATATATCCGCCCCTCATCGCGACGATGCCTCCCGGCGCGCCCGCAACTGGATTGGGAATGGCCTCCACCGCGCCTCCGGGCTATGAAAGGTCAGGTTGGCGTTACTGTTCGCATTGCTGGGAGACAAAAATGACGCGCCGCCATTAATGCCAATCGCCTGGACCGCCGCGCCGGTTGCCATGTAGTCCACCCTATCGCTCGCGCCCGGGAAAGGCATCAGCAAAGGGCGGTCGATATAGGTCAGGGCATTGACGTTGCAGGTAGCCTGGTCCACGCAGGATCCCCCCCGGCTCAACCTGATCACGTAGTTTCCGCCTGGGATCGGCGGCGTGGCGCCGAAGCCGCTCAAGCCTGCTATGCTGGCGATTTCCGCCGCAGTGGGCGCCGCCGCATTTTGCACAATGACGCGGCCGCCGGCATCCTTCACTTGCGAAGGACCGCCGAACAGCGCGGAAACGATCTGCGGGTGATATTGCACGACATAGCTGTTCACGCCCTTGCCCAACTCCGCCAGCGCGCCGCCCACAATCTCTCCGCGCGATACGCGCCACTCGTTGACCTGCCGCACGCCAAAATAGGAAAGCACCATCCCGATCATGACCACGGCGATCGCCACGCCTATCAATATTTCGCCTGCCTGCTTTCTTCCATCAA